>CACYPI010000010.1 GCA_902776275.1 uncultured Aeromonadales bacterium
CGCAAAATACATCCAGAATCAGTATTCCAAGTGACTACCGTTGCGGCCATTCCTCTCCTGACTGAAGTGAGAAGATTCCTGGCCGCATTTTAATTGAAGGGCGCGCACGAAAAATCCCCTGGATCCTTGCGGACCCAGGGGATCTTCATTCAGGGCTTGCGCCCTTCAGGCCCTGGGCTTGATTACATCATGCCGCCCATGCCGCCCATGCCGGCAGCAGCCGGGTTGGGCGCAGGCTCGTCCTTCTTCGGGGCGTCGGCGATCATGCACTCGGTGGTGATCATGAGGCCGGCGATCGAGGCGGCGTACTCGAGGGCCGAACGGGTGACCTTGGTAGGATCCAGGATGCCCATCTCGATCATGTCGCCGTACTCGCCGGTAGCGGCGTTGTAGCCGAAGTTCTTCTTGCCTTCGCGGACCTTGTTGGCAACGACCGAGGCTTCCTCGCCGGCGTTGGCGACGATCTGGCGCAGAGGGGCCTCCATGGCGGTCAGGGCAACCTTGATGCCGGTGTTCTGATCCTGGTTGTCGCCCTTGAGGTCGGAAAGCTTGGCGGCCACGTGCAGCAGGGCAACCCCGCCGCCCGGAACCACGCCCTCTTCAACGGCGGCGCGGGTGGCGTGCATGGCGTCCTCGACGCGGGCCTTCTTCTCCTTCATGGCGACTTCAGTGGCGGCGCCGACCTTGATGACGGCAACACCGCCGGCCAGCTTGGCAACGCGCTCCTGGAGCTTCTCGCGATCGTAGTCGGAGGTCGACTCTTCGATCTGCTTGCGGATCTGGGCGACGCGGTCCTTGATCGCTTCCTTGTCGCCGTTGCCCTTGACGATGGTGGTGTCATCCTTGGTGATGACGACCTTCTTGGCCTCGCCGAGATCGTCGAGGGTGGCCTTGTCCAGCTCCATGCCGAGCTCGGAGGAGATGACAGTGCCGCCGGTCAGGATTGCGATGTCCTGCAGCATGGCCTTACGGCGGTCGCCGAAGCCAGGGGCCTTGACGGCAGCAACCTTGACGATGCCGCGCATGTTGTTGACGACCAGGGTCGCCAGGGCCTCGGACTCGACGTCCTCGGCGATGATCAGCAGGCTCTTGCCGCCCTTGGCAACGCCCTCGAGGATCGGGAGGATGTCGCGGATGTTGGAGATCTTCTTGTCGCAAAGGAGGATGTACGGATTCTCCAGCTCGACGGTGGAGGTGTCAGCCTTGTTGACGAAATACGGTGAGAGGTAGCCGCGGTCGAACTGCATGCCTTCGACGACATCCAGCTGATCCTCGAGGCCCTGGCCGTCCTCGATAGTGATGACGCCATCGTGGCCGACCTTCTCCATGGCCTCGGCAATCAGGTTGCCGACAGTGGCGTCGGAGTTGGCGGAAATGGTGCCGACCTGGGCGATCGACTTCTGGTCGTCGCACTTGGTGGACATCTTCTTGAGCTCGTCGGTGGCGGCGGAAACAGCCTTGTCGATGCCGCGCTTGAGGTCCATCGGGTTCATGCCCGCAGCGACAGCCTTGAGGCCCTCGTTGACGATGGCCTGGGCCAGGACGGTGGCGGTGGTGGTGCCGTCGCCGGCGACGTCATTGGCCTTCGAGGCGACTTCCTTGACCATCTGGGCGCCCATGTTCTGGAACTTGCCCTCAAGCTCGACTTCCTTGGCAACGGTCACGCCGTCCTTGGTGATGAGCGGTGCGCCGTAGGACCTGTCGAGGACCACGTTGCGGCCCTTGGGGCCTAAGGTGACCTTGACTGCATTGGCGAGGATGTTCACGCCCTCGAGCATCTGGGAACGGGCTTCGTTTCCGAAAAATACCTGTTTAGCTGACATGTTGTGATTCTTCCTAGGTTAATAAAATCTGACGCTTTGTTTAGTCTTCGACGATGGCCATGATGTCGCTCTCGGAGAGGATGAGCACGTCCTCGCCGTCGAGCTTCTCCTTCTTGGAGGCGTAGCCCTCGTTGTACACCACGGTGTCGCCGACCTTGACTGCCATCTTGGCGGTCTGGCCGTTGTCGAGCAGGCGGCCGTTGCCGACGGCGATGACCTTGCCGCGGGTGGACTTCTCAGCCTGGGAGCCGAGCAGGATGCCGCCCTCGGACTTCTTCTCTTCCTCAAAGGGCTTGACAATAACGCGATCGTACAAAGGAACTAATTTCATGATGACCCCGGTAAAAAACCAAAAATCTAAAAACTCTCAATGGACGGAACGGCCCCGCCCCCGGCCCGCGCCGACAGGCGCTCTTTTTCAACAACTCATAAAATGGGGGCGCTTTGCGGCGTTTCAAGGAAGATCGCCAGAATTTTTTAAACTCGGCATTAACCGCATGATCTTTTAATGTTTATTTCTTGTTTTCCGCACTTGAGGCACAGCTGCAGGGTTTGAGGCGGCTACGGAGAAACGGAACTGGTGCATGCTCTCAGGATGCGGCAGGCCGCCCAATGGGCGGCCTGCCGCGCCTTGGGACCAGATCCCAATGACTTGCTGGCGGGAATGCGCTACCTCTTGGCCTCGGAAGGGCCCGCGCCCTCGCCGCCGTCCTGCGCCGCCTGGGCGGCCTTGCTCTTGGCGGCCTTGATGACACTGTGCGATCCGCGCCTTGAGGCGATCTTCGAGCGCATGGTGAGCACCATGCCGAACAGGATGATCGCGCCGCCTGCCATCTGCGCAGGCAGCAACACCTCGCCCAGGAAGAAATGCCCCATCAGCGCGCCTGCCACCGGGATTATGTAAACGAAGGCCCCGGTCTTGCTCGCGCCCACGCGCAGCACGCCCCAGTTCCAGCCCACGAACGCCGCAATCCCGGATCCGAAGACCATGTAGGCCATCGCGAATACCCCGTCGAGCCCGAAGCCCTCGCACCTGATGTCCCCGACCGCCGCGGCATTGGAGAGGCACAAGATGGCTCCGAATAACCCGGACCAGGCGGTGGCGCTCAGGCTCCCCTCCTTTGATGGCAGGTACCAGCTGATGACGGTGTAGATGGACCACATCGACTCGGCGACAAGCACGATGACGTCGCCCTTGTTGATGTCAAGCGACATGAGCGCGTCGAGCGATCCCCTCACGACGATGCAGATGGCGCCAGCGCACGAGATGGCGATGCCCAGCCACCCCTTGGGGCTGAGCCTCTCGCCTATGACGATGAACGCCAGCACGCTCGTCACCGTGGGGCCGATGCTCTCGATGAGCGCGGTGTTCGAGGCGGTGGTGTACTTGAGGCCGGTCATCAGCACGGTGTTGTGCAGATAGATCCCGGTGAGCCCCATCAGGAAGATCACGATCCACGCCCGCCTGCCGTGCGGGAAGAATTCTTGGCGGCCCTTCTTCGTGAGCGCGAGGAACAGGAAGATGATCGCCGCCATCATGAGGAAGCGCACGCCGGTGAGCGTGAGCGGCGGCATCTTGGAGACGAGCACCTTGCCGCATGCCGGGGTGCCGCCCCAGAGCACGCAGGTGAGCGCGAGCACGAAATAAGCCTTGGCCTTGTTCATGCGGCCTCCTGCAGGAGATCAGGATCTGCCAGAATCCTTGGGATCATCGCCGGAGCTGCCTAAATCCCCTTCCTTGCCGGAGTGCTCCTCGTGCACCTCGGTGTACTCGGCGTCGATGATCCTCCCGCCGCTGCGGGGATCCTGGGCGCTGCCCTGGCCGTAGAACCAGAACGACTTGCCCGAGTTGAGGCCGTCGGTGATCCTGCGCTCGAGGAAATGCTGGACCTGCGGGATGAGCAGCAGCACGCCGATGGCGTCGGAGACGAATCCCGGGATGAGCATGAAGAACCCGGCAAGCGGGATCCACAGGAGGTGCAGCGAGGGCCTGGGGTTGTTCTGCATCTCCACCAGCGCGGCGCGGAAGCGCGCCTTTACGAGCGCGACGCCCAGGATCATGAACGCGAAGAGCGCCGTAACGGTGTAGAGCGCGCCGATCTTCGAGCCTACCTCGATGATCACGATGATCTCGACTACGAACAGTATGAAAAGCGCCGGGATGAGGTGACGCATGACCAGACCTCCAGTGTGCAAAGGCCCGCGGGGCCTTGCGCCGCCGCCATGGGCTATCATATGGGCTTGATGCCGCTAGCGCGGAAAGCCACCTGCCTATGATACAGGGTTGAACGACGCCCAAATGAGAAAATTCCTGACGCAAATCCTTGCCCTGCTGGCGATCCCAGCACTGCTCTGCCTTGCAGCGCCAGCCTTGGCCGGCGATGAACTCGACCCGATGTTCGACCTGGGGCAGGACGCACCCTCAGCGCCTGCCGATTCACCCTTTTCGGGCACGCTCTCCTTTGACAGCGCGAAGAAGGAGCTGGTGCTGAGGGTCGAGGTGGCATCAGGCGCCTACGTCTACCTCGACAGCATCAAGGCTGAGGCCAATGGCGCCAGCATAAGCGCCTCCAACCTCCCGCAGGGCGAGGCCCACAAGGGGCCTGACGGCAAGGAGCGCGCGATAGTCGCGCGCTCCTTTGAATCCCGCTTCAAGGTCTCAGGCGCATCAGTGGGTGCCTCTGCCACCGCCTCGTTCCAAGGCTGCGACAGCGCCGGGGTGTGCTACCCGCCCGTGGATCTGCAAAGCTCCATCCCTGCCTTCAAGTCCGGAGGAGGGCAAGCGCAGGATCCAGATGCAGCAGGAGATCAGGACAGCGCGGCCACAGACGGCAGCGCCGGCACCGCCGCGCTCGAGGCCCAGCGTCAGGAGGAGTCCTCCGTGCTGCCAGGCTCCTTTGCCATCACGCTGCTCGTGATGCTGCTCACCGGCATGGGGCTTGACCTCACACCCTGCGTGCTCCCGCTTTTAGGCGTGTTCTCGGCGATGATCATGGGGGCAGGCCGCCGCAGCCTGCGCACCGCTGTATTGCTCAACGCAAGCTATCTATCCGGCCTGGTCGCGGCCTATACGGCGCTTGGCTGGGTGTTCGCCTCGGCCGGCATGCAGGCACGCGCGATCTTCGCCTCCCCTGCGATGGCCATCGCGATGGCCGCGCTGTTCCTGATCTTCGCGGCCGACTGCGCCGGGTTCATCTCCATCAAGGTGCCCGCGCTCTTCAACGCGGCCATCCAGAAGCGCCTCTCGTCGCAGCGCGGCGGCGCAGTCCCCTCGGCCTTCATCTTCGGGGCGCTCTCGGGGCTGCTCACCACGCCCTGCACCAGCGCGCCGCTTGCCGCGGCGCTGCTCTACGTGGCCCATGACGGAAGCGCGCTGCGCGGCACGCTGATGTTCATGGCCGTGGGGCTGGGCATGGGGCTTCCGCTTGCCGCCGCCGGGATCTTCGGGGCGAGGATCCTGCCAAAGCCCGGCGCCTACTCGGTGTATGTGAGAAAGCTCATCGCGCTGCCTTTGGTGTTCGCAGCCTGCCTCGTGCTGATGCCGCTATTGAACTGGAACCGCTATTTCGAGGCCGGAGCCGGCGCCTTGATGATGTTCTACTTTGCATACGTCACCATGGATTCCCTGCACGTGCAAAGAAAGATGCACAAGGCCGTGGTCTCCGCACTCTATGGCCTTTGCACGCTCTTTACCGTCTACGTGGCCGCCGCGCCGGCGGGGCAGCTGCCATTTGAGGAAGTGGGCTCGATTGAAAGGCTCGATGAGCTTGCCGCAAGCTCCCCGCTCTACGTGACCTTCAGTGCCTCGTGGTGCGAGAACTGCCACGCGCTCGACGAGGACGTCTACTCCAAGGAGAAGTTCGCAACGCTGCTTTCCGGCAAGGGGCTCAAGGGAGTGAGGATCGATCTTTCAGATCCCAAGTCGGAGTTCTCGCGAAAGGTGGCAAGGCGCTTTGGGATCTCAGGCGTGCCGGCGGCTGCAATGGTCGAAGGCAGGAGGGCCTCGCCCCTGCTCTCAGGCTACCAGGGCTTTGGTGCGGTGCGGAAATTCATTGAGAAGCATCACGCGGCAGAATGAGGCAATTCCCCCAAAAGGAACTTTTCCACTCCAAAACCAGCATCGAAGGCAATTTTTCTCACTTGCAGCCTTCATGCAAAATGTTGGACATGCTGGTTGGCTATCCATTGTTTTCCCATTATTTAATTTCACAAAATACCTGCTTTAGAACATCTTCATCAGTGTTATTGCACTAATATTGCACATCGTATTTTCAATACGGTGCTTAAATCGCCCAAGCAATGCATCTTTTTGACGCGTTGGCAAAACAATTCATTTTTTTGCGAACTAATTGCCATTTCACGGAAAATTCAAGCTGTCTGAAATTCTCAAACGTCATGGCATACAAAATGCCCTTCATAAAGATTGATGTAGATCAAAATATTAGTTGAGCATGCCCATTAAAAGTGAACCAGTCTCAAATCAGTCATAAGACGTCTAAACATCTGCCATTTCGGTGCTGAGTGCTACTTTCTGATCCGTGAAACCGCCATCAACTGCGGCATTTTGGTTCAACTTTTCATCGGAGTTCACGGCATGTCAGATAACACTTTCCCCTCATACAAGGTTGCGGCAATCCAGACCGAACCTGAAATCGGCAACAAGCAGAAAAACGTCTCCCACATGGTCGAGCAGATCCGGACCGCCGCCGGCAATGGCGCGCTCCTCACGGTGCTGCCGGAACTTGCCAACACCGGCTACGTGTTCAACAGCCGGGAGGAAGCCTTCTCGCTGGCCGAAACCATCCCGGATGGTGAAACCTGCAAGGTCATTGGGGATCTGGCCCGGGAACTCAAGATCTACATCGTCTTCGGCATCACCGAGCGCGATGGCAACTGCCTGTACAACTCAGCCGCCTTCTTCGGCCCTGACGGCTTCATCGGCAAGTACCGCAAAAACCACCTCTGGTGCGACGAGAACCTGTTCTTCGAGGCAGGAAATCTCGGGATGCCGGTCTACAAGACCCCGATCGGGCGCATCGGCATGCTCATCTGCTACGACGGGTGGTTCCCGGAGCTCTACCGCCTCGCCTCTATGCAGGGCGCCGACATCATCTGCACCTGCACGAACTGGGTGCCCATGGCAGGACAGCCTGAAAACTGCCTGGCCATGGCGAACATCCTCGCCATGGGGTCTGCTCACGTCAACTCGCTCAACGTCATCTGCGCCGACCGCGTCGGCACTGAAAGGGACCAGCCCTTCCTGGGCCAGAGCATAGTCGTGGGCCCCGAAGGCTGGCTCCTCGCAGGCCCTGCATCCAAGAGCGCCGAGGAGATCATCTACGCAGACATCAACATCAAGAAAACCAGGGCGCACAGGCAGACCAATGCCTTCAACAACATCGTCCGCGACCGCCGCGATGACCTCTACGACCCCATGCTCGGGGCAGACATGGATTTAACCCGCTGGTAGTTTTTAAGGAAGAACAATAATATGAAAACTTCAATCGCCGCACTTTCCCTGGCACTGGCATCTGCTATCGCCGTCTCCTCGGCTTTTGCCGAGGACACCATCAAGATCGGCATTCCGGTCGGCCTCTCAGGCGCCAACAGCGTGGTCGCCCCTTCAGTCGTGCAGTCTGCCGAGTTCGCCGCCGACGAGATCAATGCAAAAGGCGGCATCCTCGGCAAGAAGATCGAGCTGGTCGTGGCCGATGACGCCTCAGGCGCGGTAGGCGCGCAGAAGGCCTTCGACTCCCTCATCTTCGACAAGAAGGTCGACGCCATCATCACCATGGAGACCTCGGCGGCCAGGAACGCCGCCTTGCCGGTGGTCTCAAGGGGCAAGGTGCCTTACATCTACACCGCGTTCTACGAGGGCCACTCCTGCAACAAGTGGATGTATGTCAACGGCTGGGTTCCCGAGCAGCTCTCCTCGGCGATGGTCGACTACCTGAGCAAGGAGCACAACGCCAAGAAGTTCTTCCTGATCGGCTCCGATTACGCCTTCGGGCGCGGCGTGCTCAAGTTCACCCGCGAGTACATCGAGAAGGCCGGCATGTCCATCTGCGGGGATGAATACCTCCCCATGGATGGCAGCGACTGGACCGCGATCATCGCCAAGGTGAGGTCGGAGAAGCCTGACGCGATCATCAGCTGCACCGCAGGCGGCGTGCCCAACGTGACACTGGGCAAGCAGCTCAAGGCAGCCGGGATCAACATCCCTTACGGAAACCTCGCCCTCGACGAGGGAACGGCCAAGGACATGGGAAAGGCTGCCGAGGGGATCATCATCGCAGGCTCCTACATGACCGCGCTCGACACTCCTGAGAACAAGGCCTTCCTCGAGAACATGAAGAAGAAGTTCGGCAGCGACCTGAAGACTCCGAACGAGCTTTCGGTTCCCGAGTATGACGCCTTCTACTCGTACAAGGCCGCGGTCGAGAAGGCCGGCAGCACCGATCACAAGGCCGTCATCAAGGCCCTGGGCGAGGTTGAGGCGCAGGGCCCGCGCGGCACCATCAAGATGGATCCGCACAACCGCCACGCCGACCTCGACATGTACCTAGGCCAGGTGCAATCCGACGGCTCGGTGAAGCTCGTCTCCTCCATCAAGAACGTTCCGGCCGGCAAGCAGTGCAGCTTCTGACAGCGGCCAGAGCCCGGGGAGGCCAGCCCTCCCCGGATGAAACGCCGCACCGTTCCAATTTCATCAGATAGAAGGAATAAATCATGAAGGCAGCAAGAATTTTCATCGCCGTTGCAGCGGCGGCAGTTTCAGCCTCCTCCTTTGCTGGCGACACCATCAAGATTGGCGTTCCTGTAGGGCTTTCAGGAGTGCACAGCGTCCTGGCCCCCTCTGAGATCCAGTCTGCTAAGCTCGCGGCAACCGAGATCAATGCCAAGGGCGGCATCCTCGGCAAGAAGATAGAGGTGGTGGTGGCGGACGATGGCTCGGGCGCCGTAGGCGCGCAGAAGGCCTTCGACTCGCTGATCTTCGACAAGAAGGTCGACGCGATCATAAGCTCCGAGACTTCAGCGGCCAGGAACGCGGCGTTGCCGATCGTCTCCCGCGGCAAGATCCCCTACATCTACGCCACTTACTACGAGGGGCACTCCTGCAACAAGTGGATGTACATGAACGGCTGGGTGCCTGAGCAGCTCTCCTCGGCCATGGTCGGCTACCTGAACAAAACCTACAAGGCCAGGAAGTTCTTCCTCATCGGCTCCGACTACGTATTCGGCCGCGGCGTGCTCAAGTTCACCCGCGACTTCATCGAGAAGGCGGGGTTCGAGGTGGTCGGCGACGAGTACCTGCCCCTCGACGCCAGCGACTGGACTCCGATCATCTCCAAGGTCAGGGATGCCAAGCCTGACGCGATCATAAGCTGCACCTCCGCAGGCGTCCCGAACGTCACGCTGGGCAAGCAGCTCAAGAGCTCCGGCCTGAAGCTCCCCTATGGCAACCTCGCGCTGGATGAGAGCACCGCCAAGAGCATGGGCGCCGATGCCGACGGCGTCGTGATCGCAGGCACTTACATGACTTCACTGGACACGCCTGAGAACAAGAAGTTCCTCGCGGCGATGAAGGAGCAGTTCAAGGACAAGTACCAGACCCCCAATGAGCACTCCGTCCCGATCTACGACGGCTTCTACTCCTACAAGGCCGCCTGCGAGAAGGCCGGCACCACTGATCCGAAGGCCGTGGTCAAGGCCCTGGGCGAGGTTGAGATCACAGGCCCGCGCGGCGTGATCAAGATGGATCCGCACAACCGCCATGCCGACCTGAACATGTACCTGGCCCAGGTGCAGCCTGACGGCTCGGTCAAGGTAGTCGACTCGGTCATGGGCCTCAAGCCCGGCGACCAGTGCCAGTTCTGACGCTGATGCGGATCCGCCAGGCGTCAGCTTGAGCGGAACCGCCTTTTCTTGAGGGAAATGCTATGGGACTAGTCCTAGATTTCGCCACAACCACCGCCATACTCTTCATCGTGACCTCAGGCCTCATGATGATCTTTGGCGTCATGCAGATAGTCAACTTCGCCCACGGGGCGATCCTCGCCATCGGCGGCTATGTGGCATTCGTCATCACCAGGGTTGGGATCCCCAGCCTTTATGGATGCTTCTTCGCGTTCATCGCAGGATTCCTGGTCGGGGCGCTGATCGAGCGCTTCGTCGTGCGCCCGCTCTACCGCAGGCCGCTTGACGCCATCCTGGCCACCTGGGGCCTGGGCATCGTGATCATCCAGGTGATCGTCATGATCTTCGGGCGCGGCGTCCAGCTCGTCGAGTCGCCGCTCCAGGGCACTTGGAACATCCTGGGCACCGAATACTCGAGCTACAGGATCATCATGATCCCGGTTGCGCTGTGCATCGGCGGCGTCATCATCGCCCTGCTCAACGGCACGAGGTTCGGCATCAAGACCAGGGCGGTGATCATGAACGAGAACTTGGCCGAGAGCCTCGGCATCAACTCGGGCATGATCCGCTTCATCTCATTCAGCATCGGCGCCGGCCTCGGCACCATGGCAGGGTTCTTCATAACCCCGCTTTCAAGCGTCGACCCCTACATGGGCGTGGCGTGGCTCACCAACGCCTTCATGCTGGTGATGGTCTCCGGCCATTCGTTCCTCGCCCTCGCAGGCGCATGCCTCGTGTTCGGCTCCATCCAAGTGCTCGTCAGCATTTACGTAAACCCTGTGCTAGGCGGCATGGCCATCTCGGTTTTGGCTGCCGCGACGCTGCGCATCAGACCCAAGGGGTTCAGCCATGACTAAATCAAAAATCTCAACGCAGATCCCGATGCTGCTGTGCCTGATCCTGGTGGTGGCAGGCCCTTTTGCCTTCGACACCTACATGGTCAACACCCTAATCAAGGCGTTCTTCTTCGCAGTCGCCGCGATCACGGTCGACCTGCTGTGGGGCTACACCGGCTACCTGACCTTCGGCCAGTCGGCATTCTTCGGCGCCGGCGCATACTGCGCAGGCCTCGTTTTCACGCACCTGGGCTTTTCAAGCGAATACGCCCTGCTCGCAGGCGTGCTGTCGGTGGTCATTCCAGGCCTCTTGGCGCTCTTCGTAGGCTGGCTTTCCTTCTACCACGGCGCGGCACCGTTCTTCTCATGCGTGATCTCGCTCGTAGTTCCGATCGTGGTCTATCAATTGGTGCTCTCAGGCGGCAATTTCACCGGCTCGAGCTCAGGACTCACCGGCTTTGAGACCTTCGACTTCGAGATCGAAAGCTGGTACTGGATCGCAGGGGCGATCATGCTCGTGGCGGCAATCGCAACCGACATCTTCGTCAAGAGCGACGCAGGCAAGATCCTCGTGGCCATAAGGGACAACGAGCAGCGCTGCGAGTACCTCGGCCTTAACACCTACGTCATCAAGACCCTGCTGCTGGGCGTGTGCGGCGCGCTGGCCGGCTTCGCCGGCTTCAGCTACGGCGCCTTCAGCGGCGTGGTCGCCCCGGAGCTGACCGGATTCTCCTTCGGCACCGAGATGATCATCTGGGTCGCCCTAAGCGGCAGGGGCACGCTGTGGGGTCCGGTCATCGGCACCGTCCTCATCACCGTGATCTCCTCCTATCTGAGCAACAGCATCCCGTTCGTCTGGCAGCTCATCCTGGGCATCGGTTTCGTCTCGGTCATCGTCTTCCTGCCCAAGGGCCTGCTGCCTTACGTCATAAGGCCGCTCTCCCGCAAGAGTTCGCTCGATGCCCCGATCAAGCTTGAGGAGGCGAAGATCCAGGACAGCAGCGTGTCCGGACATGCGATCGTCATGGACCACGTCACCAAGAGCTACGGCTCGCTCGACGTGCTCAAGAACATCACCCTGACCGGGGACCCCGGCGACCTGATCGGCATCATCGGCCCGAACGGCGCCGGCAAGACCACCCTCATGCGCTGCATGGGCGATGGCGAGCACCGCACTGGCGGATCGGTGGAGATCTGCGGCAGGGATCTCGGCAAGAAGCATCCTGAGGAAGTCGTAAGGCTCGGCCTTGGGCGCAAGTTCCAAAACGCCAACATCTTCCAGACGCTCTCCGTGTCCGAATGCCTGAGGATCGCAAGGACGATCCGCGAGCGCCCTTCGCTCGTGCGCACCTCGAAAGTCCTGGCGCTGCCCGCGTACGTCCTGGACGTCATGAAGGTCACCGGCATCGACAAGAAGCTTGGAACCGCGGCCAAGGATCTATCGCACGGCGAGCAGCAGGCCCTTGAGCTCTCGATGGTGCTTGCGCTCGAGCCCAAGGTTGTCCTCCTGGACGAGCCGACCGCCGGGCTCACGCTCTCGGAGAGGCGCAGCATCGGCGCGATCTTCAGCGCGCTGGCGCACAAGTACAGGTTCTGCTGCCTGCTCGTCGAGCATGATCTCGAGTTCGTAAAGGAGATCGCCACCAAGATCGTGGTCCTCTACCACGGGACGATCCTCATGCAAGGCGATGTGGACGAAGTGGTCAACTCCAAGCTAGTCCAGGACATTTACACCGGCACCAAGTCCAGTGCCAGGAACAGCGAGGCGGAAAAATGAAAGCAACTGCGCTTGAAGTAGAGAACATGACTTGCGGCTATGGCAACGCCATGATCCTGCGCGACCTCTCCATGAAGATCATCTCAGGGGAGTCGGTCTCGGTGCTCGGGAAGAACGGCATGGGCAAGAGCACGCTGCTCAAGGCCATCATGGGCTTCCTTCCCAAGGCCAGGGGCAGCGTGAGGCTCTTCGGATTCGACACCACGAGGACGAGGCCGCACAACATAGCGCGCCACGGCATAGCCTACGCCGCCCAGGAACAGCCGCTGTTCACCGATCTGACGGTCCGCAACAACCTTGAGATCGCGCTTAAGCATCCTGAGACCTTCGATCAGCTGTTCAGGCCGATCACCCACCTCTTCCCCGTGTTCGCCAACAGGCTCGACCAGCCTGCCGGCACGCTCTCAGGCGGCGAGCAGAAGATGCTCTTGGTCGCGCGCTGCCTGATGCTCAGGCCGAGCTTCATCATGCTCGACGAGATCACCGAGGGCCTGCAGCCGCTGGTGATCGACAACATCGCCGAAGCCCTCAAGTGGGAGAGGGAGTCGCACGGCACCACGATGCTCATCATCGAGCAGAACATCCAATTCGCGCTCAAGGTGACAGACCGCTTCCAGATCATGTCAAAAGGCGCCCTGGTCGATTCCGGGTGCTGCGATGAGGACGGCGCCTCGGAGAAGATCCTGAGGCACCTCTCGGTGTGACGGCATTTGACAAGGCGCGTGCTGCAAAGGCGCGCCTTATCGCTTGGATAAGGAGCCTGCCATGAGCGGCAATTCCCTTTATTTTGAGAAAAGCGTCCTTGAATACCAAGAGGAGATGGAAAGCGGGGCCATCGACTCCAGATCACTTGTCTCATACTTCCTGCGCAGGATCGCCGTCTACGACGGGATCCTGCGCTCGCTCATAACGGTGAACCCGCATGCCTTGGACGAGGCCGAACGCCTTGACCGCGAACGCCAGGCAGGACGGGTCCGCGGGCCCTTGCACGGGATCCCAGTAGTCCTCAAGGACAACTGCGACACCTGCGACATGCCGACAACCAGCGGGGCCCTGGCGTTCAAGGACTTCGTGCCTGCGCAGGACGCCGAGACCACCAGGAGGCTGCGCCAGTCCGGGGCGGTCATTCTCGGCAAGGCGAACCTCACAGAGCTTGCAAACAATGGCATGACCATAAGCTCAGTCAAGGGCCAGACGCTCAATCCATACGATCTCACGCGCACGCCTGGCGGATCCTCAGGCGGCACCGGGGCGGCCGTGGCTGCAAGCCTCGCGGTCATTGGGACAGGAACCGACACCATGAACTCGATCCGCTCGCCTTCAAGCGCCTGCTCCCTGGTAGGCATCCGCCCCACGCGCGGCCTAGTCAGCCGGCGCGGGATCTCGCCCTGCTCGGATCTGCAGGACATGTGCGGCCCGATCGCGCGCTGCGTTTCCGATGCGGCCATCATGCTCGCCTCGATGCAAGGCTACGATCCAGGCGACCAGTCCACTGAAGCCATCAAAGGCAAGGCGCTGCCAGATTACATGGACGCACTCAAGCCCGATGGGCTAAACGGTAGAAGGATCATGCTCCTTGAGAATATCGCAGGCTCGGATCCTGACGTGCTTCAGGCAGTTGAGAGCACCGCCAGGCAGATGGAGCGCCTGGGGGCCGTGGTCGTGCGCTCAAGCGTCCCGGAGCTGTTTGTCCCTGACATGTACAGGTTCAACGACGTGCAGATGTGGGAGCAGAAGCCCTGCTTTGACCGCTATGTCGCCTATGAGGAAGGCAGGCTGCCGGTCAGGAGCTTGCAGGAGTATGTCAAGACCGGGCTTATAACGCCATCTGTCGAAGCCGACCTCAAGCCCAAGTCGGAGGTGGTCGATCCGCTTGACGCCCCTGAATACCTTGCCAGGCTTGAGAAAAACCGCAAGCTCAGGCAATTCATGATCTCCTTGCTTGAACAGGAGCGCCTTGACGCCTTCATGTACCCGCTCCAGACTGTGCTTGCGGTCAAGACCACCGAAGAGAAGGGGCAGCATGGGCGCAACGGCCTGATGGCGACCGTGACCGGGCTTCCGGCCATCGACTTCCCCGGGGGATTTTCAAAGCCGGACGCCACAGCGCCCATCGGGGTGCCAATCGGAATGGAGCTGCTCTCGCGCCCTTTCTCAGAGCCCAAGCTTATCTCCATGGCGTATTCCTTCGAGCAGGCCGCCCGCGTGCGCAGGCCGCCTGCAGGCTTCCCCGATCTGGATTTCAGCTCGGTCGTTTCCAACGCTCAGCATCAGGAGCCATCCCATGAACGCACTTGAGTGGACGCAGGCGCTTGTCAAGCAGAACACGATTTCCCCGTCCGGCAACGAAGAACACGTCTTGTCAATGATCGCAGACGAGCTCCAGCGGGCAGGATTCTTTGTCACGCTGCATCCGTACGACCAGGGCATGCCGGGACGCTGCTCGCTTACTGCAAGGCTGTCCCCGAATGCCATCTCGCCGGCGCTGCTGTTTGGCGGGCACATCGACACCGTGCCTTTGGGAACCGCACCCTGGTCGCACGATCCCTTTCTCGCCTGCTGCGAAGGCGGCTTCATCCATGGGCGCGGCAGCGTGGACATGAAGTCAGGGATAGGGTGCATGCTTTCAGCCTGCCTATCCATGGCAGGAAGGCTGAAAGGGCGCGACCTTGCGATCCACATCTATGGCGGCGAGGAAACCGGCAACCTGGGCTCGTCAAACGTCGCCAGGCATCCCGAGCTTTTCAAGGGCGTCGCCGCCGCCATCGTGTGCGAGCCCACCGCATGCGCTCCCAAGCTTGGCCACCGCGGATGCCTCTGGCTCAAAGCCAGGTCGGCTGGCAAGACTGCCCACGCCAGCATGCCCGAGCAAGGAGACAACGCACTGTGCAAGCTCATCAGGAGCCTCGCCCCGCTCACCGATTTCAATTTCCCCGACGTCCATCCGGTGCTGGGGAGAAGCTCTTTCGTCATCTCGACCATGAAGGCCGGCATCAACATAAATTCGGTGCCTGACTTCGCCGAGGCGACCATCGACATCAGGTGCCTGCCGGGGCAGACTGCGGAAGGCATGATCGAGCAGGTTCAAAAGGCCGCAGGCCCGGATGCCGCGATTTCCGAGATCCGCATGATCCCAGCCGTATGGACCGATCCTGGCAACAGCTTTGTCAAGAAGGTGTTCTCGCTGTTTGGAGGCGGCGTGAAGGCAGAACCCGTGGCCTTCTTCACGGATGCATCATCCCTGCAGGGCATACTAGGCGGCGCCCCGATCATCATCATGGGGCCGGGCAGGACCGAGATGGCGCACCAGACCGATGAAAAGTGCGCGCTCTCCGACATCGCCTTCATGGAGGACATGTACAAGAAGGTGATCGCCAGCTTCTACGGCCTCTGACAGCAGGGCTTGGCAGTTCCTCCTGCAGCAAGGAGGGCGGCTTGCGCCGCCCTCCATTCCAAACGCCCTTTGCGCCAGATTAGAAATCCGGGTAGTACTTGAGGCAGATGCCCCTGGCGCGCGCCCACTGGCTCCAGGGCTTTGAGAAGTCCGTGTCCTTGGCATAGAGGTAGAACTGCTCTAAGAAGATCCTCCTTTCAACCGAGGCCTTCATCTTGTAGTGGGTCTTGCCGGTCACCGCAAGCTCCGCCCTCACATCGACGGGCCCGATGAGGCCCTGCCTTGCGGCGATGTCATCGAAACTCGCCTTCTTGTAGTTCTTGAAGATGTCGGTCATGACCATGAAGTTGGTGGTGCGGCCCTCGCCGGCGTAGCAGTGGATGAAGAGCCACCTGTCCTCAGGAAGCTTCTTCATGAAGTCCACGTAGAGGTCCACCTCGTGATCATCGGGCCTGAAGTGGTTGGTGGTCGCCAGGCGGTAGTAGGAAGCCCCAGTGGACTTCACAAGCTCCTCCTCGGTCTGAAGCTTTGGCGACTTGAAGGAGAGCTTGGGCTTGGCTATGTCCGCGCTCCACCTGTCGTCGGTGGCGTACATTTCAACCGTGCCCTTTCCCTTCAAGCTGTCCACCAGCTTCTTCTCAGAGGCGACCACCTCCTCAGTCGGCTTGCCCTCGTTGACGTAGTTATTGGGGATCCATCTCATGAAGACGTTGCCGTCGATGAGGCCGTGCGTCTCGCCCCTTAAGTCAAGCACTGTGATGTTGCCCGGAGCTGCGCCGCCTATCTCCTTCATCTTCTTTAAGATCCAGTCAAACTGCTTGGCCGTGAAGTCCGCGCCGCCTGCCGCGTGGATCTGATCCATGCCTTCGCGGCTGACCTTGGTCGAGTAGTCGAGCCTGCCCAATGCGTCAAGCTTCGACTGTGGGATGGATCGAGCGAGGTCCTGAAATTGGCGTGGAAGTAGTCTGCGGGAAGGTCGCTGTTCAGGTAGTCGACCTTCAAGACAGGATCGGGCTCGCCTGCTGCGAAGGCGGCGGAGGCGAATGCGGCCGCGGCGAGCGCCGCGATGGCGAGGGTCTTGTTCAATCTTTTCATGCTGAGCCTTGGCAATGCCGTTTGTTGATGGATTGCCTGTAGCGTATCAGCAAGCCCGGCGCGACCGCCGTTTCCGGGCACGTGGTGCGTTTTCACGCCATTTGCGGGAATCTACGCCTTTGGCGGGCACTCCGGCCCAAGGGGACGGACTGCCTGTAGGATGAAATGTTAACTTTGTGTTAAGTGCAGTGCCGCCAGGTCTCAGGGCCTTGCGAGGATCGACTCGTAGAGCGCGATGTACCTGCGCGTCATGGCCTCGGCGGTGTTGTCGGCGGCAACGGCCTCCCCGCCCTTGACGAGGATCTCCTTGAGCGCGCTGTCATCGCGGATCCTGAGGATGGCATCGGCGAGGGCCTGGCTGTCGCCCTTTTCAATGAGCAGCCCCGATCTGCCGTCCTGCACGAGATCGGGGATCCCGCCCACATTGCTCGCTACCACCGGGACCTTCCAGGCCTGCGCGTCCAGGATCACGCTGCCAAGCCCCTCGTTGTTCGAGGGGAAGGCGAACACGTCCATGCAGGAGATGTAGTCCACCACATCGTCCTTGAAGCCCAGGAACTCGACGGGAAGCCCCGCCGCCTTGGCCTTGAGCGCCTCGAGATCCGCTCCCCTGCCCAGGAAGACCACCTTGAGATTCGGGATCCTGTCTTTGAGCAGCGAGGCGGCCTTGATGAGCGTCGACTGGCCCTTGTGGCGGTCGACGAGGGCGCCTGCGTGGCCCACGACGAAGAAGCCCTGCCACGCGCGCCTGATCTCCTCCACCCTCGCAGGATCAGGCTGCATGCCCGAGGAGGCCGAGTGGATGGTCGCAGCCTTCACCCCGAAGGTCCTCTCCATCACCCCCGAGATCACCGACGAGACGCCCACGAGAGAGGCGGCCTTGCCGTAGAGCGCGCGGTTGAAGCCGTTCTGGCGGATGCGGTCGTCCACGCGCCTTGTGATCACGTAGGGCTTTTTGAAGATCAAATGGTGCAAAAGCGCGCTGTGGGCTGCAAGCGTCTCGTGGGCCTGGAGTATGTCGGCCTTGCCTGCAAGGGCCAGATGGCCCATGAGCCTAGCGTCGGGACGGTTTGGCACCTTGATGAGGGAGAGACCTTGGGTTCCTTCAAGGTGCTCTGCAAGCGGGCTGTCTGCCCTGCAGACTAAGTACTGCCTCAGGCCGTGCGATGCCAGGCCTCTTATGAGGAGTTCGGTCTGGCGCTCGCCACCGCGGAAGCCGTGGGCGAGGTTGAAGTGGGCGATGGTGAAGTCAGGCATGAAACCCCCATAGATGCTGCCGCCTTGGATTCTGGCAGACGACATGCCATTTTACAGCGCATCACCATTTCCACTGCGAAAGCAGGCGCCTTACGCGTCCCCCTATGGATGGATCCTCGGCGAAGCTCTCAAGCCAGGGGCGCGGGATCCCGTAACCGTGTGCAAGCTGCATCGCCGCTGCGTTGTCGCCCCAGAGCGCGGCTGCCAGGGCCAGCACGCGGCGCTTTGACGGATTGCGGGTGCGGCAGGAGATCTCGACTATCTCCACCGTCGAGTGGCACAGGGCGCAATGCCACGCGCGCTCGGCCGTGGCCCTCGTGAGCGCGCCGCTCATGAATGCGCCAGGCTTCAACTTTCAAGCATCCTCTCCTCAGCGCGGCCTCCGCCTTTTTGATTGGAAGCCTCGGGCATGCCTGTTCCGTCTTATGAAAAATTTCGTGATTTATTATTCTTAATCTTGAATGTTAACGATCCGGCTAATCTTTGAAAAAATAAAAAAAGCGCGCCATCTGGCGCGCCCTCTCTGCGCGGCGCCCTAGGGCGCCGCATCATGGCCTTGGGTTACTTGGACTCCTTGGCCTCGTCCTTCTGCTCGTCCTTGCCTTCTTCCTTGGCAGGGGCGCTCTTGACGCCAACGAGCTTCACGTCGAAGACCAGCACGCTGTTCGGGGCGATCGCCTCGCCGGCGCCGGCCTCGCCGTAGGCAAGCTCAGCAGGGATGTAGAGCATGTACTCCGCGCCCGGCTTCATGAGCTTCAAGCCCTCGATCCAGCCTGGGATCATGTTCTGCAGCGGGAAGTCGACGTTCTGCTTCTGCTCGTCGAAGACCTTGCCGTCGATGGTGGTGCCCTTGTAGGTCACGGTGACGGTGTCGCCGTCCTTCGGGGTGTCGCCGGAGCCTTCGGTCACGACCTTGTACTGCAGGCCCGAGGAGGTGGTCTTGACGCCGTCCTTGGCCTTGTTGTCCTCGAGGAACTTCTTGCCGTCCTCGAGGTTCTTCTTGGCGGCAGCCTTGGCCTTCTCGGTCATCGAGGCCTTGATCTTGTCGTCAAGGGCGTGCAGGGTCTGCTCGATGTCCTTGTCCTTGAGCTTGGACTTGCCCTTCAAGGCGTCGGTGAAGCCCTTGATGACGAGCTTGTTGTCGAAGGGGGCGACGAATTCCTTCTGCTGATCCTCGATCCTGCGCAGGTAGGAGCCGACGCTGGCGCCGACTGAATACGCGGCCTTCTCTTCAAACGAGCTCTTCTCGCTGATCTGGGACTTCTCTTTCTTGCCGCCGCAGGATGCGACAGCCAGGACGCAAGCAGCGATCACGGTGACGACGGCTGCCTTTCTTGCAATCTTGTTCAAAGCAATTCTCCAAAAAACCTTTGCCGCTCAGAAATGCTCAAAGGGCTTCCTCGCGGGTGTGACGATCTTATCATCTTTCATAATTTTCAACGAACGGCCGCAAAGCCGCCCGATGCAGGTGACGGAAACGCCCGTGCGCGCGGAAAGCGCCCTCACCGCCCCGGCCTTGCCGGGCGCTGACGTGAAGAGCAGCTCGTAGTCGCCTCCGCCGTAGGCCGCATCATAGATGCGCGCATCCTCGTCAGGCAGGAGCTGCGAAAGCTCATCTGCCTGCGGCAGCGCGTCGAGGTCGAGCTCGGCGCCCACGGCGCTGCGTTCCACGATGTGCCTGAGATCCCCAACCACGCCGTCTGAGACGTCGATGGCGCAGGAGCTCAGGCCAAGGCGCAAAAGCTCGGAGGCAAACTCGTGGCGCGGGGCTATCAGCATGCTCTTTTCGCAAAGCAAGGAGAGCTGCTCTGGACTCGCCTTGACCTTGCCGTAGCCTGCGTCGACGTAGAGCCCGGGAAGCCCCAGGGTTCCGGTCACATAGATGAGATCGCCTGCCCTGCCCCCGTCGCGGCGCAGCGCCCTGCCCTTTGGCAGTAGGCCGAAGGCCTCGATGGTGACAGAAAGCGGGCCTCTTGAGGTGTTGCCGCCGATGAGCCCCATGCGGCAGCGCGAGGCCAGATCGAAAAGCCCCTCGGAAAATGGCCTTAGGAAGGACTCGGATGAGTCGGGTATGGTGAGGGAGAGGGTGAAACACCAGGGCTCGGCGCCCATGGCAGCGAGATCCGAGACGTTCACGAGCAGCGACTTCCAGCCAAGGAGCCTTGGATCCGTCCCCTTGAAGAAGTGCACGCCCTCGTTCTGGGTGTCGGTGGTGACGGCGACGTCCCTGTCCATGGGCGGCGCCATCACCGCGCAGTCGTCCCCGATCCCAAGGGGCACGGACGGCGTGCGCCCGTGCCCCTCGAAGTATTCCCGTATGAGATCGAACTCGCCTGCCATCAGGCGATGCCCATCGAGTGCACCACCTTGTCGAGCACGCCGTTGACGAACTTGTGGCTGTCCTGCTCGGCAAAGTCCTTTGCCAGCATGATCGACTCGTTGATGACGACGCGGTAGGGGACGTCCTTGCGGTACTTGAGCTCGTAGGTGCCCAGGCGGAGGATCGCCTTGTCCACGACGTCGAGGTCCTTGAGCGGGCGGCTCAGGAACGGCTCGAAGGTGGAATCGAGCTCCTCGCAATGGGAGATCACGCCCTCGATGAGGCTGTGCATGTACTCGCGGTCGGCGTTCCCCAGTGGCTGGTCCTCCTCGAACTGCGACTCGATGTCCGATGCCGCATCCCCTGTCATCGCCCACTGGTAGAGGGCCTGGAGCGCGAAGTGGCGCGCCTTGTGACGGGTGGCCGGAGTCGCAGAGTAGCGCGGCCTGCGCTGTTCCTGATTGTCCTGCTGTTCCATATCGCCTGCCCTTCAGATCTGCCTGATGACGTTTACCAGCTCGAGCGCCGCGCCGGCGGCCTCCGCGCCCTTGTTGCCCATCTTCGAGCCGGCGCGCTGCACGGCCTGCTCGAGGGTGTCGGTGGTGAGAACGCCGTTGGTCACCGGCACGCCGGTTGAAAGCGAAACGTGGGTGATGCCCTTGGAGCACTCGTTGGCGACGACCTCGAAGTGGTAGGTGGATCCGCGGATCACGCAGCCGCAGGTGATGACCGCGTCATAGCTGCCGCTTTTTGCAAGCTTCTCGCACACCAGCGGGATCTCTATGGCGCCGGGGACGTGGACTACGGTGATGTTCTCCTCCTGAACCTGGCCCTCGCGCTTTAGCACATCGAGCGCGCCTTCAAGCAGGCGCTCGCAGATGAAGCTGTTGAAGCGGGAGACCACGATGGCGAAGCGGCCGTCGGCGCAGGGCAGCACGCCCTCGATTTTCTTGTATGACATAGTTACTCCAGATTAGAACCCGTTTTCGATGAGCGATTCCATGGTAAGGCCGCCCTGCGGCTTGCCGCCTGCGAACTGTGACAGCCGCTCGAGGTAGCGCGCGATGACGTCGGCCTCGAGGTTGACCCTGGCGCCGGGGCGCCAGTTTGAAATGGCCGCAGCCCCCATGGTGTGGGGGATGAGCGTCAGGCGCATGAGATCGCCTTCGATGCCGTTGACGGTGAGCGAGACGCCGTCCACGGCGATTGATCCCTTCATCGCCACGTACCTGAGCATTTCACTGGGCAGCGCGATGATGATGTCCGTCGAGTCGGGCTTGTCGGCGCGCGTCCTCACGGTGCCGATCCCGTCGACATGGCCCTGCACGATGTGCCCGCCAAGGTGGGTGCTCGGCGTGCAGGCGGCCTCGAGGTTGATGAGGGTGCCGCGGCTGTAGGAGCCAAAGCAGGTGACCCTCATGGTCTCGGAGGACATGTCGGCGGTGAAGCTGCCCTGCCCAAGCGAGGTCACTGTAAGGCAGACGCCATTGCAGGCTACTGAGTCGCCAAGCTTGACAGCCTCGCGCTCCAGGAAGTCCTGCGGGGCGCTTATGGAGGCGCTGGCGCCTCCTGCATGCGGCGCAACCGCCATGAGGCTGCCCACGGCCTCGATGATCCCGGTGAACATCAGCGTCCTCCATGGGAGGCGAAGGCGGACATTGCCTCGGCGCCAAGGTAGTGGAGCCTCACGTCGGCCCCGAGCTTCTTCACGCTGTGCAGCGCAAAGCGCGGGGCGTCCGAGAGCGCCTGCGGGGCGTCAAGCGAGAAAGCAGACTGCGACTGCGCGCCCAGGAGCGCCGGGGCGACGAAGGCGTAGATCTCGTCCACAAGGCCCGATGCGATGAAGGCTCCGCTCAGCGTGCCTCCTGCCTCGACGAGCACGCGGCGCATCTGCATCTGCCCCAGGAAGTCCAAGAGCGGCCTCAGCGAGATCCTGCCGCCTTCAGATGGCAGGCACACCCGCGTCACGCGATCGTCGATGGCTTCCTTCCTTATCTCATCATCCCTGCCCTTCAAGGCGGTGCACCATAGCACCTTCCCGCCCGACTTGAAGAGGTCGAAGTCAGCGGGGCTGAGCCTTGCGCGCGAGTCGAGCACGACCTTGACAGGCTGGCGCACTTCCTCGCGCGACACGAGCTTCTTTGCCTTGGGCGGCAGCTCGTCGTAGCGCACGGAGAGGCGGGGGTTGTCGGCCAAGACGGTGCCCGATCCCGTGATCACGGCATCGCAGCGGGCCCGCAGGTCCATGCCGCAGGCACGCGCCCTCTGGCCGGTGATCCACTGGCTCTGCCCGTCCCTAAGCGCGATCTTGGAGTCAAGGCTCATGCCTGACTTCAGCGTGACGAAGGGTCGGCCCTGGGTGATGGCCTTCATGAAGGCGCGGTTTAGGAACCACGCCTTTGATTCGAGGACGCCGGACTTGACTTCAATTCCGGCGCTCTGAAGGATCTTGACGCCGCGCCCTGAGACCTTGGGGTTGGGATCCCCCACGGCGATGACGCAGCGCTTTATCCCTTCGTGCACGAGCCTTACCGCGCAAGGAGGGGTCCTTCCGTAATGGGAGCACGGCTCCAGGGTGACGTAGGCGGTCGCGCCCTTGACGCTTCCGCCCGCATCCCCCAGGGCCATGATTTCGGCGTGGCCTTCTCCGGCACGGTGGTGCCAGCCCTCGCCGATGATCTTGCCGCCGCGCACGATGACGCAGCCCACCGCCGGGTTTGGCGAGGCGGTGTACAGGCCGTGCGACGCGAGCTCAAGCGCCCGCGCCATGTAGCGGCGGTCAAGCTTGTCCTGGGACTTTTCCTTCAATCCCGGCCCCTCAGTCCTTGTAGACCGGGAAGCGCTTGCAGAGGTCGATTGCGCGCTCCTTGCACTTGGCGATCACGGCCTCGTCCTGGTAGTTGTCCAGCACGTCGCAGATGATCGAGGCGAGCTCCTTGATCTCAGGTTCCTTGAAGCCCCTGCGGGTGCAGGCCGGGGTGCCGACGCGGATGCCGGAGGTGATGAACGGGGAGCGCTTCTCGCCGGGGACGGTGTTCTTGTTCACGGTGATGTTCGCCCTGCCCAGCGCCGCCTCGGCGTCCTTGCCGGTCATCTCGCGATCGCTGAAGTCGACGAGCATCAGGTGGTTGTGGGTGCCGCCGGAGACGATCTTGTAGCCGCGCTTCTGGATCTCGGAGGCCAGGAGCTGGGCGTTCTTGACGACCTGCTTCTGGTACTCGACGTACCAAGGCTCCATGGCCTCCTTGAAGACGATGGCCTTGGCCGCGATGATGTGCATCAGCGGGCCGCCCTGGTTGCCCGGGAAGACGGCGGAGTTGAGGCGCTTGTAGAGGTCCTGGTCGTGGCAGTTGGAGAGGATGAAGCCGGAGCGCGGGCCGCCTAAGGACTTGTGGGTGGTCGAGGTGACGACGTGCGCGTAGTCGATGGGGCTGGGGTAGACGCCTGCGGCGACGAGGCCTGCGACGTGGGCCATGTCGACCATCAGGTAAGCGCCGACTTCATCGGCGATCTCGCGCAGCTTCTTCCAGTCGACGATCCCGGAGTAGGCCGAGAAGCCGCCGACGATCACCTTGGGCTTGCACTCCAAGGCCTTCTGCCTGACCTCGTCGTAGTCGATGACGCCGCTCTCGTTGACCTCGTAGCCGACGGCGTTGTAGATCTTGCCCGAGAAGTTGACCTTCGAGCCGTGGGTCAGGTGGCCGCCTGAGGAGAGGGACAGTCCGAGGATGGTGTCGCCGGGCTTGCACATCGCCGCATAGGCGCAGGCATTGGCCTGCGAGCCTGCGTGCGGCTGCACGTTGGCGTAGTCGCAGTGGAAGAGCTTGCAGGCGCGCTCGATGGCGAGGCGCTCGACGACGTCGACATACTCGCAGCCGCCGTAGTAGCGCTTCCCCGGGTAGCCCTCAGCGTACTTGTTGGTAAGCTGCGAACCCTGGGCCTCCATCACGCACCTGGACGCGTAGTTCTCGGAGGCGATCAGCTCGATGTGATCCTCCTGGCGCTGGTTCTCGCCGGAGATTGCCTTCCACAGTTCAGGATCGTAATCAGCGATTGACTTGGCCTTGTTGATGTAGCTCATTCGATATTCCTCAGACTCAGACGCAAATGCCTAGACCAGGCAAAAAACACGTGACGATTTTAACATTTTTGGGACTGTTTCCCGGCATGGGGACAGGGATTTTGCGCCGGGGAAGGCTTGGGCATGCGCTTGCCTTGCACGTCTTGATCAAGTTCAGATCAGGTGCGGCGGTTTGAAGCCGCGCCACTGGCCCCTAGCCTTGCAGGGCAGTCGGCGCCTGCCCTGCCTTGGCGCCCAGGCAGGCAAAGAATGCATCGGATGACAGCCTGTTTGCCAAACGGAACCTCGCGTTTCCGCATCCTCCAAAGGTCAGGTAGCCCATGCGCAAAAGCAGGCGCACCGCCTCGTCAAGACCCAGGGCACCGCCGCGGAACGGCCTTGCCTCCAAAGCACCGGGGGCGGCGATCTGCCCGTATCTTGCCAAGGCATCGCAGATGCATCCGCGGGCTTTTGGATCTGCAAGGTTGAGCAGCGCGCTAAGCCTTGCGGCGGGATCGTCGCCATTGCCCGGCGCCTTTTTTGGAAGCGCGCCCCTCCTTGCCACGCTGTAGAGGAAGGCAAGGCACATGTTCGGGTTGAAGACGCGCTCTTGGGCATCGTCTGAGAAGGAGTAGCCGTCGTAATGCTCCTCCATGGCCGCCATCAGGCCATTCTTCTCAAGCTTGGGCATTGCGGAGAAGTCCAGCGTTTCATCGGCAAGCCTTGAGAGCTCGCCATGGGTGAAGCCTGCCATGGCGCTGAACTTGCGATCGGAGCTGATGTCCCTGGCGCACTCAAGCCCTTGGAACAACAGCTCCAGTGAAACATCCGTGACTCCGGTGATGAAGAGCCTGCTGATCGGGTTGCCTGCGCCTTGGCCATGGAAGCGCTGCAGGCAGGCGTAGAAGTCCCTTGCAAAGCCGTACTGGCCCGGCCCATGGCTGGGTTCCCCGCCGATGCCCTGGAGGATGCCATTTGCAAGGAAATCGCACTCGTCGATGATGATGAAGAGCCTCTCGCCGCCTCTGGCGGAGCTCATGAAGTGTTTGGCGAAGGCCTCCATGAGATCGGCAGGGCAGGCGCTGGAATACTCGTCCAACTGCTCGCAAGGCAATCCGAGATCGGGATACCTGCAGGCGAAGTCGCGCATCGCGCATGCAAGCTCGTCGGCCATGCTTTGCCCGGCTTACCCGGGATCTGACGAGACTGCCGAAAAGTCGAGGCACAGGCAGCAGAAGGAGCCTGCCTCCCTGGTCTTGTGCGAGTAGATCCAGGTGCCCTTGAAGTTCTGCTCGAACTCCCCGGCAAGGCTCTTGTCGTAGTAGCAATACAGCATTTCGGCCAAGAAGGTCTTGCCAAAACGGCGGGGGCGCAGGAAGACCGGGGCGGGAGTCCCGCATTCGTTCTCAAGGAGTGCCAAGTACCGCGTCTTGTCGACGAAGGCCCATCCTTTTTGCCTTGCCATGGAAAACGAGGGGGTTCCAATAATGATCCTTTTTAAGGCCATGACGTAACCGACACTGCTTTATTTGAATTAAAAACATTTTAAAGCATGTAAAATCATGAGCATGTAATTTCTCCACGTGCGGATCCTTGGGACAAGGCGGGCGTTTGCATCTGCCAGGCCACTTGCAACTGCCACTGTCCCGCAAGAGACTGCACGACCTCGGGCGCCAGGTACAAGACGGATCTAAGCGTTCCTTGAAGCGCAAAAAGCAGCCTGCTGGCGACTCGTTCCGGCAGGCCGAAATAGAGGCCGCCCAAGGGGGCGACTGAGGGAGGATCAGACCGAGAGGAAGCCCGAGACCACGTTCGCGTCGGTCTCGTCGCGCATCTGGTCGTAGACGATGGAGCCGCGCTCCATAACCACGATGCGGTCTGCAACATCGAGCGCGAAGCTTAGGACCTGCTCGGAGACGAAGATGGCCAGCCCGCGCTCGTCGCGGATCTGCCTAAGCACCTTCGCCATGTCCTTGATGATCGAAGGCTGGATGCCCTCGGTGGGCTCGTCCAGCAGCAGGAGCTTGGGGTTTGAGGCCAGCGCCCTGGCGATCGCCAATTGCTGCTGCTGCCCGCCTGAGAGGTTGCCGCCGCGGCGCTTGCGGAACTCCTTTAAGATCGGGAAAAGGCGGTAGAGATCCTCCGGGATCTCTCGCTCCCCCGTCACCGTGAGCCCGGTCTGGATGTTCTCTGCAACCGTCATGCTGCCGAAGATCATCCTGCCCTGCGGCACGAAGGCCATGCCCTTGCGCACCCGCTCGAAGCTCTTGAGGTTGGTGACGTCCTCGCCTTCGAGCAGGCACTCCCCGCCCAAGGGCCTGATGACACCCATCACCGACTTCATCAGCGTGGTCTTGCCCATGCCGTTGCGGCCCAGCAGGGCCACGATCTCGCCATTGGCTATCGAAAGATCCATGCCGGGGATGACGACGCTCTCGCCGTAGCCTGCCTTGAATTTCCTAAGTTCCAGCATAAGCGCCTCCTTACTGGCCCAGGTACACGTCGATGACCTGCTGGTTCTTCTTGATGCTCTCCATGCTGCCCTCTGCAAGCAGCTTGCCCTGGTGCATCACCGTCACGCGGTCCGCGATGTCCTCGACGAACTTCATGTCGTGCTCGATGACGATGACCGAGCGGCCCTTGGTGATGCGGCGCAACAGCTCGGCTGTCTGCTTGCGCTCGGCAACCGACATGCCGGCCACCGGCTCGTCGAGCATCATCAGCGCCGGGTCCTGGATGAGCAGCATCCCGATCTCAAGCCACTGCTTCTGGCCGTGGCTTAGGAGGCTGGCCTTCATCGAGAGCTTTTCTTCGAGGAAGATCTCCCTTGCAACCTCCCGCACCTTGTCGATGACCTCCTGGTCGCGCCTGAAGAACAGCGCGCCGAAGACCTTCTTGCCCTTGGGGTAGGAGAGCTCGAGGTTCTCGAACACCGTGAGGTTCTCGTATATGGACGGGTTCTGAAACTTGCGGCCCACCCCGGCATCCACGATCTCGTTCTCCTTGAGCTTGGTGAGCTCGGTGCCGCGGAACCTTATCGAGCCCGACGTGGCCTTGGTCTTGCCGCAGATGAGGTCGAGCACCGTGGTCTTGCCCGCGCCGTTGGGGCCGATGATCACGCGGATCTCGCCTTCATCGACGTAGAACGAGAGGTCGTCCACCGCCTTGAAGCCATCGAATGAAACCGTGAGGCCCTCGACCTCGAGCGCGAATTCCTTCTTTTTCATGACAGGCTCCTCCCGTCGTCAATACCATCCATTCCATCGCCGCTTAGGAACTGCGGCGGGACGCCCAGCAGCACCTTGTCGGCAGGGACGTCCCTGAGCGCCTCGATCTGGGCCTCGCGGTCCTCGCGCGCGCCCCTGAAGGCGCCCTTGAGCCTGCCGTCGAGTCCTGAAAGGAAAGGCATCACGTGGTCCGCGTAGAGGCCTGCAAGCCCCTTGGGGAAAACGAGCACGCAGCCGATGAAGATCGCGCCGATGAGCAGCGACCAGAGCTCGGGGAAGTTCTCGGATATAGCGGTCTTCGCGACGCTCACGATGAGCGTCCCGTAGATCGCCCCGTAGATCGACATCCTGCCGCCGACGGCGCAGAAGACCACCATCTCGATCGAGGCCACGATGCCGACGAAGCTCGGCGACATGAAGCCGGTCTGCAGCGTGAACATCGCGCCGCCCACCGCCGAGAGGAAGGCCGAGAAGCAGAGCACGAAGATCTTGTAGTTGGCCACGTCATAGCCTGAGAACCTCACGCGCTGCTCGTCGTCGCGGATGGCGACCAGCAGCCTGCCGGCCTTGCTCCTGGACACCCAGGTGCACAGCAGCACCGCGAGCACGAGCAGGAAGACGCAGAGGTAGTAGAGGAAGAGCTTCGCCCCGTTGGTCCTGATGTCAAAGCCCATGCAGGTCTTGAGATCGGTGATGCCGTTGATGCCGCCGGTGTAGCCCTGCTGGCCGACGATCAGGATGGTCATGATGCAGGCGATGGCCTGGGTGATGATGGAGAAGTACACCCCGCCGACGCGGCGCTTGAACATGCACAGCCCGAAGAAGTACGCGAACACCGTCGGCACGAGCAGGATCAGGACCAAGGTCAGCGGGAAGCTCTTGAACGCCTCCCAGAACCACGGCAGCTCGGTGAGCTGGTTCCAGTCCATGAAGTCCGGGATGCCCGGGGTGGTCTGCGAGGCCGTGTACTCGGGCGTGGATGCTTCAAGCTTCAGGAACATCGCCATGCAGTAGCCGCCCAGGCCGAAGAATATGCCCTGCCCCAGGCTCAATATGCCGCCATAGCCCCAGCAGAGCACCAGGCCCATCGCCACGAACGCGTAGCTTAGGTACTTGCCCATCATGTTGAGGCGGAAGATGTCCATCGAGGACGGGAACACGAGGACGAGCAGCGCCAGGAGCACTGTCAGGTTCAGCGCGAACCCCTTGTTTGACGATGCCAATGCAGGTGTTTTCATGGCTATTCCTCCCTTGGTTATTCCTTATTTGCGGACCTTCACTGAAAACAGCCCCTGCGGGCGGATCATCAGGATGCCGACTACGATGAGCAGCGTTATGACCTTGGCCATGGAGCCTGACATGAAGAACTCCATGACGCTCTGGGCCTGGGCGATGCCGAAGGCCGAGCAGATGGTCCCGATGAGCGTGCCCGCGCCGCCGAACACCACCACGAGGAAGGTATCGACGATGTAGAGCTGGCCTGCGGTGGGTCCGGTGGATCCGATCATCGTAAACGCGCAGCCGGCAATGCCGGCGATGCCGCACCCGAACGAGAAGGTGATGCGGTCGACGAGCGCGGTGTTGATGCCGACGGCCCCCGCCATCGGGCGGTTCAAGACCACGGCCCTCAGCTGCACGCCGAGCCTTGAGCGGAACATGACCGCCCACATGAACACGGTGACTATGAGCGTGAGGACGAGCACGATTAGGCCGTTGATGGGGATCTCGATGCTGTCGGTGACCTGGAGCGCGCCCATCATCCAGTCAGGCAGGATGACCGTCACTTCCTTGGCCCCGAAGATCGAGCGGTAGACCTGCTGGAGGATGAGGCTCAGTCCCCAGGTTGCCAGCAGCGTGTCAAGCGGCCTTGAGTAGAGGTGCCTTATCACCGCCCACTCGACCAGCGCGCCCAGGGCGCCGGCGGCGATGAACGACACGGCCACGGCCACGAAGAAATAGATTGGAAAGAGTCCCGGCGCATAGGCCTGGAACAGGTTTGAGGTCACGTAGGTGGTGTATGCGCCCAGGATCATGAACTCGCCGTGCGCCATGTTGATGACGCCCATCTGCCCGAAGATGACCGCAAGCCCCAAGGCCATGAGCAGGAACACCGAAAAGAGGCTCAGCCCGGCGAAGCCCTGCATCGCGAATATCGAGAGCAGCTCTGAAGCTGTGTAACCGGAAAGCATGTCTGCATCCTCCCTTTTTGATCTGCCAAGGGGCGGGGGTGGCCCCCCGCCCCTGAACTTAGATGCGCGTCAGTAGCCCTTCATGAACGGGTTGGGCTCCATGAGCTCGCTCCCGTGGACGATCTTGAACTGGCCGTCCTTCTGGGCCTGGCCGATGTAGGTCTTCATCCACATGTAGTGGTTCTCGTGGACCTTGACGTAGCCGTTGGGGGTCTTCACAAGCTCGATGCCCGGAAGCGCGGCCCTGACCTTGTCGATGTCGAAGGTGCCGGCCTTCTCAACGGCGGCCTTCCAGATCCAAGGGCCGAGGTAGGCCGACTCGGTGGTGTCGCCGATGACCGACTTCTCGCCGTAGGCGGCCTTGAAGTCCTTGACGAACTTCTCGTTCTCCTCGTTCTTCATGGACTGGAAGTACTTCATGATGGAGTAGCCGCCCTCGATGTTCTCGCCGCCGATGCCCAGGACCTCGTCCTCGGTGACCGAGGTGGTCAGGAGCAGCGGTTTCTCCTTGGCAAGGTCGATGCCCGCGGCCTTCATCTGCTTGTAGAAGGCGACGTTCGAGCCGCCGACGACGGTCGAGAAGATCACGTCAGGCTTCTTGAGCTTGAACTTGTTGATGACCGAGTTGAACTGGGTGTGGCCGAGCGGGTAGTACTCCTCGCCGACGACCTTCAGGCCCTTGTCCTCGATGTACTTGCGCGCGATCTTGAAGGAGGTGCGCGGCCAGATGTAGTCGGAGCCTATGAAGTAGAAGGTCTTGGCCTTCTTCTCGTTGATGACCCAGTCGAGGCCGGCGATGATCTGCTGCGTCGCGTCAGGCCCCAGGTAGATGATGTTCGGCGAGGACTCGAGGCCTTCGGTGAACACCGGGTAGAACAGCAGGTTGTCGTGCTGCTCGACTATGGGCAGCACCGCCTTGCGCGAGGCCGATGTCCAGCACCCGAAGATCGTCGCGACGTGATCCTTGAGGATGAGCTTCTGGGCCTTCTCCGAGTAGGTCGGCCAGTCGGACGCGCCGTCCTCCTGGACGTACTCGATTTGGCGTCCGAGCACGCCGCCCTGCTTGTTGATCTCCTTGATCGCAAGCTTCTCGCCCTGCACGGAGCCTGCCTCAGACAAGGCGATGGTTCCGGTGATCGAGTGCAGGATGCCCACGGTCACCGCCTTGTCGGTGACGGCGATGGGATTGTCGCCTGCCAGGGCCTGCCCTGCGGCGCATGCGAGCGCCGCGCCGATGAGAACTGCTGAAAGTTTTGCTGCAATTTTGCTTTTCATGGTCGTACCCCCTGAACCGTCCGCACCAGCGCGGACGTTGGTTTCAGTATCAGGGCAGGCTGCCTTAACTCCCATACGGCTGTCTGCATAGCCGTTACGCAAAATTGCGTAGGGCGCGCTCTGCCCTCACGGCCGCGCGCGCCCTCCCGCCCACTTGCCGTGCAGTTTTTCACCAGCACGATGCAAGCCCTCGCCAATGGTGCACACGATGCCCTGCTGCATCCTGAGTGTTGGAAACTTGTATGGCGGGAGCGGGAGACGCCCAATACATGAGGCGCCAGGAGGGGAGAATTGAAAGGGATGCTCGGCGAGTTTGACGACTACCCGCTGCAATCGGTGCCGGAGGAGGCCAGGACCATCAGCCCGTGCAGGCTCGGCATGACCGCGTTCGGTTCGATGTCCTTCCTGGCGCAGGAGTCGATGGGCGCGATGATCTCGATGCAGTTCGGCTTCCTGCACCTGCTGCTCGCGCTTGCAGTGTCGGCTGTTGCGATCATGCTGCTCTCGGTGCCGGTCGTGCGCGTGGCCACGCGCCAGCACATCGACATCGATCTCATATCAAGGGGCTGCGGATTCGGGTACCTGGGTGCCTCGCTCTCCTCGTTCATCTACGCAGGCTACATCTGTGCCTTCCTGGCCTTCGAGAGCATGATCGTGCTCGACATGCTCAGGGATCTCATGGGGATCCCGCCTGGGATCGGCTACTTCCTCTTCAACACCGCCGCAGCGGTGCTCGCGATCTTCGGGATCAGGGCCATCGCCAAGTTCCAGAACCTCACGAATGCCATCTGGATAGTGCTCTACGCGATCATCCTGATCGCCTTTGGACAGGCCATCGCAGGCGGCGGGCACGGACTGCCCGATGCATCTTTCAGCGGCTTCAGCGCAGCCTGCCTAGGCGGCGCCACCGGGATCACGCTGGCATTCGTGACCCAGACTGGCGAGCAGGTCGACTACCTGAGGTTCTCAAACGCCTCGGGCCAGGCGGCGTCCTTCTTCAACCTGCTAGGCGGGATCTTCTGGTTCTTGCCGGTGATGGCGAACATGGCCATAGGCGGGATCATCTCGTTCTGGCTCCTAGCCGGCATGGCCGACAGCGTCTCGGCCGCGCAGCCCTACCTGATGTTCTCCTACGTGCTGGGCTCAGGCGGCTTTCCGCACAACGCCGTGTTCGCCATCGTCGTGATCTTCGTGCTGCTCTCGCAGCTTAAGATCAACGTCACGAACATCTACTCGGGGTCGCTGGCCTGGTCGAACTTCAGCGCCCGCGTCACCCACGTGTTCCCGGGCCGCGCCTTCTGGGCGGTGTTCAACACCCTGCTTGCCTTCGTGATCATCGAAAGCGAGATCGTCGAGATGCCACTGTACATCTTCAGCATCATCTCGATCCTTGGGCTCTCCTGGTACGGCGTGCTCTTCACCGACATCACGGTAAACCGCGCGCTTGGGCTGCGCCCAAGGAAGATCCTCTTCAAGCGCAGCCAGGTCCCGGACATCGACCCGGTGGGCGTGATCGCCATGGCGCTGGGGGTTGCAGCCGGGATCGCCGCGAAGATGCATCCTGAGGACACGCTGCTCTCATCAAACGCCCACTTCGTGAGCCTTGGCGTGTCGATGGCCTGCACGGTCGTGCTGGCCGCACTGCTGCGGGGAAGGCAGGTCCAGGCATCCGTCCAGGACGATCCCAAATCGCCCGGGGAGTGCTGCTCGTGCCACCGGACCTTCAGCCCGGAGAACCTAGCGTGGTGCCCTGCCAAGCGCTCCTATATCTGCGCCGAGTGCTGCTCGCTCGAGGCCGGGTGCTACGAGCAGTGCAAGCGCGGCGCTGCGTTTTCAGGATCCAAGGGCAGGCTCCCGCTCGTCGCCAACTACTTCGCGGTCATGGGCGCGTTCTCGCTGCTGCTCTGGGGCATCGCGGAGGTATCGTTCCGCCGCGCCGACATCTCAGAGCAGGTGGTGCGCACCTTCAGGACCGTGTTCCTGCTCACTGACCTTGCAGTCGGGATCTTCTACCTCATGTTCCTCTTCGTGCTCCAAGGCAGGCGCAAGGCGCTGATGGACCTGAACCTCAAGAACCTCGCGCTCGAGGAGGAGGCGGCAAAGCGCCAGGAGACACAGCGCCAGCTCGTGGAGGCCAGGAACAAGGCCGTGTCGGCCAACCTCGCCAAGAACCGCTACCTCTCGGGCATCAGCCACGAGTTGCGCACGCCTCTGAACACCATCATCGGCTACATCCAACTCCTCCAGCGTCAGAGCGGGACCAGCCAGTCGCAGCGCCGCATGCTCGACATCATCAGGACCAGCGGCGGGTACCTGGCAGATCTAATCGAAGGGCTCTTGGACATCTCGAGGATCGAGGCTGGCAAGCTCGAGATCCGCGACGAGCGCGTGAAGCTGCGCGCCATGGTCTCGCAGCTGGGTGCGTACTTTGCCGAGCGGGCGCAGCGCAAGGGGATCTCCTTCTCAGTGGACGGGCTAGAGCACCTGCCTGAGCTCGTGCGGTCCGATGGCAAGCGACTGCGCCAGATCCTGACGAATCTATTCTCGAACGCCGTGAAGTACACGGTGCAAGGCGGGGTGGACGTCAGGATCTCGTTTCGCGACGAGGTGATGTCGATGACGGTTTCTGACACCGGGGTCGGCATGACCGGTGAGTTCATGAAGCGCATGTTCGAGCCCTTCGAGCGCGCCAAGGATACCTCATGCCAGAACGTGCCGGGCACCGGGCTTGGGCTCACCATCACGAGGCTGCTCGTGACCGTGATGGGAGGCGGGCTTGGCGTCAAGAGCGAGTACGGCAAGGGCACGGAGTTCAAGGTGAAGCTCAAGTTCCGTGTCTGCGAGGACCAGAGTCTCAATGCCGACGAGAAGGCGATGGCAGTCAAAGGCTACATCGCCCCAGCAGGCAAGGCATACAAGGTGCTGGAAGTGGACGACAACCCGGACCACTGCTCGCTCATCTGCGGCATGCTCGAGCCCGTGGGCTTCAAGGTCGAGTGCGCCTCGACGGTGAAGGAGGCGCTGGAAGCGGCGGAAAGGTGGCGCCCCGACGTCATACTCCTTGACATATCGCTGCCAGACGGCACCGGATGGGACATCCTGGGCTGCCTCAGGGCCATGGGCCACCGCGAGCCTGTGGTCATGGTCTCGGCCGAGGCTGCCGAGGAGCATGTACCAAACGATCTGCGCCACTCCTACAACGGCTACATCATCAAGCCCGTAGGCATGGCCGCGCTCTTTGACATGCTGGGGCGGCTGCTTGGGATCAGCTACTACTCAGACTGCCGTGAAGGGGCAGCCAGGCTGCAGCAAGGCGGCGTCCCCGCCGCCTTGCCCTCCATGCCATTGCGCTTAGGCGATGGCGAGATGGAAAAGGTGAAGGCCTTCCTGGGCATAGGCTTCCTAGGCGGCGTGGAGCAGGCCGTCGACCGCGGCCTAAAGGCCGGGACGCTCGACGAGGCGGGCGCGGACAGGATCAAGGGATGGATACTGGGCGCCGATCTAGCGTCGCTTAGGAGGTGGGCAAATGGCAACTGATGCAAACGCAGGCTCGAAGAAGATGATCCTGGCCGTGGACGACTCGGCCGAGACGCTTGGCATGATAAACCAGGTGCTGACGAAGGCCGGGTACTCCGTGCTCATCGCGCTGGACGGGGTGCAGGCCCTTGGGATCTGCTCGCAGCTGACGCCCGATCTCATCCTCATGGACGCCAAGATGCCGAACATGGACGGCTTTGAGACCACGCGCCGCCTGCGCATGGATCCGCACCTCACCGACATCCCGGTGATCTTCATGACCGGGCTTGAGGTGGGGGACGGCATGGCGCCGAGCTTCGATGCCGGGGCCAACGACTACATCAAAAAGCCCGTGGACATAGGCGAGCTGCTAATCAGAATAGAAAGCAGGATCCGCAGCGGCAGGTCGCAGGCCGCGGTCAAGGAATCCATGGACAACGCAGGCTCGCCATCCGTCGCCGTCACATCGGGCGGGAGGATGGCCTGGGCCACGCCGATGGCCCTGGATCTCCTGTCAAAGTCAGGCCTGGACCGCGCCTCCATAAGCGTGCTGCTGCCCGCGGAGCTGCTCAAGGCTGCCTCGCGCGGGGGCGGCGAGTTCCTCATCCAGGGCACCAAGCCTCCAGTCTACGCCGCGCTTGAGGAGCGCAACTCCATGGGCGACATGGTGTTTAGGGTGAGCGCGATGGATCCGGCCGCAGGGGCGGCCGCGCTGCGCGCAAAGCTTGGCCTCACCTCGCGCGAGGCCGAGGTGCTCTACTGGATGAGCCAGGGCAAGTCGAACAAGGATCTGGCGCTGATCCTGGGCATCAGCCCGAGGACCGTCACGAAGTTCACCGAGCTCATCTTCCAGAAGCTCGGGGTGGACAACCGCACGAGCGCGGCCAACATCGCGCTCAAGGCCATAGGCTAGGGCGGGGACAACCCACCTGGGCGGGGGCGGCACGGCCGCCTCCGCCTTTTTCATCATTTTGATTTGGAGTTTCTTTTTGAGGCATTTACGCATAATTGCGTAAGGCATGGGGCTTTTGGCTGATTCTGCCCAAGGCGCCTTCTGGATAACCTGAAGACAACGTAAAACGTTGCTTGGTTTTCTTTTTGGAGGATTTAATTATGCCGCATGGTGACATTTCCTGCAGTGCCGACAAGGTGGGCCTGGCCGTAGTCAACTGGAAGATGCCGCGCTTCCACACCAAGGCCGAGATCATCGCCAACTGCCACAAGATCGCCGACTACATCAAGGGCCTCAAGTCCGGCATCCCCGGCCTCGACATGATCGTGTTCCCCGAGTACAGCACCCACGGGATCATGTACGATTTCAACGAGATGATGGATCTTGCCGCCACCGTTCCTGGCGATGAGACCGACATCTTCGCCCAGGCCTGCATTGAAAACAACGTCTGGGGCGTGTTCTCCATCACCGGCGAGCGCCACGAGGAGCACCCCAGGAAGGTTCCCTACAACACCCTGGTCCTCATCAACAACAAGGGCGAGATCGTCCAGAAGTACCGCAAGATGTGCCCCTGGACCCCGATCGAGGGCTGGTACCCTGGCGATCGCACCTACGTCAGCGAAGGCCCCAAGGGACTGAAGGTCAGCTTGATCATCTGCGACGACGGCAACTACCCTGAGATCTGGCGCGACTGCGCCATGAGGGGCGCCGAGCTCATCGTCAGGTCCCAGGGCTACATGTACCCGGCATCGGTTGAGGAGCAGCACGTGGTGCCGGTCATGGCCTGGTGCAACAACGTCTACGCCTGCGTGGCCAACGCCACCGGCAACGACGGCGTGTACTCCTACTTCGGCCACTCGGTGATCTGTGACTTCGACGGCAGCGTGCTCGGCGAGTGCGGCACCGAGGAGAACAGCTACCAGTACGCCGAGCTGTCGGTCAGCGCCATCCGCGACGCCCGCGCCAACTGGCAGTCCCAGAACCACCTGTACAAGCTGCTGCACCGCGGCTACACAGGCACCATCAATTCAAAGGAAGACCGCTTCGGCGAGCCCAAGTGCCAGTTCGAGTTCTACCGCAACTGGGTCAACGATCCTGAAGGCACGCAGAAGAAGGTCGAGGGCATGACCCGCTCGCTGCCGGGCGTCAAGTACGCCCCGATCGCCGGCATTCCCCATGAAGACTGATCCCTCGAAAGCCTAAGTCCAAGCGGAGGCGCAAGCCTCCGCTTTTGTGTCCTTGCACCCCGCCTTCATCGCCTGCTCCTGGCGAGTGCGCCAGATGCGGCGCCATTCCAGGATCCGATCACAATCATATTTTTATATTTATTTTTACAAAAACAAGAATACCTGCATAAAAAACCTTATACTGTCCTAAACACAGCAAACAAACAGACATAACTATCAACATCAATGAAGTTCTCGCTTGACGAGCTCATCTCGATCGCCAAAAGCAGCAGGAGCTGGAAGCTCCTGCGCGCGCAGACCGCGCCCTTCACGCTCTGCTTCCTGCACCGCGCCTTCACCGACAAGGGCCGCTCCTCGGCCTCCGAGACCGATCTCGTGCACGACCTCGAGGACCTGGTCTTCATCGCCAGCGACCTCAAGTCCTCAGGGGCGCTCGACGATGCCGCATTCGACCAGGCGATCCCATCAGACGCGCTCTCATCCCCGGTCAAGGTCCTCACCAAGTGGACCGACGAGTTCTGGCTCACCTCCTCGATGCCCGAGGGGAGGAGCGAGCCATGGTACGACATCACCCCTGACGCGCAGGACGCGCTGGCGTTCGTCCAGAGCCTCGACCGCTTCAAGTTCGTCGGCACCGAGTCGCGCTTCCGCACCCTCATCGACATCCTCAGGCAGATCCGCCTGGGGCGCTTTGCCGAGCCCGGCGAGTACCTGCAGGAGCTCAAGGAGCAGCGCAAGGCCCTGGACAAGCACATCGAGGATGCGTCCAAGGGCATCGTCCCGCGCCTCACCGACCGCGAGATCCAGGAGCGGCTGCAGCAGTTCATCCAGCTCTCGCGCTCGCTCATCTCGGACTTCCGCACCGTCGAGTACAACATGCGCGGGATGTACCGCGACCGGTGCATTCAGATCACCAAGTGGTCGCGCTCCAAGGGCGAGCTTTTGGAGAACATCTTCGGGGAGGAGCACTCCATCGAGAAGTCCGATCAGGGCCAGAGCGTCAAGGCATTCTCAGACCTGCTATTGAATCCGGACATGCGAAGCCAGCTTTCAGAGGAAATAGAGAGGCTCTTTCGCGAGAAGGTCATCAAGGTCACTCCCGCCGACCGCAACCTGCGCGACCTCTACCCCACGCTGCTTGATGAGAACTCGCAGATCCTCGGTACCATCGCGATGCTCTCAAAGCAGCTCAAGCGCTTCATCGACGACAAGGCCTACATCGAGAACGCCCGCATCATGGACATCATCCGCGAGATCCAGCGCCACGCCCTGGAGATCACAGAGTCGGGCGCCCCGGTTCCGCGCACGCTCATAAAGCTCGAGCTGCCGTACGCCGACGTGAAGCTCCCGCTGGAGCGCCCGCTCTTCAAGCCGCGCGAGCGCGTGGCCTTCGACTCGGACGGAATCAAGGAGGGCGTGGGAGATCCCAATGGCGCGCAGTCGCTCTTTGAGATGGAGTACATCGACGAGAACCGCCTGCGCCACAACATCAACATGGCGCTCGACGAGAAGGGCGGCAGCGCGGATCTCCCTTTCATCATCTCGCGCTTCCCCCTGGAGCACGGGCTTGAGGAGCTGCTCTCCTACGTCACGATGGGCTATGCCGAGTACCAGGTTATAGTGGACGATGAGACAGAGGACTCCTTCGAGTGGGACGAGAACGGCATGGGCGGTAGCCTTTTGAACCCCAATCTCGAACGGCGCAAGCTCAAGATGAAGCGCGTCGTGATATCGCGCCGCGACGAGGAGACGCTGATCCCCAAGAAGGCACCTGACGCCGCAGATGAGGGCGGCGCCTCAGGCGGAGATGGAATTTTGCAGGGCGGCGGGAACAGTTCCGCGCCCACCGAGGATGAAGATGGCAGATGAAAAGGCAGCCGGCTCCGCCGCGCTCTCACGCAAGTTCCAGGCAGGCACCGTGCTTGCAAACCTCCTGCTCGGTGTCGTCTACAGCGACGCAGGGCGCGGGCTATGGCAGGCGCTTTTGGACCTGAGGCCGCAGGTGTCCGACCTGGCCTCCCAGCTTGGCCTCAAGCTCGTGGTCTACGAGGACGAGGGCTTTGCCTTCTTGAAGACCGACGAGACGCTTGAGGAGGGGGAGTCGGAGTACGTGCTCCCGCCGCGCCTGATGGCGCGGCGGGAGCTCACCTTCGAGCTCAGCCTCCTGCTCGTGCTGCTGCGCCAGAGGCTGCTCGAGTTTGACACCGAGGGCAACGGCACCAGGCTCTTAGTCTCGTTCTCGGAGATGCAGGGGATGATGCGCGTCTACTTCCCCGACACCGGCAACGCCATGCGATCGGAGAAGCTCATCCGCGCCAACGTCTCCAAGGCCGAGGAGCTTGGGTTCCTGCGCAGGGTCGATCCAAAAGGCAGCGACGTCGAGCGCTACGAGGTCATGCGCATCATCAAGGCCTTCTTCGACGCAGACGAGCTCTCGAAGATCGACTCGCTGCTTGCAAGATACGCCGAATACGGCAAGGAAAAGGCCGAGAGGCTTGCCACCAGGTCAAAGGACGGGGAATAAATGGGCGCGCAGGATTTCGAGGAAGAGAACCTCAACACCGATGGCTACCGGCTCGACCGCGCCGAGGTCTACAACTGGGGCAGCTACGACGGCAAGGTCTGGATCATGCCGCTGTACGGGCAGAACGGCTTCCTGGTCGGCGAGAACGGCTCTGGCAAGTCGACGCTCGTCGATGCCATAACCACGCTGCTCGTCCCGCAGGGCAAGCTCGTCTACAACCGCGCAGCCGGGGCCAAGCGCGACGAGAGGACGCTGCTCTCCTACACCTTGGGCTACACCGGATCGCACAGCGAGGAGAACAGCGCCGAGGGCGTGCACACCCGTCTGCGCGGCAAGAACAGCTACACGGTGATCCTGCTCGTCTTCAAGAACGAGCAGCTGCGCGCCCAGGAGAGCCCCTACGCCGACATCACGCTGGCGCAGGTCATGTGGCCTGACGACACCAAGCCCCGCGGGGTTGCGGTCATGTACGTCGCGGCCGACGCCGACCTCTCCATTAAGCGCGACTTCTCAGGCTTCGGCCGCGACATGAGGAACCTGAGGCGCAAGCTCAGGCAGTCGGGGGCGCAGGTCTTCGACTCGTTCACCCCCTACAGCGGCTGGTTCCGCCAGCGCTTCGGCATGAGCGGCAGCCAGGCCGTCGACCTCTTCTACCAGACCCAGAGCATGAAGAGCGTAAGCGACATCACCTCGTTCGTGCAGGAGAATATGCTCGAGCCATTCGATGCCGACACGCCCATCAACGCGCTCGTAGACCACTTCCGCGACCTCACCGCCGCCTACGAGAAGGTGATCCGCACCAGGGAGATGCGCGACGGATTGAAGCCCATCTGCGAGGAAACCGGCGCCAGGCTCATGGACACCAGGGGCACGATATCCTCGGTATCCGCGCTTGCAGACTGCCTGCCCCACTACCTGGGGCTCAAGCGGCAGAGGCTGCTTGAGGAGGCCATCGCCGCCGACAGGCTCAGCCTTGAGAAGGTCCAGGGGAAGATTGACCACGCCAAGCGCCTTGCCGACGAGTACCGCGCAAAGCGCGAGAGCATTCAGCGCAGCATCATGGAGAACGGCGGCTCGCGCCTTGAAGGCATCGCAACCGAGATCGCCGCCTGCGACCGCGAAATAGCCAAGGTCTCGCACGACCGCGCAAGCTACGCGGCCCTCATCAAGAACCTAGGCGGCAAGCTCCCCGACAGCGAGGACGCCTTCATCGAGCAGCGCGCCTGGATAGCCGCCGAGAAGGACGCCGCCACCGCGCAGTCTGCAAAGAACCTCGAGGATCTGGTTGCAAACGGGGTCGAGGTGAAGCGCACGGAATCCGAGCACGCCAAGCTCAGGGCCGACTTCGACCTCCTCAAGAGCCGCCAGTCCAACATCAGCGCCGACCAGCTGCGCATCCGCAGCATGCTCTGCCGCGATCTGCACCTGCGCGAGAAGGATCTGCCCTTCGCAGGCGAGCTCATGGAGGTGCGCGACGAGGAGAAGCCCATCTGGGAGGGCGCCATCGAGCGCGTGGTCCACGGGCTGGCGCTCTCGATGCTCGTGCCCGAGGAGCGCTACGGCGACGTCATGCGCTACGTGGACGGGCACTTCCTGAAGGGCCGCCTCGTCTATTTCCGCGTGCCCGAGCGCCTGAACGCGCGGGAGCCCCAGCTGCCGCCGCGCTCGCTGGTCTCCAAGATCCGTCTGAAGCCCGATTCGCAATTTCGCGACTTCCTGCGCGACCGCCTCGTGCGCAGTTTCAACTACGAGTGCTGCGAGGATCTCGCGTCCTTTGCCAAGTCCGACATGGCCATGACCCCGCAGGGCCAGGTCAAGGCGCCCAACGGCAGGCACGAGAAAGACGACCGCCACGACATCTCAGACCGCAGCCGCTACGTGCTCGGCTGGAGCAACGCCGACAAGCTCGCACTGCTTTTGCAGATGATGGAGGAGAAGGCCTCGGCCATGAAGGAACTCAAGGCCAGATCCGCGATGCTGCGCGATCAGAACAAGGCCCTCACGGGACGCATCAACGCCGCCTCAATACTTTTGAGTTCCGCTCCCTCCTACTCCGACATCTGCGCCGACGAGCGCAAGCGCCAGCGCGAGGACCTGCTCAAGGAGAAGAAGGCCATCGAGGAGAGCTCTGACATCCTCGCCAAGCTGCGCGATGACCGCGACAACGTCGAGAAGCTCATCAAGGACCGCGAGAAGGACATCGAGGACGCGACGGGCCTGAAGGGCCGCCTCGAGGGGCAGATCCAGCGCAACGAGGGCGAGCTCTCGCTGCAGCTCAACGTGCTTGAGGACACCAAGGAGAACTGGGACGAGGCGCTTGCCCCAAAGCTTGACGAGGAGTTCAAGCCCTACCAGCCAACCTACGCCCTGCCCACCGCTGAGTCGGTCGAGAAGAGGATGCAACGCGCGTTCGACCAGAGGCTCCGCGATCTGCGCGAGGCGGCCGAGAAGCTCTCAAACCAGCTCACCGCGCAGATGTCCGCCTTCAAGAGCAAGTACCCGCCTGAGACCTCAGAGCTTGACGCCTCCGAGGAGGCGCTGCCGGGGTTTGCCGATCTGCTGCGGCGCATCGAGGAGGACGACATTCCCCGCTTCGAGCAGGACTTCAAGCGCCGCCTGCGCAGCACCACCATCGACTCGGTGGCCAACCTGAGCGCCAAGCTCTTGAACCACTGCGACGAGATCCGCCGCAAGATAGACATCATCAACGGCACCTTGAAGGGCATCGACTACGATCCGGGCTGCCACATCCAGCTTGACATCAACAACACCAACGACATCGACATCCGTGACTTCCGCAAGGAACTCAAGGAATGCACCTCCAACACCTTCTCGACCCACGAGGAGTTCTACGAGTCCGAGGCCAAGTTCAAGCAGATCAAGAACCTCGTCGACCGCCTCGCCGGCCGCAGCGCCAGCGCCGATACCGATCAGCGCTGGAGGGCCAAGGTCACCGACGTCAGGCGCTGGTTCACATTCGCAGCCGAGGTGATCTCAAACGAGGACGGCTCGCAGGTGACCTACCTGCGCGACTCAGGCGGCATCTCAGGCGGCCAGAAGGAGAAGCTCGCCTACACCATCCTCGCCGCGGCCCTCGCCTACCAGTACGGCACGGCCGACAACCGCGAGGGCGATCCGCGCACCTTCCGCTTCGTCATCATCGACGAGGCCTTCGGCCGCGGCTCGAACGCCCTGGCAAGCTATGGCCTCGATCTTTTCAGGCGCATGCACCTGCAGGTGCTCATCGCCACCCCGCTCTCGAAGATCGGCGTGATGGAGCGCTTCGTCCAGCACGTGTGCCTTGCCACCATGAACAAGGCCACGAAGCGCACCTCGCTGCTCACGATGACCATCGAGGAGTTCAGGCGCCGCCAGGACGAGCAGCAGGCCAGGCGCCTGGCGCTTGCCAAGGCCAAGTTGCTCATCGCAAAAGGCAAGTTCGATCCATCAGAACTTCAGGCGGCGCTTGAAGCAGCCTCAGGCCAGGACGCGCAGGACGGCGCGGCGGCACAGGAAGGCAGCGGCACCGCGTCAGAGGCTCAAGCCCCGGATGAGGATTCCGGCAGTACCGGGGCTTCCGCGACAGATGGCGCCGCGCCTGGCACAGTGCCTGTGGATGAGGGCTTGGATGGCGATGGCGCATCAAGGCCCGGGGACGATGAGACGGATCAGGCCCAAGGGCAGGACGCAGGATCCGCCTCATCCATGGACGGCGATGCCGCGGATGGCGGGGCGAAAGCCGCATCGGCCGCCGGCCAGGATGAAAGCTTGGGCATGGATGCTTTGGACGACGAGAGCCTCGAGCATGGAGGCAAGTACATCATCGAGGATGATGAGGCTGAGATTGCAGACAGCGACGATGCTGCGGCGCTCTCCGGCGCAGACGCTCAGGGAGGGGAGCCCGGCGTGGCTCAAAAGCCCGGCGCAGGCGCTGCGGCGCCAAAGCCCGATCCAGTTCAAAAGAAAACGGCATCCCATGACTCCACGGCCGCCAGCACCTCTCTCATGAAGGCCTTGGGCGACATCATGGACATGGCCAAGGAACGCGAGCACGGGAGCAAATAGCCAGGAGGAGGCGCATGGTTGACGAGGAGTTCAAGGGGCGCGGCTGGTCCGATCTCAAATGGCTCAAGGACCGCCTGATGCGCCAGTGGGAGAAGGGCGAAATCCTGCGCCTGGCCGCGCAGGAGCAGCCGGTGGTCGAGGGCTGGGTCTTCCTGAACATCCCGCTCAGGCACCCATCGTCTCGCGACATCACAAGCGACTTCGCCGCCGCGCGCGCCTTCGCAAGCTACTGGAGCAGCGCCAAGGGGCTGTCGGTGGAGCTCTCCACCATGCCCACCCGCCGCTTTGGAACCCAGAAGGTCCCCACCGCCGCCTGCTTCGATTCTGCAGCCTCGGCCGCCGCCTTCATCGGCAAGAGCGCGCAGCTGCGCGACTACATCGCGATGCGCGAGCGCTTCACCGCGCGCTTTCCCAGGCTTTCGGCGGTATTCGACAGCCATCCCGTCGAGCTGCTCAAGAACCGCGGCTGCGCCGATCTGCTGATGGCCGTGGCCGAGTTCCTGGTGGCGCACCCGCGTCCTGGGATCTACGTGCGCGAGGCCGACATCCGCGGCGTCGACACCAAGTTCATCGAGAACCACTGCCGCGTGCTCGGGCTCATCCTCGACGAGGCGCTGCCGCCGGACGCCATCGACGAGAGCTTCAAGCCCAGCGCCAAGGAATTCGCACAGCGCTACGGCTTCCGCCAAAAGCCCCTGCGCGTGCGCTTCCGCCTGCTCGATCCCGACCTGCGCCTGGGCAAGGACGAGCCATGGTTTTCTGACATGGAGGTCGACGCCGGGAACTTTGCCGCCCTGGATCCCCCTTGCCTCAAGATCGTCATCTGCGAGAACGAGATCACCTACCTCACGCTGCCCAAGCTTCGCGGCGCCCTCGCAATCTACGGCAGCGGATACGGCTTTGAGGCGCTCAAGGGAGCCAAATGGCTCTCCAAGGCCGACACGGTCTACTGGGGCGATCTCGACACCCACGGCCTTGCCATATTGAACAACCTGCGCCGATCCTGCCCCTTCATGAAGGTGCGCTCGGTGATGATGGACGTCGCCACCTTGGAGGAGTTCCTGGATCTCTGCGTCGAGGAGCCCAAGCAGGCGGCCATCGAGCCCGAGTCGCTCACTGACAAGGAGTACGAGGCCTTCGAGGCGCTGCGCGACAACCGCTACGGCACGCGTCTGAGGCTCGAGCAGGAGCGCATCCCCTACTCCTACGCCTGCAATGCCTTGAAGAAGTCGCTCTTCGGCTGAAGCCACCTGGCGCGGGACGGCCCGTGGCGCCGCCTTCTGATGGCGGGGGCGTCAGGCCTTCTCAAAGGCTGCGGGCTTTTCGCCTGAGAACACGACCGCCCAGCAGTCAAGCCGCGGGATCGCGGCTATCTTCGGGGCAGCCTTGTATTCCAGGATCTGCGCCTTCGCCTCCTCGAGCCTGGCCGCGACCGCGGCATCCGTGCGCCTGCCCTTTGGAATGTACTTGAGCTCGAACAGGAAGTTGCGCCCGGCAGGGTTGCTGTTCATGACTACGAGATCGGCGCGGCCGTGCCCGCCGGTGTCCGCCTCAAGATGCGGCCTGAGCTTGCCGCTGGAGTCGGTCCTGACCGCGAAGTTGAAGCACATCTGCAGAGTCTTCTCGTTGAAGAGTGCGGATCCCGTGTCCGGCAGCTCAGAGATCTCCTCCTCAACGCTCCTGAGAAGCGGCGCGATGTCGGCCTTTTCAGACGCCATGTCGCCGAGGTTGATCTGCCTTAGTGCCGCCAGGCCGCACCTGCCCTCGCAGTAGCGCACGAAGATCTGGTAGTAGACCTCGTTGGGGCAGCGGTATTCAACCGAGCCATCTGCTGAACCGCTGCTCTTGGCAAAGCTTAGGTAGCCAAGGTACTTGAGCAATGAGACGAGCCCGTTGAAGTCAAAATAGTCCACTTGGTTCAGGTTGAGCCTTTCCGGCAAAGCCGATGTCACATTCTTCCTCGCCAGGATCAGATCGGATACTTCATCGCGCGCAGAAGGCACTGCGAGGTTCATCATGCCCCTAAGCTTCGCTGAATCAGCACTTATGAATATGTCCTGCGCCCTGTCAGGCAACCGGCCCATCCTGATCACCTCGTTGAGGTAATTGAGGCACATGTCGGTATTGAACACGCTCTCGGCGCCAGGCTCATCCGAGAACAAGTAGCCGTCAAACTGCCTCTCCATAGCCTCGATGAGCCCAGCCTTGTCCACGCTGCGGATGCGGCTGAAATCGACCGTCTCGTCGATCACCTGCGACAGCTCTCCATGGGTGAGGCCGACCATGGCCGCGCACTCCTTGCGGCCGCTGATGTCGTTGGCGATGTTGAAGCCAGAGGTGATCGAGTCAAGCGATACCGAAGTCACCCCTGTTATGAAGAGCTTTTCGATCGGCGTCTCTGGATCGCCGCCGAAATAGGACTTGAGGCTGGCGTAGAACTGCCTTATGAAGTCATAGTCCTCCGCTGCGGCGTCCGCGCGCGCCCTGCTGCCTGAGAGCACCGCATTGGCAAAGTGGTCGTATTCGTCGATGATGACGTAGAGCCGCGACCTGCCGCCTGAGGCAATTGAGAAGTGATCGAGGAACGCCATCATAATTTCTGCCGGAGAGTCATACAGACGCGGGTCGAGCTTTGAGGCTGGCAGGCCGAGTTCAGGATATGTTGCTGAAAAATACATGAGGCCGCTTGCCAGAACCGCAATAAAGCTGCCCAGCGCCTGTCCTGGCTTTGACGAAACTATGGAGAAGTCAAAGCTCAGGCAGCAGTAGGAGCTAGCCCCGGGAGTCTTGTGGGCGCCGATCCAGGTGCCTGCGAAGTTCTCATCGAAGCGGTCCTTGGACGCGATGTCGTAGTAATTGTTGAGGAGCACGGTGAGTGTGGTCTTGCCGAACCTGCGCGGGCGCATGAACACCGGCACATTGGTCTTGGCGTCATTCTCAAGCCAGGCTATGTACCTGCTCTTGTCGACAAAGAGCAGGTTATGCTCCCTGACCATCTCCATCGACATGATGCCAGGCAGGATATTCTTGTAGTTCATCGCTTCTCCAACACGAGCCACTGGCAGCAAATGCAGCCCGCCTTGGCATTATCTCAAAGCAATTGCGCGCCTTGAAACGGGATCCCGGATTGATTGGAGGAGGGCTCTTGGTTTGAACGGCAATGGGCTTGCCGCAGCCTCATTGAGGGAATTGCGGCATGGCGCATCATGATGTTGCGCCAGTTGGGGAAGGGCGAGATCCTGCGCCTGGCAGCGCAGGAGCAACCGGTGGCCGATGGCTGGATCTTCCTGAACATCCAGCTCTGGCCACCTTCTCAGGCGACATAACCAGCGACTTGGCCGCCGTGCGCGCCTTTGCAAGCTGCTGGAGCCACGCCAATGGACTTGCTGTGCAAGCCTGGCCATGCGCCTCAATCGGCTTCCTCCTCAAGGCCGTCGAAGGAGTCAAGCGCCACCTTCCAGCGCGTCTTGGAGACCTTGTAAAAGTCGAGGTAGAAAAGGTCGTTGTACATGTCAGGATTCATGTACTCGACCATGTACATGCCCAGGGCGTGGCGCTTGTTCTCATCATCGATCGTCACATCCTGGAACGTGACTGCCTTGACAGGAGCTTTTTCCTTCTGCCTGCTTTGGATCTCCGTGAGAATTGCCAGCGGGGAAAGCTTGCACATGAACATCAGGGCCTGCACGCGATCCTGCTGCGGGAGCAGGCCAAAGTCGCCTATCTTGCTTTGCATCTCTTCGCTGGGCGTGATGTTCCCGCAAACCCAAATCTACGGTCAAAAAAACTAGCCGATCCAGATCACGCTTCGCCTGAGGCATGAGATGTTTTTTTCCAGGCAGCAGGGCCTGCCGGGCGTTCTTTGAAAAACAGGTTCTAATTGATGGA
>CACYPI010000011.1 GCA_902776275.1 uncultured Aeromonadales bacterium
TTCCTCTTGCATGCGGTAATTCCCGCATTTGTTGATTTCACGAACATTTTAAGGGTAAATCCACGATTCTTGCATCAGTGGGGTCGCTTCATATTGTCTAATTCCATGCTTTCTGCCAATGGTCCTGCGGATGCGCCTTGGGGCGGCATGGACTCAAGCAAGAAGGCCCCCGGCTTGCGCCAGGGGCCTTCCAAGGCTCTTTGAGGAGGCTCAGAGGCTGAGATCCTTGAGCGACTTCTTGAAGCTGTCCAGGAAGAAGTCGGCGTCCTTCTCGTAGAAGCGGAGGGGCGGGCGGATCTTGAGGATGTTGCCGTTGGAGCCGCAGCAGCCGATGAGCACGTTGTGGTGGCGCAGCCTGTTGACGAGCAGCGTGCAGTTGACCGCATCGGTCTCTTTGGTCATGGGATCCTTGACGATCTCAAGCCCTGTGAAGAGGCCGGCGCCGCGCACGTCGCCCAGGCAAGGATGCTCGGCCATCAGCTCGCGCAGGCCAGCCCTCAGGTAGTCGCCTGCCTTCACGGCGTTGGGGATGAGGCCATCCTCGTTCAACACCTCGAGCACCGCGGTGCCGGCTGCCGCGGCGGCCGGCGATCCGCCAAAGGTGTTGAAGTAGCCGGTGGAGCGGCTCAGGGCATCGATGATCTCAGGGCGGGTCACGCAGGCTGACATCGGGAAGCCGTTGCCCATCGGCTTGCCCATGGTCACGATGTCGGGGATGACGCCGTGGCGCTGGAAGCCCCACATCTTGCCGGTGCGGCCGAAGCCAGGCTGCACCTCGTCGGCGATGTACAGGCCGCCGTGCTTGTGCACGACGTCGACGGCCTTCTTGATGAAGCCTGCCGGATCGGAGAACACGCCGTCTGAGGAGAAGATGTCGTCAAAGAGGATCGCGGCGAGCTTGACGCCCCTGGCCTCGAGTCTCCCTATGGCCTTTTCGACATCGGAGGCGAACTTGTCGGCAAGCTGGTCCTTGGGGACGCGGTAGGTGTCAGGCGGCGGCACCAGCTCGACGAAGTCGCAGGACTTGATGTCCTTGCAGGTCGAAGGAGAGACCATGGTGGTGAGGTAGGAGTTGCCGTGGTAGGCGCCCGAGGTGACGATGACGCCCTTGCCGCCGGTGAAGTAGAAGCTCTCGCGCAGCGCCAGATCGTTGGACTCGGATCCGGTGCAGGTGAAGGTGAGCTGCGAGAGCGGGGCGGGGAAGGTCGAGAGGAGCTTCTCGGCGTAGTCGTCCACGATCTTGCTCAGGTAGCGGGTGTGTGAGTTGACGAGCTTTATCTGCTTTGAGACGTAGTCGGCGACGCGCGGGTGGCCGTGGCCGATGCAGGCTACGTTGTTGTAGCAGTCGAGGAAGCGCTCGCCCTTGCGGTCGATGAGGTAGCAGCCCTCGCCCTTCACGACTTCAATAGGTTCCTGAAAGAAGAGCACCGAGGCCGAGCCGAAGACCTTGAGGCGGCGCGCCGTCTCGGCGCGGGTTTCAGGATCAAGCTTGTCGAGGTTTTCAGGATCAAAGGCATTCATTGATAGGATTGATTTAAGTGCCATATGACATGTCCTCAAATTTGTTGAACTCACCAAAAACGACTTCAAAGTAGCACACGCTAGCGAAGTTTTGTTGGATCTCTCAAAATCAACCATCAAAATGTTGCATTTTGCACATCAAATAAGCTGTTTTTAGACAAGCTGCAACATTTTGATACACCAAAATCCTGGTTGATCCCAGCCTTCAGCGCTCCTAGACAAATCAGCAGACGGGCGCGCGCGGCCGTCCGGAGCCACGCTGCATCAGCCTTTGCCCCATCCGTGGGCAAAGCGCACCCCCGCCGCCCAAATGGAGCATGCTTCGCACCGTAGCGGGCAGAAGACCCAACTTTTGTTGAAGCTCTCACATCAATGAGCAATCATCACATCAGAGATCAATTGAAAGGGGCCCTGCCCCGGAGGAGAAAATCATGGGTGCGATGTCTGTCTGGCACTGGCTGATCCTGCTTGTCGTTGTGGCCCTTGTCTTCGGGACCGGCAAGCTCAAGAACTTAGGCTCCGATCTTGGGGGCGCCATACGCGGCTTCAAGGACGGCATGAAGGAGGGCGGCGAAGCCGATGCCAAGGCCCCCGCCGCCTCCGAGGCCCCTGCCGGGAAGAAGTGAGGCGGGATCATGCTGGGGGTGAGCTTTCCCGAGGTGGCCGTCTTCCTGGCCGTGGCGCTTTTGGTGCTCGGCCCTGAGAAGACTCTCAAGGCCTCGCGCTCGATGGGCCGGGCCTTCTCGAGGATTCGTGGCTACCTGCGCGAGTGCGAGCGCGAGCTCGATCTTGAGGATGTGAGGAAGGCCGCCGCGGGCGTGCGCGGCAACATGCTCGACTTCAGGACCGCCGCCGCGCGCGGCCTTGAGGAGGCCGCATCCGAGGCCAAGGCCCCATCTGCGGCGGGTATTGCAAAGGCTGATGCCGCCCCTGCCCCCAGGAAGCCCTCCTGGCCCAAGCCGCCTGCCTACACGCAGGACGAGCAGATCAAGGATCTGCAGGGCCGTGTCAAGGCATTGGAGCAGGAGATCGGGCGCCTCAAGGCGCAGTGCGGCAAATAGGAGGAGGCGCGTATGGATGATCGCACGAGCATGAAGCAAGGCATGGCAGAGGGCGATGCCGCGATGCCGCTGATGTCGCATGTGCGCGAGCTCAGGCGCCGCCTCATGTACATATTCCTGGGAATAGCGGTTTGCACCGCGGCGCTGATGCCGATGATGCGGCCGCTGTTCGATCTGGCCTCCAAGCCCCTGATGGACGCGCTGCCTGCTGGGGCGCAGCTACTCTCAGTGGGCGTGGTGGCCCCGGTGCTCGCCCCGCTCAAGGTCGTGCTCTTCGCGGCGTTCTTCGCATCGCTGCCGTTCACGGTCTACCAGATCTGGGCCTTCGTCTCCCCCGGGCTCTTCAGGAGCGAGAAGAAGGCGGTGCTGCCGCTGGTGCTCTCGACGCTGGCGATGTTCGCCTGCGGCGTGGCCTACTGCTACTTCGTGGTCTTCGGCTTCCTCTTCAAGTTCATCGCAGGCTTCTCTCCTGAGTCGATAAGCTTCGCCCCGGACATCGACTCCTACATCAGCTTCGTGCTCCACCTCTTCCTGGCCTTCGGCCTGACCTTCGAGGTGCCCATAGCCGTGGTGCTGCTCGCATCCTCCGGCATCGCCTCGGTGAAGGGCCTCAAGCGCTTCCGCCGCTACCTCATCGTGCTGGCCTTCGGCGCCGCGGCGGTCATAACCCCGCCGGACGTCGCCTCGCAGCTGCTTCTGGCGCTGCCGATCATCGCGCTCTACGAGCTTGGACTGGTGCTCGCGCCGCTTTTTGCAAGAAAGCCCCGCGCGCAGGAGGCCAGCGCCGCCTGAGTTTTTCCCTGACCAAAAGCGCCGGGACGCACAACGCCCCGGCGCTTTCTTTTGCGCCACGCGCAGAAACAAAGCGGGGAGCCTTAAAGGCTCCCCGCTTGCTCCGTCAGGGGCTGTCAGCAAAGATCAGTCATGCAGCTTTCCAAGCTCCACCCACATCGGGGCGGTCTCAACCAGGCCGTTCTGGCCTAGGCTGATGTCGCCGGTCAGGCCGTGCAGGACATCCTTGTTGTCCTTGGCAAGCTCGGGCATCAGCAACGCCAGCGAGACCGCGTCGTAGCCTGCGCAGAAGACGCGCTGGGCCTGGGAGTTGGCCTTGGGGATGTTCTTCATGAAGGTCTGCTTGAGCGCGCTGTCGGAGAGTAGCCAGGGCATGTCGCCGAGCATGGTGCCCTTGAGCGCCAGCTGCTGGCCGGAGTTGTTGAAGCCCTCGAAGCTGCCGTCGGTGAGGTAGACCCTGAGACTGGAGGGGAGGCCTGCGCGGATGTTCACCGCGTCGGCGGCCGAGCCTGCGACATAGGCGGCCTGGGCGCCGTCGAGGCTGCAGCCCTTAACTGCCTGCGTGGCGTTGGCGGCGTCGGCGATCGGGCACTGCGCGGCGGTGCCGCGGCCCTGGAAGCCCTTGATGAAGCCGTTGGCGGCGCGGGCCTGCGCGCGGCCCTGGGTGTAGATCACCACGGCCTTCTTCACGCCGTCCTGCGCTGCCTTGGCGGCGGCGAGGGCGCCCTCGTAGTCAGGCCCCAGATCGAAGTGCCACTGGTTGTTCGGGCGCGCGCCCTCGGGGGTGTTCAGCACGATCGAGGGGATGTCGAGGCCCTGGGCGTTGAACTCCGCCACGTCGGGCTTTAGCAGCGGGCCGATGACCAGCGCGGTGCCGTTGTTTTTGATCTCCGAGGCGATGGAGGCCACGCTGTGTGCTGCGGTGTCGTAGAAGGTGACCCTGAGGTCGGAGTGGCGCTGCTGTAGCGCGGCCATCACGCCGAGCTTGGCCGGCTCGCCGACGGCCTGGGCGAACCTGCCTGAGAGCGGCAGCAGCACGGCGACGCGCGCGTCGGGGGCGATCTTGAAGACGCCGCTCACGTTGGCGGGCACCGCCTCGCCATTGTCCTCGTTAGTAGGCTCGGCCTCGGCGGTGTCGGAGGACGCGGCCGCGCCCTGCGCGGCCAGGCCGTCGGCGCTGATGAGCGCGGCCAGCGGGTGGTCGGGGTACTTCTGGGCAAACTGCGAGAAGAGCTGGGACTTGGCCTGCTCGGAGCTTGAGCTGTCGATGGCGGCGTACTCGTAGAACGCGGCATCGTCGCCGCCTGCGGAGGCGCCGGAGGCAATCTTCGCGGAGCCCTCGGAATCGAGCAGCGCGACGATGCGGCGCAGCACGGTCAGGCGGTCCTCGCCCTGCACGAGCGGCAGCAGCTGCTTGCCGCTTGAGAAGGCCTGATCGGCATAGGCGGCCTTCTTGGTCTTGGCGAAAGCCTTCTCGTTGACCGAGAAGTCAAGCAGGTAGTAGTACCTGGCCGCGCTCTCGGGCAATGCGGCCGAGCCGACCTTGGAAAGGGCGGCTGCGGCGCCTTCGTCGTTGCCGGTGCGCGCAAGCAGCAGCGCGCTGATGATCGAGGCCTCGTCCTTTTCCATCTGGTTCTGGGCCTCGGACTCCATTGAGGCTATGGCCTGCCTGGCGCCGTCGGCATTGCCCGCGGCTATCTGGGAGCGGGCCAGGAGGATCAGGGCGTTGAAGCGGCTGTCGTCGGTGGCGGCGTCGGCCATGGCGCTGTATTCATCGGCCGAGCGGTCGAGCTGGCCGAAGGCCTGCGCGACCGAAGCCTGGGACTGGTTTTCCGTGCTGCCGCACCCGGCCAGGGCCAGGGCGCACACGGTCATTGCCGCGCAGAGGGCTGCGCTGAGCTTGGATTTTTTGGCTTTCAACATATCCGTCCGAAAACTTGCGCCCGGGAGCTTCAGCGCCGGGCCTGAACATGGGTTGACGCGGCATATTTTAGCATCAGATGGGGGCGCTCCCCCGCGGCGCTGATATCATTCCCAACCGTGCCAAGGCGCCCCTTCGGGCGCCTTGGCAAACTCCTTAATGAGAGGACAGGCTAGCAATGCTCGACAGCGCCCTTTACATAGTGCCGACCCCCATAGGCAACCTCGAGGACATCACGATGCGCGCCGTGCGCGTGCTCAAGGAGGCGACGCTCATCGCCGCCGAGGACACCCGCCATTCAAAGGCGATGCTTGACCGTCTGGGGATCGCCCCTGCGCGCATGATCAGCTGCTATGACCAGACCGAGGAGGCGCGCGCGGAGGCGATCATCGATGAGGTGCAGCGCGGCGGCAGCGTCGCCCTCATATCTGACGCGGGATCCCCGCTCATCAACGATCCGGGCTACCGCGTGGTGACCGCCTGCGCCAAGGCAGGCGTCAAGGTCGTGCCGCTCCCGGGGCCGTGCGCGGCCATCACGGCGCTCGAGTGCGCGGGGCTGCCCACCGACGCCTTTCGCTTCAACGGCTTCCTCCCGGTCAAGGACAAGGAGTTGCGCGATCGCGTGGGAAAACTCGCCTCCTCGGACTGCACCGAGGTCTTCTACGAGTCCCCGCGCCGCATCCTCAAGAGCTCCGAGGTCATGGCAGAGATCATCCCCGATCACCCCGTGGCGGTCTGCCGCGAGCTTACCAAGGCCTTCGAGTCGGTCTACAGGATGCCAGCTCGCGATCTTCCAGCCTTCCTCAATGCCGATCCCGACCGCCAGCGCGGCGAGTTCGTGGTGGTGGTGGGCAAGGCCGAGGAGCAGTCAGACTCCGGGCTTGAGAAGGCGCGCGCGGCCGTGGCCGCGCTGATGAAAGGGGCCACCGCCAAGACCGTCTCATCGGTCGTCGCCGATCTCACCGGCTCGCGCAGGCGCGACCTCTACGAGTACGCCTCGACGCTCAAGGGCGCAAAGGCGGGGGATGGGGGGCAGGACTCTTAAGGGGTTCCTTTAAAAAACCGCGGTTGTGCTTAAAAATCCCCGTGTGCCTGTATAATGGCGGCGAGCCGGTCGGGCAGCCGCTGCCGCGGACGCGTGTCTTCGGGCATACGGTCGACGGGGGAGGAAAGTCCGAGCTCCATAGGACAGGGTGCCAGGTAACTCCTGGGGGGCGCAAGCCCACGAACAGTGCCACAGAAAACAAACCGCCTGCTTGCAGGCAAGGGTGAAAAGGTGCGGCAAGAGCGCACCGCCCATCCAGCAATGGCATGGGGCATGGAAAACTCCGCCCGGAGCAAGATCAAATAGGCCTCATATGGCGTGGTCCGCGCCTGGGGCGGGTTGATTGCTTGAGCCCTGGAGCGATCCAGGGCCTAGAGGAATGGCTGCCGCTGCTTGCAGCACAGAACTCGGCTTACAGACTGGCTCAATCCATTCTAAGAAAGGAAACGGTCGCGGCGCCGCCCGCGTTCCCGAACCCCGATTCAAAGCTTCAGAACCATTAGGATCCGGAGGCGCGCAGGCGCCACGGACCCGCATTTTCCATGTATGCGCAATCCAATTCCGTGATCGCATTAACGCTTTTGCACACGCTTGCGCGCAAAGTCCCTCATTCCCGCCAGAACCCAGCGGCAAAAGGCGATCCAATCGCCCATTTGCAAAAAATCCCGCACGCCTAGGCAAAACTCCGCAAGCGCTTGCAGGGCATCCCCGCCCTTGGCGCGACAGCACTTTGCGCCGCCATTGCCGCAAGCTCTAAGACCTGGGCGCGTTATTGCATAAAAAATGACGTTTTTGTACACTCACAGGCATAAAGTGGAAGATTGTGGCGGAATGTGCAAGGCAGGTTGAGATGGCCCAAGCGCCCCTCTTGAGCGGCACCAGCGAGGTTGCCCTTGATGACAAGGGCCGCTTTGCCATGCCCATGAGGTTCCGCAAGATCCTGCAGCGCGAGGGCGACGGCGAGCTGGTGTTCACCCGTTCGCTCACCGATCCCTGCCTTTGGATCTACCCGATGAGCTCATGGGATGGCGCAGTTCATGACTTGGGCGCGCTGCCCTCGCTCACCGATCCGCTCTGCCGCATCGTGCAGCGCGTGGTGCTGGGCAGCGCGGTCGCGGTCAATCCTGACTCGCAGGGCCGCTACCTGCTGCCTCCTGAGCTGCGCGCAAAGGGCGCGATCGGACGCAAGGCCATGCTCATCGGCTTTAACAACAAGTTCGAGTTGTGGGGCGGCGAGGCCTTCGAGGAGCAGCAGCGCCGCGACGAGGAGGAGCTCAAGAAGGCAATGGAGAGCTTCCCATCCCACGAGGGCTTGGGAAGCCTGAGGCTCTGATGGCGTTCACGCACATACCGGTGCTCTTCAACGAGGCCATGGAAGCCCTTGCGATCAAGGAGGACGGCATCTACCTTGACGCGACCTTCGGGCGCGGCGGCCACTCGCGCGGGATACTGCAGCGCCTGGGGCCTAAGGGGCGGCTCTATGCCATCGATCGCGATCTTCAGGCCGTGGCCGCCGCAAGGGAGATCGACGATCCGCGCTTTGCCATCGCGCATGCCGAGTTCGCGGATCTCACGAAGGTCTGCGAGGGCTTCGGCATCGCCGGGCGGCTAGACGGGATCCTCATGGACATCGGGGTCTCCTCGCCGCAGATAGACGATGCATCAAGGGGGTTCTCGTTCGAGCGCGACGGCCCCTTGGACATGAGGATGGACCAGGAAGGCGGCAGGACCGCCGCGGACATCGTCAATACGGCAAGCTACGAGGAATTGAAGCGGATCTTCCGCGACTATGGCGAGGAGCGCATGAGCGCGAAGATCGCATCTGCCATAGTGCATGACCGGCAGAAGGCGCCGTTTGAGACGACGCTTCAGCTCGCCTCCCTCATCTCGAGGGTGGTGCCGGGGCCGGGCAACGGGCGGAACAAGGCCACCCGCTGCTTCCAGGCCTTGCGGATCGCGGTCAACGGGGAGCTCGACGAGCTCTCGTCGGCGCTTGAGCAGAGCGCCGGGGTTCTCGCAAGCGGAGGGAGGCTGTGCGTGATCAGCTTCCACTCGCTCGAGGATCGCATCGTCAAGAATTTTATAAGAAAGTCGTCACGCGGCGCCGAGTTCCCCAAGGGGCTCCCGGTGACTGCGGAGGCGGCGGAAAAAATGCGCCTTGCTACAGCAACCATGGAGCCGGTGGGCGGGAGCGTGAAAGCCTCTTTGGAGGAATGCGCGGCCAACGTCCGATCCAGAAGCGCCACCCTGAGGGTGGCCAGGCGGCTTTGAGAGAATAAAAAATGCAAAGTGCAGCTGCCAGGGAGATCGTCTTCGACGATGAAGACGGCATTCAGGCAGGATCATCCGAAGGGCGCGAAGAGAGCACTCCTGAGGAAGGCGCGAAAGCGCGCAAGGTGGTCGAGATCGGCGCAGGAGCCGACAGCACCGCCCCCATAACCGGGCTTGAGCAGGGCGCTCCGGTGGCCGTGAGGCACCCGGCTCTCGTGCCGTGCATACTGAAGGACATGGCCAGGAACTCCCTGGTCTGGATCCTCGCGCTCGCAGCCTGCGTGCTGGCGGTCGGAAAGGCCTACCAGGTCCAGGTCACGCGCTCGCTCACTGCCGAGCTCAACGCGGTGAGCGAGCGCAACGATGCCTTGAACAACGATTGGCTGGAACTCCTGGCGCGCAAGCAGCAGCTCGAGCGCCAGGGCCTCGTGCGCCAGGCGGCCACGGAGAGGCTTGGAATGGTCCAGCCAAAGACCGAGGCCGAGATCGTGGTCACCCTCAGCCGCTAGAAAATGATCCCCGACATCAGCTCAACCACCAAGATCTTTCGGGCAGGCGGATTGCGCATGTTCGTAGTCTGGCTCGTGGTCGCAGCCTGCCTCTCGTTCCTCGTAGGCAGGCTCTTGTGGATCCAGGTGCTCCATCCAGAGAAGCTCATCGCCGAGGGCAACGCCCGCGTCGTGCGCAGCTATCACTACGAGCCTCCGCGCGGGCTCATCACCGACCGCTCCGGCAAGATCCTCGCGATCTCGGTGCCGGTCAAGACCGTCGACGCCGACCCCAAGTTCCTCCATGAAAACGGCACCTACGACAACCAGAAGGCGATGGCGCGCATCGCGCAGATCCTGGAGCTCGACCCGAAGATCCTCTATGACAAGGTCAAGGATCCGACTCGCCGCTTCGTCCACCTCAAGCACTACCTGGAGGAGGAGAAGGCCAAGGAGCTTTCAAAGCTCGGCGGCGACGGGATCATCCTCAACGACAGCTACCGCCGTTTCTATCCCACGGGCGCCGAGAGCGCCCCGCTGGTGGGGATCCTCAACGGCGAGGGCAACGGCGTCTACGGCATCGAGCAGAGCTTCAACCGCTACCTGACCTCGAGCGCCTCGGCGCGCGTGGCCAACAAGGACCGCTTCGACCGCATCATTGAGAACCTCAAGGTGGTCAAGGCCGGCACGGCCGGCGGCAACCTGATGCTGAGCATCGATAGCAGGCTGCAGAGCTACGCCTACGAGCGCCTCTCGGAGGCTGTCGAGGAGAACGACGCGGACAGCGGCACCGCGGTGCTCATGAGCGTGAGGACCGGCGAGGTGCTGGCCATGGTTTCCTGCCCCTCGTTCGACCCCAACGTCAGATCGTCGTTCGACAGCGCCAACGCCCAGGACCGCGCGGTGACCGACATCTTCGAGCCGGGGTCGACCATCAAGCCGGTGGTCGCGCTCGCAGCGCTCGAAGGCCATGCCACCGACTGGAACCACGTCTACGACACCAGGCCCTTCAAGGTCGACGGCAAGGTGGTGCGCGACAGCCACATGATGGACTCGGGCACGCTATTGGACATCATCAAGTACTCATCGAACACCGGCATGGCCCACATCTCGATGGCCCTGGGCCCCCAGAAGTCGGTCGAGGTCCTAAAGCGCTTTGGATTCGGCAGCCGCACCGAGTCGGGGATCTTGGGCGAGAACGCCGGCACGCTGGGCGAGGGGCGCAAGTTCTGGGCCGACATCGACGTCGCGACACTGGGATTTGGCTACGGCATCAGCGTGACGAACCTGCAGCTGGCCTCCTGCTACGCGACGCTCGCCAACCTGGGCGCGCGCCTGCCCGTCTCCATCTTGAGGCTCTCAAAGCCGCCCAAGGCCGTGCAGGTTGCCGACCGCAGGCAGGTTGCCTACATGCAGCAGGCCCTTGAGACTGTGGTCGCGGAAGGCACCGGCGGCAAGGCCGCCATCAGCCGCTACCGCGTCGGCGGCAAGACCGGCACCGCGAAGATCGCGGTGGCAGGCGGCTACGGCAACAGCTACATCGGAACGTTCGCCGGGTTCGCCCCGCTGTCCGCGCCGCGCTTTGCGCTGGTGGTCGTGATGAAGAACCCCAAGGCCGGCAAGTTCTACGGCGGCCTGGTCTCCGGCCCGGTGTTCCGCGATGTCATGTCGCGCGCACTGCAACTGTATAATGTACCCCCCGACAGGAAACTGGACGAAAAGAATTAAATGCGCTTGTTATCAGAGATTTGCCAAATGGCTGGAGTCAAGATGGAGTGGGAGGACCGCAAGATCCAAGACCTCTGCCGCGACTCCCGCGAGGTGCGCCCGGGGGCGCTCTACATCCCGGTCAAAGGACTGCACGCCGACGGCTACTCGTTCATGCACAAGGCCCAGGAGGCCGGCGCCGCGGCCATACTCGCAAAAGCCGAGGACCAGGTCCCAGACTCGGCCTTCAAAGGGATCGCCATCCCGGTCATCCGCATGAAGGGCTGCAATGCCGAGTTCACGGCGCAGTTTGCCAAGTGGTTCTACCGCGATCCCTCCTCGTCGCTGAAGATCTTCGGGATCACCGGCACCAACGGCAAGAGCACCACGGCCTGGCTCATCTCCCAGCTCCTGACGCGCTGCGGCATCAAGTGCGGCGTGCTGGGCACGCTGGGCAACGGCTTTCTGCCAAAGCTCTGGAAGACCACCAACACCACTCTGGGCCCCATCGAGCTTGAGCGCACGCTTTGCCGCATGCTCGACGAAGGCGCCGCGGCCGCGGCCATGGAGGTCTCCTCCATCGGCATCAGCGAGGGCCGCGTCAAGGGGATCAGCTTCGAGGGCGTGGGCTTCACGAACCTCACGCGCGACCACCTCGACTACCACGGCACGATGGAGAACTACTTCGAGGCCAAGAAGAGCCTCTTCATGCAGGGGCTGCCCTGCGCCCTCAACGCATCTGACGAGTGGGGCCGCAGGATCCTGGGATCGCTCAAGGATCCCCAGTCGGCCTTCCTCTACAGCGCCGACGAGTCAACCACCTTCAGCGGCACCGAGCGCTATGTGCGCATCGAGCAGCCCAGGTTCCTGCGCGGGGGCATGCAGTTCGACCTCAGGGTGGGAGAGCGCGTCATAAAGCGCGTAGAGACCAGGCTCCTTGGGCGCTTCAACCTTGAGAACATCGCCTGCGCCATCGCGCTGCTCGCGCGGTGCGGCTACGATCCCGAGGAGCTGGCCGCCGCGCTGCCCAAGTGCGCTCCGGTCACCGGGCGCATGGAGTGCTTCAGGGCGGAGGGGCATCCTGACATCGTGGTCGACTACGCCCACACCCCCGACGGGGTGGAGAAGGCCCTCGAGGCTGCGCGCGAGCACCACCCGCAGGGCCGCGTGATTGCGGTCGTGGGCTGCGGCGGCGACCGCGACAGCGGCAAGCGCCCGCTGATGGCCATCAAGGCCTCGGTGGGGGCGGATCTGGCGGTGTTCACCTCGGACAACCCCAGGGGCGAGGATCCGGACACCATCATCGACGACATGATGCTCGGGGTGAGGCAGGCTGCGAACGTCGAGCGCATCACCGACCGCCGCAAGGCCATCGAGCATGCGGTATCCAAGGCTGGCCCCGATGACGTCGTGGTGATCTGCGGCAAGGGCCACGAGGACTACCAGATCTTCAAGGACAAAACGATCCATTTCTCGGACCGCGAGATTGCGGCCAAGATCCAGGGGGTGGAGCTTGATTGATTTCACCCTGAAGGAGCTTGCCGCCATATCAGGTGGCACCCTCGTGGGCGGCGACGCCGCGGTGCATGCGGTGTCCACCGATTCGCGCAAGTGCAAGGGGGCGCTCTTCGTGGCGCTCAAGGGCGGGAAATTCGACGGCCACGACTTCATCGGCAAGGCCGTCGCAGGCGGCGCTAAGGCGCTGCTCGTCTCAAGGCCGGTTGAAGCCCCCGGCGTGCCTTGTGTCATCTGCACCGACACGCTGCGGGGCCTGGGGCTGTGCGGCGCCCTCGTCAGGTCCAAGTGCAAGGCCAAGGTGGCCTCGCTCACGGGCTCATGCGGCAAGACCACCGTGAAGGAGCTGTGCTCCTCGATCCTCTCGCAGTGCGGCAGCACGATTGCGACCTCGGGGAACTTCAACAACGACGTCGGCGTGCCCCTGACGCTGCTGCGCCTTGAGGAAGGCACCAAGTACGCGGTCATCGAGCAGGGCGCAAGCCACCTGGGCGACATCAGGCGCACCTGCGAGTTTGTAAAGGCCGGCACCGCGCTCATCAACAACGCCGGCGCGGCCCACATCGAGGGCTTTGGCTCGCTGCGCGGGGTCTACGAGGGCAAAAGCGAGATCCTTGAGGACGTGGTTGGCCGCGGCGGCATCGGCGTTGTGCCCTCCGACAGCAACTGGACGCAGTGCTGGAAGTCCGACTTCGCCTCGGCCTTCTCCCAAGGCAGGATGTTCACCTTCGGCACGCACGAGGGCGATCTCGCGCGCGTGTCCGGCATCAAGGCATCAGCAGAGGGGATCTCGTTCACCATCAGCGCCTGCGGCAAGTCATTTGACGCCGCGCTGCCGCTTCTTGGGGCGCACAACGCGATGAACGCCGCGGCGGCCTGCGCGCTCGCGCTCGTTACCGGGGCGCCCTTTGAGGCGCTGAAGGCGGGCCTTGAGCGCGGCGCCCCGATGAAGGGGCGGCTCTTTTTGCAGTCGCACGGGGACGTGAGCCTCATCGACGACGCGTACAACGCAAGCTACAACGCGGTCATCGCCGCGCTCGACGTGCTCTCGGGCATCCCGGGAAGGCGGATCATGGCCTTCGGCGACATGGGCGAGCTTGGGAATGAGGCAGAAGAACTGCACGCCAAAGTCGGCGAGCACGCCCGCGGGCGCTGCGACGCGTTCTTGTGCGCAGGCCCGCTGGCCAAGGCCGCGGCAGCGGCGTTCGGCCCCGGGGCCGAGCATTTTGACAGCGTCGAGGCGCTCGCCTCGCGCGCAGCGGCCCTGGCCGCGGAGCCTGGCAGGAAGTGCTTTCTCGTCAAGGGCTCGCACGCCATGGGCATGGACAGGGTGAATGAAGCGGTAAGGCGCGCTGGAGGTTTCTGATGCTGGTAATGCTGTCCGAGTGGCTGAGCAACTATGTGGATTCGTTCCGCGTCTTCAGCTACCTCACGTTCCGCGCCGTCATGGCATTGTTCACGGCGCTGGCGATCTCGCTGGCGCTGGGCCCCAAGGTCATCAACTGGCTGCACATCCTCCACTTCGGCCAGCCGGTGCGCAACGATGGCCCCCAGACCCACCTTAAGAAGCAGGGCACCCCGACCATGGGCGGGCTGCTCATCATCGGCACCATTATCGTCACGGTGCTGCTCTGGTGCCGCCTCGACAACCCCTACGCCTGGTACGCGGTCATCACGCTCGCGGTCTACGCGGCGATCGGCTTTTCAGACGACTACCTCAAGGTGGTCAGGCACGATCCGCACGGGCTTCGCGCCAAGTACAAGTACTTCTGGCAGTCCGTGGCCGCGCTGGGCATCGCCTGCGCTATCTACGGCACCGCCTCGACCCCCGCCGAGACCACGCTCGTGGTGCCCTTCTTCAAGAAGTTCATGCCCGACATAGGCTTCCTCATAATCCCGCTTTGCTACCTCGTGCTCACCGGATCGTCAAACGCGGTGAACCTCACCGATGGCCTGGACGGGCTTGCGATCATCACGACCATCACCGTGGCCGCAGGGCTTGGCATCGTGGCCTGGGCGACCTCGAACGTCAACATCGCAAGCTACCTCTACATCCCCTACCTGCCAAAGGCAGCGGAGCTGACCATGGTCTGCACGGCCATCGTGGGCGCGGGGCTGGGGTTCCTGTGGTACAACACCTACCCCGCCGAGATGTTCATGGGCGATGTCGGATCGCTGGCATTGGGCGCCGGGCTTGGCGTCATCTCGGTTTTGATCCGGGAGGAGTTCCTGCTCTTCATCATGGGCGGGATCTTCGTGATGGAGACGCTCTCGGTGATACTCCAGGTGGGCTCCTACAAGCTGCGCGGGCGCAGGATCTTCAGGATGGCCCCGCTGCACCACCATTTTGAAAAAGGCGGCTGGCCTGAGCCGCGCGTCATGTGCCGCTTCTGGATCATCACGCTCGTGCTGGTCCTCATCGGCCTCATCACGCTCAAGCTGCGCTGACACGAAGGAAGGACAGGAAGGATGAACAAGCTCCTCAACGGCAAGAAGATAGCCGTGCTGGGCATCGGCGTGTCGAACATGTCGGCGCTGCGCTACCTCATAAAGCATGATCTCAAGGCCCTGACGGTGTTCGACAGCCGCCAGAAGCCGCCGCGCATCTCCGAGATCCCCTCGGGCGTGGATGTGCGCCTGGGCGAGTTCTCGTCAAAGGCGCTCTCAGGCTACGACATGCTGGTGCTGGGCCCGGGCATAAGCTCGAGCACTCCCGAGGTCGAGGAGGCCGCGCGCCACGGCGCCGAGGTGGTCGGCGACGTCGAGCTCTTCGCGCGCGAGGTGCGCGTGCCGGTCATCGGGATCACTGGCTCCAACGGCAAGTCCACCGTGACCACGCTCACCGCGCTCATGGCGCGCAAGGACGGAGTGAACGCCGCGATGGGCGCGAACATCGGGATCCCGGTGTTCGACGCGCTCAAGAGCGGAGTGGACCTCTACGTGCTCGAGCTCTCGAGCTTCGAGCTTGAGACCACCTCGAGCTTGAAGCTCAAGGCCGGCACCATCCTGAACGTCTCCGAGGACCACCTCGACCGCTACCACGGCTCCATCGAGGAGTACGCGCAGGCCAAGCAGCGCATCTACCGCAACTGCGAGAAGGCCGTGGTCAACCGCGACGATCCGCGCACCCTGCCCAAGGACTCCCACGAGGTCTTCGCCTCGTTCGGCAGCGACATGCGCGACTACGGGATCATGGTCGAAAACGGCGGCCGGACCTGGCTGTGCGTCAAGGGCAAGCCCGTCTACGACACCGCGCGCATGCACATCTACGGCGCCCACAACCACCAGAACGCGCTTGCGTGCATGGCCCTCTGCGATGCGGCGGGGATCTCGCGCAAGGCCCAGCTTGAGGCGCTGGACGACTTCACCGGGCTGCCGCACCGCTGCCAGCTAGTCTCCGTCATCGACGGCGTCTCCTACTACAACGACTCCAAGGCGACGAACGTCGCCTCGGCCCAGGCGGCCATCGAAGGGCTAGCCGGGGCGCACCCCGATGGGATCCTGCTTTTGGCAGGCGGCCTTGGCAAGGGGCAGGACTTCAGCCCGCTGCGCCGCTACATCGGCAAGGAAGTGACCGACGTCTACTGCTTCGGCCGCGACGCCTCGCAGATCCTCGCACTTGACCAGGAGCGCTGCCACAGCGTCATGAACATGCGCCAGGCGCTCAACGACGCCCGCGCCAAGGCCAGGCCCGGGCAGGCGGTGCTGCTCTCGCCCGCCTGCGCCTCGTTCGACCAGTTCAAAGGCTTCGAGGAGCGCGGGGAGATCTTCGTGGGGATGGTAAGGCGCCTCGAGGGAGCAGGGCGCTGATGATGGCCCAAAGGAGCGGACCTGGCTACGACCGCGCGCTCTTTTGCGCTGCGGCGCTGCTCATGCTCGTAAGCGTGGTGCTCATAGCCTCGGCGTCGGTGATGGAGTCGAAGTCGCTCTACGGCAGCGAGTTCTTCCTCTTGAAGAAGCACGTCGCCTCGATGTGCGTCGCCCTTGGCGCGGCGTTCGTCACGGCGATGGTGCCCACGCGGATCTGGCAGCGCTACGCGATGCACATGCTGCTCTTGAACGCCTTGCTCCTGGTGCTCGTGCTCGTGGTCGGGCGCAACGTGAACGAGGCCAGGCGCTGGATAAACCTGGGCGTCTTCAACGTCCAGCCCGCCGAGTTCATGAAGCTGTGCTGGATCATTTACTTCTCAAGCTTCGCCTCGCGCAAGATCGAGGAGGTGCGCACCAAGATCAAGGGCTTTCTAAAGCCCATGGTGCTGCTCGCGGTGGTCGCGGTGCTGCTCCTGGAGGAGCCCGACTTCGGCTCCTGCGTCGTCATCGCCGCCATCTGCATGGGCATACTGTGGATCGCAGGATCGCCCATCATCTACTACGGCATGGCGCTTTCCGCGCTGGCCGCGGCCGGGATCTTCATGGTGGTGACGCAGCCCTACCGCCTGCGCCGCGTGACCTCGTTCCTCGACCCCTGGGCGGACCAGTTCGGCGCGGGCTACCAGCTCACGCAGTCGCTGATGGCCTTCGGCCGCGGCGGGCTCACGGGCCAGGGGCTTGGCAACTCCATCCAGAAGCTCGGCTACCTGCCCGAGGCGCACACGGACTTCGTGACCGCCATCCTAGGCGAGGAGGCTGGCTTCATCGGCATGTGCGTGGTGATAGCCTTGGAGTTCTTCATCGTCGTCAAGTCGCTGAGGCTCGGCTTTGGCATATTGAAGAACGGGCCGGTGTTCCAGGGCTTCGTCTCGGTGGGCATCGGGCTTTTGTTTTGCATGCAGACCACCATCAACATCGGCGTGGCCTCGGGGGCGCTGCCCACCAAGGGCCTCACGCTGCCCCTGGTGTCGTTTGGCGGCTCGTCGATGATCGTGTGCTGCTCGGCGGTGGCGGTGCTCTTGCGCATCGACTTTGAGCTCAAGCACCACCAGATAGATCTCGGATAAGCGGAGGCAGGGAACATATGGCACAGACTGGTGCGGTCAAGGACTCAGGCGAGGGCAAAAGGATCCTCGTCATGGCCGGCGGCACCGGGGGGCACGTCTTCCCGGCAATCGCCATAGCCGACGCGCTCAAGGCGCGCGGGCACGAGATCCTGTGGCTGGGAAGCCGCGGGCGCATGGAGGAGAAGCTGGTGCCCAGGCACGGCTACCCCATCGCCTACATCAAGGTGCACGGCATAAGGCGCAACGGCGCGAAGGCCAAGCTCCTCGCCCCCTTCATGGTGGCAAGGGCGCTTTGGGAGGCGCTCAAGGTAGTGCGCTCGTTCAAGCCCGATCTCGCCTTGGGCATGGGCGGCTACGCCTCGGGCCCCGGCGGGCTTGCGGCCTTCCTGTGCCGCGTGCCGGTGGTGCTGCACGAGCAGAACGCCGCGGCGGGGCTTACGAACCGCTTGCTCTTCCGCATCGCCAGGCGCACGCTCCTGGGCTTCCCCGGGGCCTTCGAGGGGCGCAACGTCACCGTGGTCGGAAACCCGGTGCGCGCGGAGATAGCCGCGCTGCACGAGCGCCCCAAGGCCCCGCACGAGGGGCCGCTCAGGGTGCTCGTGATAGGCGGAAGCCTGGGCGCCCAGGCGTTAAACCGCCTCGTGCCCGAGGCGGTCAAGCTCGTCCCCGAGGGGGAGATCGAAGTCACCCACCAGTGCGGGGCGGGCAACAGCGCGCAGGTCCTGAAGGCCTACGAGGGCGCGCCCTGCCGCTTTGAGGTCTCGGATTTCATCGACGACATGGCAGGGGCTTACGCGGGGCACGACCTTTTGATCGCCCGCGCCGGCGCCGGCACGGTGTCCGAGGCCGCGTGCGCGGGGATCCCGGCGATCTTCGTGCCGCTGCCCTCGGCCGTAGACGACCACCAGACCAAGAACGCCCGCTTCCTCGAGGAGAAGGGCGGGGCGTTCATCTGCCCGCAGGCCTCGCTGACGGCCAAGGCCCTGGCAGAGAGGATTGAAACCCTGGCGCGCGACCGCGCCAGGCTCGAGCGCATGCGCGAGGCCTCGCTCTCGTGCGCCATCACCGATTCGGCGCAGCGCTGCGCGAGGATCATTGAGGAGGCGGCCTCGTAGGGCCGGCACTGTTTACATGGAAGAGAATGCAATGGCAGGGCGCGGCGCGCCTAGTTTCAGCGTCCCGCAGATGCATAAGATCCGCCGCATCCACTTCGTGGGCATCGGCGGGGCCGGCATGTGCGGCATCGCCGAGGTCATGCGCAACGAGGGCTACGCGGTGTCGGGCTCCGACATCGCAAGGAGCGCCAACACCAGGCGGCTTGAGGACCTCGGATGCGAGGTCTTCATCGGGCACAAGGCCTCGAACGTCGAGGGCGCCTCGGTGGTGGTGGTCTCGTCTGCCATCAAGAAGGACAACCCCGAGGTGGAGGCGGCGCGGCTGCTCCACGTCCCGGTGGTCCGCCGCGCCGAGATGCTCGGCGAGCTGATGCGCTTCCGCTACGGCATCGCCGTCTGCGGCACCCACGGCAAGACCACGACCACCAGCCTCATCGCCTCCATATTCGCCGAGGCTGGGCTCGACCCGACCTTCGTCATCGGCGGCCTCCTCAACAGCGCAGGCACCAACGCTCGCCTGGGCCAGGGGCGCTACCTCATCGCCGAGGCCGACGAGTCGGACGCCTCGTTCCTCCACCTCCAGCCCATGCTCACCGTGGTCACGAACATCGAGCCCGACCACCTGGGCACCTACGGAGGCGACTTCAACCGCCTGCGCGAGACCTTCGTCGAGTTCCTGCACAACCTGCCGTTCTACGGCGTGGCGGTGCTGTGCATCGACGGCCAGAGCGTGCGCGACATCATCCCCGAGGTGGGGCGCGCCATCGTCACCTACGGCACCTCCGAGGACGCGGACTTCCGCGTCGAGAACTTCCGCGAGGAGGGCATGGGATCGACCTTCATCATCGCAAGGCGCTCGGGCAGGCCGCTTGAGGTCCGCCTGCCGATCCCGGGGCTGCACATGGCCAAGAACGCCGCGGCCGCCGCGGCGGTGGCCTGCGAGGAGGGGATCCCTGACGAGGCCATCGTCAAGGCGCTGGGCTCGTTCTCAGGCGTCGGCCGACGCTTCCAGTGCTACGGCGACTTCATCACCCCCAAGGGGAAGGTCACGCTGGTGGACGACTACGGCCACCATCCCACCGAGGTCGCCGCAACTCTCGCGGCGGCCCGCCTGGCCTTCCCGGGGCGCAAGATCCTGATGGTCTTCCAGCCCCACCGCTACACGAGGACGCGCGATCTCTACGAGGATTTCGTGAAGGTGCTCCAGGAGCCTGACAAGCTCGTGATGCTCGAGGTCTACCCGGCTGGGGAGGATCCGATCCCCGGGGCCGACGCCAGGCACCTGTGCCGCTCCATCCGCGCCCAGTCAGACCGCGAGCCCGCCTATGCCGCCGATCCCTCCGAGATCCCAGGCATAGTCGAGAAGCTCGCAGGCGACGGCGACGTGGTGCTCACGCAGGGCGCGGGCAACGTCACGGCCGTGGCCAGGGCGCTCTCAGAGCGCTGGGCCAGGGCTTGAGCGCAGGGGGCGGCAGGTGGGGCGCCAGACCAAGGGACACCTCATAGCGGGGATCGTGTTTGCGATCGCCGTGGGCTTCGTGCTTTGGAACTTCAACTCGATCCTCACCTCGTTCCTCGAGAGCGGCAAGTCGCTCCCGGTGCGCTCCGTGCAGATAGACGGGGCGCTCACCCACATGACGCGCCGCGGGATCGCCGACACGGTCGGGCGCATTGCCGGCGGGCGCAACATCGCCGCGGTGGACGCCGCGCAGCTACGCCAGGCGGTGCTTGCAAACCCCTGGGCCGACCGGGTGGTGGTGCGAAAGAAGATGCCCGACACCATCATCGTCTCGGTGGTCGAGCACGTGCCTGCGGCGTACTGGAACGACCGCGGGCTCTACGACGCTCGCGCGCAGGCGGTGTTCTACCCAGATCTGCGCGGCTTTGCAGAGCCCCTGGTGCGGCTTGGGGCCTTCCGCGACAACCTCGCCCCTGACGTCTACCGCAGCGCGGTGGAGTTCATCAAGGCGCTGGACGGCAGCGGCATGCAGATGGTGGCGCTGTACCTTGACCAGGTAAGATGCTATACACTTACGCTGTCCAACGGAGTGCGCCTGATCCTCGGAAGAGGCCGCGAGCGCGCCTCCTACAGGCTCAAGCGCTTCGTCAGGGCACTGCCCAGCTCCGGGATCGACCTCTCAACGACCGAGTACGTCGACCTGCGCTACGACGTGGGCTTCGCCGTAGGCCGCAAGAAGGATCCAGACGAGCAGGACCCGCAGGCGGGCCAGCAGGATCAGCCAAGACAGCAGGACCAGCAAAAAGAGCAGAAAGTGCAGCGCGGCGCCGCCGCGGGCGGCGGAGTCCCCGCGCCCGTCCCGGCAGGGGCGCCTTTGCATGCCGGAGGGAAGCAGAGTGTTCAAGATCTTCGGAAATGACGACAAGCGCCAGAAGCCGCAGGGTGCTCAGGGCGCCGCAGCCGGCGACGTGATATTCGCGCTGGACATCGGCTCCTCGAAGATAAGGCTGTGCGCAGGTCAGGTTGACGACCGCGGCAGCGTGACCGTGCTCGGCTACCTCGAGGAGTACTCCCACGGGGTCGGGCACGGGGCGGTGACCGACATCGGGGAGCTCAGCCACGTGCTCACCGGCATGGTCGACCGCTTCATCAACGCCTACAACTTCAACCTCAGAAGCTGCGTGGTCGGAGTCCCTGGCTGCTTCATCGAGTCGTGCAACGAGCAGGGCAGCTCGACGGTGCAGAACAGCATCGTCACGGAGGCCGACAAGGAGCGCGCCATCGAGAACGCGCGCGCGGCCGTGCACTTCTCCGAGTCCGACTTCGACATCATCCACACCATCCAGCAGAACTACATCACCGAGACCTCCGACGAGGTGCAGAACCCGGTGGGGCAGTACGCCAAGAGGCTGCAGGTCTCGGTCCACGTCATCGGGCTGCGCCGCGCCCACGAGATCAACGTGAGGAACGTGCTCTCGCAGCTGGGCGCCGACTTCCGCGCCAGCAGCTTCGTCTACAGCGGCATCGCCGCGGCCGACTCGGTGCTCACCGAGGGCGAGAAGGAGATCGGCGTCTGCCTCATCGACATCGGCGGCGGCACGGTCAACGTGGCCGTCTACGACAACAAGCGCCTGAAGCTCTCCTTCGGCCTCGACGACGGCGGCAACACCATCACCGCCTCCATCGCCAGGACCTTCGGGCTGCCGATGAGCGTGGCCGAGGAGCTCAAGATCAAGTTCGGCTCGGCGGATCCCCGCTACCTCACCGAGGAGGAGATCAACACCGCGGTGTCCTACCCCGGCGAGCCTGGCAACGAGGGATCGCGCCGCGACATCAGCACCCAGGTGCTCGCCCAGGTCATCTACAACAACCTGACGAACATCTTCAGGCTGGTGCAGGATAGGATCCAGGAGTTCGTCAACACCACGCCAGAGCGCTCCATCAACCTGGCGGCGGGCTTCGTGCTAACCGGCGGCGTCGCTATGACGCGCAACATTGACAAGGTGCTATTGAACGTCAACGCCGCCCAGCCCTTCAGCGGCTACCAGCAGGGGCAGAGCAGCGTGAAGATCCGCGTGGGCTCCTCGCGCGGGCTTGCCGGCATGGGGCAGCCTGAGATCCAGAAGATGGCCGCGCCCGACCGCGCCGTCTGCGTGGGGCTGCTGCGCCAGGGCTACAGCCAGAGGCTCAGGCAGATGACCGAGCAGAGCGCCCGCGAGGAGAAGGAAGGCGGGTTCCGCAGCATCATGAGCAGGATCAGCAACTGGGCCAAGAGCGAGCTCTGAAGGCGCCAGGGCCAACCTTCCGCCCTCTGGCTGCTTCAAATTGTCTTTTGGTGCACAATCAACGCAAAAGCGTGCGCGAGCGTGGGCTTTTGTGCTGTCCCATGCGTATAATGTGGAATCAAATCCATTAAAAGCCGCGCAGGATAGCTTTTTAAAGAGAGACAAAAAATGAGTGATTTTCGAGTAGAGTCGGTATCAGACAGCTCCCCGGACCAGAACATCCAGCCGTCCAGCCACTGCAAGATCCGCGTCCTAGGGATCGGCGGCGGCGGCGGAAACGCGCTGCAGCACATGATCAACGAGAGCATCTCGGGAGTCGAGTTCATCGCCATCAACACCGATTCGCAGGCCCTGCAGAAGACCACCGCCCAGTGCAAGGTCCAGATCGGCGTCAAGCTGACCGGCGGCCTCGGTGCCGGCTGCGACCCCAACAAGGGGCGCAAGGCTGCTGAGGAGAGCCGCGATGACGTCAAGAAGCTGCTCCAGGGCTCCGACATGGTGTTCATCACCGCCGGCATGGGCGGCGGCACCGGCACCGGCGCGGCCCCGATCATCGCCGAGATCGCCCGCGAGACCGGCGCGCTGACCGTAGCCGTGGTGACCAAGCCCTTCCGCTTCGAGGGCAAGCGCCACATGGTCAACGCCGAGTCGGGAATCACCGAGCTCTCCAAGCACGTCGATTCGCTCATCGTGATCGACAACGACAAGCTCCTGAAGAACCTCGGCGCCAACATCTCGATCATGAACGCCTTCAACGAGGCAAACGACGTCCTGCTCAACGCGGTCAAGGGCATCACCGACTCGATCACCCATGTCGGCTACATCAACCTCGACTTCGCCGACGTCCAGACCGTCATGCGCGGCCGCGGCCACGCCATGATCGGCAACGGCACCGGCAAGGGCGCCAACTTCGTCGAGGACGCGGTCGAGCGCGCGATCCACTCCCCGCTCATCGAGCCGGTGGACATCTCCTCGGCAGCAGGATTGCTCGTGAACGTCCGCACCAACCCGAACTTCCCGATCTCCAAGTGGACCGACGTCATGTCGGCGGTCCAGGCATACGCCGACGAGGAGGCCGACTGCAAGTTCGGCCTGATCTTCGACGACGGGCTGGCCGAGGACGAGATCTCCATCACCATCCTCATCACCGGCATCAGCGCCTCGGACAGCAACCCGCAGGAGAACGCCGCCCGCACCGGCCGCTCCAACGAGCTCTCCCGCGCCGACATCGAGAAGATCAACCAGAACGGCTTCTTCAACACCATGACCTCGCGCGGCATCGGCCAGGCGCAGAGGCCCCAGGGCGTGATCCAGTCCCAGCTCTCCAAGTCGCCGTTCACCGTCGGCGTCCAGCAGGGCCGCATCGAGAATGTCGACCTCGGCAACACCTCGATCCCGCCTGCTATGGGCTTCACCGCCCAGAGCGAGCCCCAGCAGCCCACCGAGCTGCCGGTCGGCGGCGCCAAGAGCGACGATGACTCCGGGCTTTGGGATCTCCCGCCGATCATCCGCAACAAGTCGGAATAATGCATAAACCGGGGCCTTGGGCCCTGGTTCATTGCACATCGTCAGGCCTTCTGCATGCAAAAAGCAGGAGGCCTTCGCGTATCATGGGGGATGCCTTGAAAGCGGCTTTGCTAATTCTGCGCTGTGCCGCAGGTGCAAAAGTCGTGTTAGGATCCCTCGCGGATTTGGGCAGCATGGAGGCTTGAGCTTTCACATGGTCAGACAGAGAACCCTTGAGAAGCCGGTCAGCGTGGTCGGCATCGGGCTGCATTCGGGCGCCAAGGTCAAGGCGGTGTTTTCACCAGCTCCTGCGGGCACGGGCATCGTCTACACCCGCACCGATCTCGATCCGCGCGTCTCCATCAAGTGCTCTGCAGACAACGTCCGCGACACCCAGCTGAGCACCACGCTGGTAAGTCCCGAGGGCGAGAGGATCTCCACGGTCGAGCACCTGACCGCGGCGCTGTGCGCGCTGGGCATCGACAACCTGCATGTCGAGGTCAACGCCCCCGAGGTGCCGGTGATGGACGGCTCGTCGCAGCCCTTCCTCTACCTGCTCTCCCGCGCCGGGATCCGCGAGCTCGACGCCCCCAAGGAGTTCATCAAGGTCGTGCGCAAGGTGCGCGTCGAGGACGGCGACAAGTGGGCCGAGCTCTCTCCGGCAGCCGGCCTCCTCATGGATCTCACCATCAGCTTCAAGCACCCGGCGATGGATCCCGCGATGCAGCACTTCGCCTACCGCTTCTCCGGCCAGGCCTTCTCCGAGCAGGTCTCCCGCGCCCGCACCTTCTGCTTCATGAAGGACGTCGAGTACATGCACTCCCACCACCTGGCGCTGGGCGGCTCGCTTGAGAACGCCGTGGTGATGGACGACTACCGCGTCGTCAACCCCGAGGGGCTGCGCTACCCCGACGAGTTCGTCAAGCACAAGATGCTCGACGCCACCGGCGACCTCTACATGAGCGGCCACACCATCCTGGGCCAGTTCCGCGCCTACAAGACCGGGCACGCGCTCAACAACATGCTCCTGCGCACGCTGCTCTCCGATCCGGCCAACTACGAGCTTGCCACCTTCGCGCACGAGCGCTCGGTGGGCGTCGAGTACCTCGGCGCCAGGCACGCAGCCCCGCTGCAGGCCTGATCTTGCCGATAAGGGAGGACGGCTGGCTTGAAGGAGCCCGCATTGTCCCCACGTCCTGGTTCGACTCCCGCCCCGAGGGGGCGGAGGTCTCGCTCATCGTCATCCACTACATCTCGCTGCCGCCCAACTCCTTCGGCGGCGGCTTTGTGGATCAGCTTTTCACGGGCAGGATCGATCCCAATGCCCATCCCTACTTCAAGGCCCTCGCAGGCTTCAAGTGCTCGGCGCACTTCTTCATCGACCGCTTTGGCAAGGTGACCCAGTACGTCTCGTGCAACGATCGCGCATGGCACGCCGGGAGATCCTCCTATCATGGTCACAAAGAGTGCAACGACTACAGCGTCGGAATCGAGCTTGAGGGATGCTCGTGGTGTGCATACACTTCCGAGCAGTACGGAAGCCTGATCCCGCTCATAGCGGATCTCAGGGCCCGCTATCCTGCGATCGGACGCAACATCGCAGGGCACAGCGACGTGGCCCCGGGGCGCAAGCAGGACCCCGGCCCGTGGTTTGACTGGGAGCGGGTGCGCGCGTCGCTGCGCTGACTTCCTTTTCACACATGCAATTTGAACGCAACAGGGGACAACCATGCCTTCGTATCTGAAAGACTACTTTGCCATGAAGCAAGCGCGCGAGGCCCTGGGCATCCCGCCCTTGGCATTGAGCGAGGCGCAGGTGCAGGAGCTGTGCTCGCTGCTCAAAAATCCGCCGGAGGGCAGCTCCAAGGAGCTGCGCGGCCTCCTTGAGAACCGCGTGAACCCGGGGGTCGATGCCTCATCGAAGGTCAAGGCCGACTTCCTCTACGACATAGCGTCGGGAAAGACCTCCTCCCCTGCCATAAGCCCCGAGGACGCCGTCGGGATCCTGGGCGGCATGAAGGGCGGCTACAACGTCTCAAAGCTCGTCGCGCTGCTCGATGGCCCGCTGTCCGAGAAGGCGCGCGAGGCGCTCTGCGGCACGCTGCTCGTCTACGATGCCTTCGACGAGGTGGCGGCTTTGGCGGAAAAGGGCGTCGAGGCGGCCAAGGGGCTGCTCTCCGACTGGGCGGCTGCCAAGTGGTTCTCCTCAAGGCCGGTGCTTGACAAGACCATCACCCTCACCGTGTTCAAGGTCCCGGGGGAGATCAACACCGATGACTTCTCCCCGGCTCCCGATGCCTGGTCGCGTCCTGACATCCCGCTGCACGCCCGCGCCATGTTCAAGATGGCCCGCCCGGGCCTCGAGCCCGACGAGCCGGGAGCCGTGGGTCCGCTGAGCCTCATTGCAAAGCTCAAGTCAAAGGGCTTCCCGCTGCTCTTCGCAGGCGACGTCGTGGGCACCGGCTCGTCGCGCAAGAGCGCAGCCAACTCGCTCATCTGGCACATCGGCCGCGACATCCCGGGCGTTCCCAACAAGCGCGAAGGCGGCTTCGTCGCAGGCGGCAAGATAGCGCCGATCTTCTACACCACGCTCGAGGACTCGGGCGCGCTGCCGATCGAGGCGGATGTCTCAAAGCTCAATTTGGGCGACGTCGTCGACCTCAACGTCTACGACGGCACCATAACCTCGCATGAGTCTGGAGAGGTGCTCTGCCGCTTTGCACTCAAGACCCCGACGCTCCTAGACGAGGTGCGCGCAGGCGGGCGCATCAGCCTCATCATCGGCAAGGCGCTCACCAAGAAGGCGCGTCAGTCCCTGGGCATGGGGCCGGACACGGCCTTTGCCAAGCCGCGCGAGGTCAAGGGCGAGGGCGGCTTCACCCGCGCCCAGAAGATCGTGGGCCGCGCCTGCGGCATGCAGGGCGTGCGCTCGGGCCAGTACGTCGAGGTTAAGATCACCACCGTGGGCTCCCAGGACACCACCGGCCCGATGACCCGCGACGAGCTCTCCGATCTTGCCTGCCTCAAGTTCCAGGCGCCGCTGGTGATGCAGTCGTTCTGCCACACCGCGGCCTACCCGCGCAAGGTCGACGTCAGGACCCACAAGACGCTGCCGCAGTTCTTCCAAAGCCGCGGCGGCGTGGCGCTGCACCCAGGCGACGGCGTGATCCACTCCTGGCTCAACCGCATGTGCCTGCCTGACACCGTGGGCACCGGCGGCGACTCGCACACCAGGATGCCGCTTGGCATCTCCTTCCCGGCAGGCTCGGGCCTCGTGGCCTTTGCCGCGGCGACCGGCAGCATGCCGCTTGACATGCCAGAGTCGGTGCTCGTGAGGTTCACGGGCAGGAGGCGCCCTGGGATCACGTTGCGCGATCTCGTGCACGCCATCCCGTACTTCGCGATCAAGCGCGGGCTGCTCACCGTTCCCAAGAAGAACAAGGTCAACGTGTTCTCAGGCAGGATCCTCGAGATCGAGGGGCTTGAGGATCTGAGCGTCGAGCACGCCTTCGAGCTTGCCGACGCCTCGGCCGAGCGCTCAGCCGCAGCCTGCTCGGTGAGGCTCTCCAAGGAGAGCGTCAGCGCCTACCTGCGCTCGAACATCGCGCTGCTCGAGTCGATGATCCGCGGGGGCTACCAGAGCGCCGAGGCGCTCAGGGCTAGGATCGAGGCGATGAAGGCCTGGCTTGCCAGCCCCGAGCTCATCGAAGCTGATCCTGATTGCAAGTACGCCGCGGTGCTTGAGATCGACTGCTCTGAGATCAAGGAGCCCATAGTCTGCTGCCCCAACGATCCTGACGACGCCAAGCTCCTCTCCGAGGTCGCCGGCACCAAGATCGACGAGGTGTTCATCGGATCGTGCATGACCAATATCGGGCACTACCGCGCCGCCGCGGCGATCCTCGATGGCATGAAAGCCGAGGCCCCCGCGAGGCTGTGGATGGCCCCGCCTACGCGCATGGACCGTGCCGAGCTCTCCGATGAGGGGCTCTTTCCGATCTTCTGCAAGGCCGGCGCGAGGATCGAGATCCCCGGCTGCTCGCTGTGCATGGGCAACCAGGCCAGGGTGCGCGACAATGCCACCGTGCTCTCGACCTCGACGAGGAACTTTCCAAACCGCCTGGGCAACGGCGCCAACTGCTACTTAGGCTCAGCCGAGCTTGCCTCCGTCGCAGCCAAGATAGGAGCCCTGCCGACCCCTGAGGAGTACTTCAAGGAGGCCTCCTGCCTTGAGGGCCGCGAGCAGGAGATCTACAAGCTCTTGGACTTCAGCCAAAAGTGATTGAGCGAAAACCTTGAAGGGGCTGCGCCCCTTCAAGGCAAGGCCCTGCCTGCGCGGCAGGGCTTTTTTGCCTTCAGGATGCGGATTTTTATCATCTGAGGCAGGTCGCGCGGCGGCCTTTTTCAGACAGCATCTTGGAAAGTGCCGCAAATGCGGCGATTTTTCCTTGCCGATGTTAAATTCATGTATGTTTGTCAAATGCTTGCATCGCCAAGACGGGGATCGCTTGAAGGCGCAGATGCTATAATGCCCATCGTTTAAAGACGAAGGGCATGACATGCCCGGATTGCCTCCCCAAGCCGCCTAGTGCGGGGCAGAAGCCGGAGGAACCAACCAGAGTCCGGTATTAGGATCGCTGGCGATCTCCCACATTTGCGCGGGGAAGGATGTCAAAATAAGGAATCGTCCCGCTCCCGTGGCGCGCGCGAAGCGCGAAAGCCCAAGGGCTGCGGTTTTTGTCAAAAGAATCTTTCATAGGAGTCATTCATGAAAGTTGCAGTTTTAGGCGCCGCAGGCGGCATTGGCCAGCCTCTTTCGTTACTTCTCAAAACCCAGCTTCCTGCCGGTTCTGAACTGAGCCTTTACGATGTCGCCCCGGTCACCCCGGGCGTTGCCAAGGACCTCAGCCACATCCCCACCGATGTCTGCGTCGAGGGCTTCTCCGGCAAGCCGAATGATCCGGATCCCATCCAGAAGTGCGTGAAGGACTCCGATGTGGTCGTGATCTGCGCCGGCGTCGCCCGCAAGCCCGGCATGACCCGCGATGACCTGTTCAACATCAACGCCGGCATCATCGCCGGCCTGGTGAACAACGTCGCCAAGGCTGCCCCGAAGGCCTGCATCGCCATCATCACCAACCCGGTGAACTCCACTGTGCCCATCGCCGCCGAAGTGCTCAAGGCCCGTGGCGTCTACGACGCGCACCGCCTGTTCGGCGTGTCCGTGCTCGACACCCTCCGCTCCGAGACCTTCTTAGGCGAGGAGCTGGGCGTCTCCAAGAAGGACATCCGCATCAATGTCATCGGCGGCCACAGCGGCGTGACCATCATCCCGCTGCTCTCCCAGGTGCTCGGCCACGATGCGATCGCCGATGACCGCGTCGCCGCCCTGACCACCCGCATCCAGAACGCCGGCACCGAGGTCGTCGAGGCCAAGGCCGGCGCAGGCTCCGCCACCCTTTCGATGGCTGCTGCCGGCGCCCGCTTCGCCCTCAAGATCGTCGAGGGCCTCGAGGGCCGTCCTGGCGTCACCGAGAACGCCTATGTCGAGTCCGGCTCCAAGTACGCCGACTTCTTCGCGCAGCGCGTCGTGTTCGGCAAGAACGGCTGGGAGAAGGTCATGGACTTCGGCAAGGTCTCCGCTTTTGAGGAGAAGGCCATCGAAGGCGCCGTCGAGACCCTCAAGAAGAACATCGCCAAGGGCGTCGAGTTCGGCAAGAAGTGGGCCTCTGAGAACAAGTAACCCGCAGCGCCAATAGCGCAATTGATGCTGAAGGCCGCCGCTAGGCGGCCTTCGTTGTCACTGGGGCAAGCGGGCGTAAAGATCCGCATCCCCGTGCCGTTATGAAGTTCAAGAGGCATCAGATTATTCTTCAGGGAGGGGACATGGGATTCAAGCGCCTTGCGGCGGCATTGGCCATCGCGATGCTGCCGTGCTGCGCGTTCGCGCTGCAGCAGTCATCCTATGACGCGGTGACCAGCTCCCAGGCCTTGGCGGCCCGCGAGCACCTCGACACGCTCAAGGACGCCGACGTGAAAGACGGCACCAACACCGAGGTCTACACCACCGAGCAGCTCAACCGCATCATCGAGGACCAGATGCTCTTTTCCGTCGTGCGCGATCACGATCGCTGCCAGTTCACGCCGGACATCGAGGATCGCGCCAGGCTCGTTAAGATCCCGGCCTTCATGTTCGCGTGGGGCGACATGCTCGTAAGCGGGGTGTGCGTCACCAAGGATCAGGATCTGGGGCTCTCCTACATGAAGCGCGCCGCCGAGAGCGCCTACGCGCCAGCCCTCGAGCGCCTGGCGTTCTACTACGAGCGCGGCTACTTCGTGCCCAAGGATCGCCAGCTCTCCGAGCGCTACATGCACACCTCGGCGGTGCTTGGCTCCAAGACCGGCAGGCTCGGCTGGGCCGACATGCTGGTGCGGGGCTTCGGCACGCCGTCGATGTACGAGGAGGCCTACAGCTGGCTCTACCACGCCAGCTACACCGACGAGTACAGCAGGCTCAAGCAGGAGTACCTCGAGAAGGAGCTGCAAAAGCGCATGCCGCCCAACGTGGTCGCCCGCGATCAGGAGTTTGCATACGACTATTGAAAGCAGCACGCTTTGAACGAAGCCGCCGCAAGGCGGCTTTGCCATATTTGAAGGGCGCATCTGGCTGTCCTAAGCCAAGCCGATCCCCGCGCCCCCTGAGGCGGAGGCGCAGGAAGGCTGTCTCCTCATGCCAGATGCACAGGCCCCTGCCAAGGTCCCGGGGCATGAACTTGGCTCGCGCAGATTGTACAATTGGTGCGGTTTAAACTTTTTCCACCAAATGAGGCACCAGGATGTTTGACAACCTTACCGCAAGGCTCTCCCGCACGCTCAAGAACATCAGCGGCAAGGGCAGGCTCACCGAAGACAACATCAAGGACACCATGCGCGAGGTGCGCACGGCGCTGCTTGAGGCCGATGTCGCGCTGCCGGTGGTCAAGTCCTTCACCCAGAGGGTCAAGGAGAGGGCCCTCGGCAAGGAGGTGGCGCTGAGCCTGACCCCGGGCCAGGAGTTCATCCGCGCCGTCTACGATGAGCTCGTCAACACGATGGGCGGCGAGAACGCCGCCATCAACCTCGCCTGCCAGCCTCCAGCGGTGATCCTGATGGCAGGCCTCCAGGGCGCCGGCAAGACCACCAGCGCCGCCAAGCTCGCCCTCTACCTCAAGGAGAGGCTGCGCAAGAAGGTGATGCTGGTCTCGGCCGACGTCTACCGCCCGGCGGCCATCGACCAGTTGAAGACCCTGGCCTCCCAGTGCGGGGCGGGGTTCTTCCCGTCTGACACCTCGCAAAAGCCCGTTGACATCGCAAACGCCGCCTACAGGCAGGCGAAGCTTGAGGCCTACGACGTGCTCATCGTCGATACCGCAGGCCGCCTGGCCGTGGACGAGGCGATGATGAAGGAGATAGCCGAGCTCCACAAGGCGCTCAACCCGATTGAGACCTACTTCGTTGTCGATGCGATGACCGGCCAGGACGCCGCCGTCACCGCCAAGGCCTTCGCCGAGGCGCTGCCGCTGACCGGCGTGATCCTCACCAAGGCTGACGGCGACGCCCGCGGCGGCGCGGCCCTGTCAGTGCGCGAGATCACCGGCAAGCCCATCAAGTTCATCGGCATGGGCGAGAAGATCGAGGCCCTGGAGCCCTTCCACCCCGACCGCATCGCCTCGCGCATCCTCGACATGGGCGACATGCTCTCGCTCATCGAGGATCTGCAGCGCAAGACCGACATGGGCGAGGCCAGGAAGTTTGCCGACAAGATAAAGAAGGGGCAGGGCTTCACCTTCGAGGACTTCAAGGCCCAGATGCTCCAGGTCAAGAAGATGGGCGGCATGGGCGGCCTGCTCTCGCACCTGCCGGGCGCTGGGCAGCTTGCCGAGCAGGTCAAGGGCAAGCTCAACGAGAAGATGATCGACCACATGATCGCGATCATCGACTCGATGACCCGCAAGGAGCGCGAGCATCCCGAGATCATCAAGGCCTCGCGCAAGCGCCGCATCGCCATGGGCGCCGGAGTCCAGATCTCCGAGGTCAACCAGCTCCTGCGCCAGTTCGACGGCATCAGCAAGATGATGAAGAAGATGAAGGGCGGCAAGCTCGGGCGCATGGCCGGCATGATGAAGTCGATGATGGGCGCCGGCCGCTTCCCCGGCATGCCCGGCCGCTAGGCGCCATGCCCGGGCGCGAAAAAGCCTTGATTTCCGCGTCTGGGCAAGTATAATGGTGCGACTGTGTTTTTAGTAGTTTTAACATTCCGCCGCTTGCGGAATGTTCACATTTAAAGGTAATGCGAAATGGTAGTCATTCGTTTACGTCGCTTAGGCGCCAACAAACGTCCTTTCTATCACGTTATTGTCGCCGACCAGCGTTTTGCCGCCTCCGGCCGTTTCATTGAGCAGCTCGGCTTCTTCAACCCGATCGCCTCGGGCAAGGAAGTCCGCCTGCGCCTCGATGTCGAGAAGATCAATGCCTGGATCGCCAAGGGCGCCCAGCCTTCCGATCGCGTCAAGCGCCTCATCAAGGAGAACGAGATGGGCGTCGAGGCCGTGATGAAGGCCAAGCAGGAGAAGCACGAGAAGGCCGTCGCCGCCAAGAAGGCTGCCAAGGCCGAGGCTGAGAAGAAGGCCGCAGAAGAGGCCAAGGCCGCCGAAGCCCCCGCTGAGGGCGCGCAGGCCTGATGTCACCTGCCGCTGAAAAGGCAGGCGACTCACCGCGTCCCATGGGCCGGCTGGGTTCGGCCTATGGATTGAAGGGCTGGATGAAGGTCCAGTCCTTCGCAAGCAGACCCGAGGACCTTTTTGACTACTCGCCATGGTACATCCGCCGGCGCGGGGAGGAATGGCGCGAGGTCCGGGTCGAAGAACACGCAGAGCACGGCAGCGGCTTCATCGCCAAGCTGTGCGGCTGCTCCAGCCCCGAGGAGGCCAAGGCCTTTGCGGGGATGGAAATAGGGATCAGGCGCTCGAGCCTGCCCAAGGCGCCCGAAGGCGCCATCTACCTGCAGGACCTCATAGGCTGCAAGGTGGTTGGCATCAACGGCGCAATGCTCGGCAAAGTGCTGAGAATCTGGGATCACGGAGCCGCCCCCGTAATGGAGGTGTCTCCCTCTGACCGCCCGGCATCCGGCAATAGGGACAGCATCCTTATTCCGTATGTCGCCGGCCCGATCGTCACGGAGGTTGATCTCTCCTCGAAGACGATTAGGGTAGAGTGGGGCGAGGACTACTGACCATATGATGTGGTTCGGCTGTGTCTCGCTCTTTCCGGAGATGTTCGCAGCGGTTACGGAGTCGGGCGTGACCCGCAGGGCGTGCAGGAACGGACTCATCGATGTCCGCCTGTACAACCCCCGGGACTACACGCACGACGCCTACCACTCCGTGGACGACAAGCCCTACGGTGGCGGGCCTGGAATGCTCATGAGCGTCCAGCCGCTGCGCGACGCAATCCATGCCGCCAGGCATGACGCGCCCTCCGGAACCAAGGTAGCTTGCATGTCCCCTCAGGGCGTGCAGCTCGATCACTCTCTGGTCACGCAATTCCACGATTGGGGCTCGGTGATCCTCGTATGCGGACGCTACGAGGGCATCGATGAGCGCGTCCTTCAGACTGAAGTCGATCTGGAGGTATCGGTCGGTGACTACGTGCTGTCAGGGGGTGAGCTTCCTGCCATGTGCATCATCGATGCGGTTTCAAGGATGGTTCCCGGAGTGCTCGGGAATATCCGGAACGCCGAAGAGGATTCATTCGCGCAGGGGCTGCTCCACTACCCCCAGTACACCAGGCCCGAGGTCATCGACGGCCTGAAGGTGCCGGAGGTTCTGATGAGCGGCGACCACGAAAGGATCCGGCGCTGGCGGCTTGAGCAGTCGCTGGGGCGCACCTACGAGCGACGCCCCGACCTCATCAAGTCGCGGACCCTGACCAAGGAGGAGTCGAAGCTTTTGGCCGAGTACCTCCGCGAAAAGGGAAACTGAAGGTTTTTGTTTTATTTATTGGCAGGTATTTTCAAATGTCCAGCAGTCCCATCATTGACGAGCTCGAGAAAGAGCAGCTTCGCACCGACATCCCCGAGTTCTTCCCGGGCGATACCGTCAGGGTTGAGGTCCGCGTGGTCGAGGGCGACAAGTCCCGTCTCCAGGCCTTTGAGGGCAACGTCATCGCCAAGCGCAACCGCGGCCTGAACTCCTCGTTCACCGTCCGCAAGATCTCCTCCGGCGAGGGCGTCGAGCGTGTCTTCCAGACCCACTCTCCGCTCATCGCCTCCGTGACTGTCACCCGCCGCGGCGACGTCAGGCGCGCGAAGCTCTACTACCTCCGCAAGCTCACCGGCAAGGCCGCCCGCATTCGCGAGAAGGTCTGATCCTCCTGAGGATTGCAGCCTCATCAAAAGAACCCGGCCTTTGCGCCGGGTTTTTTGCGCCTGCCTGCGCTACACTCTCCCCACCACGTGGAATGGAGATAGAGCCATGGACCTCACTGTAATCGTCCTCACATGCAACGAGGAGCGCAACATCAGGCAGTGCCTGGAGAGCGCCCTGCCACTGGGCGCGCAGATCCTGGTGCTCGACGAGCACAGCACCGACGGCACCTGCTCGATAGCAAGGGCCATGGGAGCGCGCGTCATCGACGTCCCCGCCGGCGTGAAAGGCTTTGGCCCCAAGCGCCGCTACGCAGTCTCAAAGTCCGGTACCGATCTCGTGCTGCACCTCGACGCCGACGAGCGCCTGACTCCTGAGCTCATAGCTGAGCTGAAGTCGATCCTGCCGTCGCTTGAACGCGACAGCGTCGTTGCGATCCCAAGGCTCACCTACCTCTTTGGCACGCCGATCCGCCACTGCGGATGGTACCCCGACCGCAAGCGCCGCCTCTACGACCGCAGCCACACCGATTTTGACGAGAAGCTGGTGCACGAGGACGTGCCGCTGCCTGAAGGATCGCGCGTCGTGACGCTCACGCACCCGCTTTTGCACTACTCCTACCCAAGGCTTGAGGACTTCTGGCGCAAGCAGGGCAGCTACCCGGTGCTCTGGGGGCGCGACCGCGCATCCCGCGGCAAGCGCTGCATGCTCGTCTCGATCCCGTTCAGGGCGCTGTTCTTCTTCATCAAGACCTATGTGATCCGCATGGGCTTCCTTGACGGCAGGGCCGGCCTTTGGCTCTCAATTGCGAACATGGGCTACGAGGCGTCAAAGTACCTGAGCCTCTACGAGGCCGGGCGCGAGATCGACGCCAAGAAGCGCGGCCAGGACGAGGGGAGGCGCTGAGGCAATAGCCTTCTCCTATATCCGATCATAGGAAAACAGTTTTGGACAAGCATGTGCGCCTGTCCGACAATCGCCCTTGCACCTGCAGAAGGCGCGGCTGGCTTTGCCTGTGTCAAAGGCGATCCCCATCCAAGCTCTGCAGCGCGCCGGCAATGCGCGCTGCTGCCAGCCGCGCCCCCGGCCTCTAGCCCGGGCAGGCGACGGGGGATCGGCCGATCCCCCTCTTTTGATTCAAAGCATGGCGCTTGGCGCCAGAAGGAGCGCTCATGGCAAGCAAAGAGGCCCTCGAGGCCCTTGATCCCGCGCGTTACGCCTTGTCCGGAAAGGCCAGGGAAGACGCGCTGGGCACCCTTTCAGATCTTGAGTACAAGGTCACTCAGCAGGGAGAGGATGAGGCGCCGTATACCGGCGAGTACCTCGACACCAAGACCGCGGGAGTGTACGTGGATCGCGTGACCGGCGCGCCGCTCTTTTTGTCATCAGACAAGTTCGACTCTGGCTGCGGCTGGCCGAGCTTCACCAAGCCCATCGATCGCAGCGTCCTTTCAAAGATCCCCGACAACCGCGGCGGCAGGCGCCTCATCGAGGTGGTCTCGAAGGCCGGAGGCACCAGGCTCGGGCATGTCTTCGGGGACGGGCCGAAGGAGTCGGGCGGGCTCAGGTACTGCATCAACTCGGCGGCGCTGCGCTTCGAGCCCTATGCCGATCTTGACAAGGAGGGGCTGGGCGCGCTCAAGGAGTTCTTTGGAGGGCAGGCTGATGGGCAGGGAGGGCATTGAGTACTACGATTTAAACCTTAGATTCTATTTAAGCGAGGTCATGGCACAGGATCCTAAGAGGGCCGGGGAGCTTGCCCGCCACGTGCAGTCGTGCCTCAGCGATGCGGTGAGGGCGGCGTCGCCGTACCCAGGTCCATCGCGCGGCGCCCTCAGGGAGGCCCTCTCCGAGTACCTTGCGATCAAGAAGATAGTCCTGCCCCTGGTGCCTGGGTACTTCGACGGCTCGGACCCCGACAGCCTCACGGCAGAGGATCGCGCAGACTTCGACGCAGGCTTCCGCGAGCTCTCCTCCTTCGTCGCATCCCACCCCGGGGCCTGCTTTGCGCCCGACTTCCTTCGCGTAAGCTTCAACCCTGCTCCTGGGCAGAGCGGGGGCGCTATGGCCATAATCTGCACGCGCAATGCCCAACATATTGTGATTAAAGCAGAAAATCTTTGAAAAGGCCCTGAAATCCGGGCATGAAAAAACCGGTATAAAACCGGCTGATGATTGGTTGCGGGGACAGGATTTGAACCTATGACCTTCGGGTTATGAGCCCGACGAGCTACCAGACTGCTCCACCCCGCGTCAAATTGTGGTTGCATGATATACGCGAGTTTGACGCATGTCAACCTTTCTGCGGAATTTTCTGCTCTCGCAGTCCGCGGGAGGATGAATGGCCGGGAATGCTTGCGCGGGGGCCGCGCCCCGCGCAAGCGTGGATCACTTGCCTTCGGGGTTCTTCACGGCGGAAAACACCGAGTTCTCGCCGCCGAACGGGTTGGGGCAGTACATCTCCGCATCCCAGTCGTTGTCGTACTTCACGCTGCCGTCGGGCATGGTGTACTTGAACTTGTACTGGTAGGACGGCTTCTCGCCGAGCTTGACGGTGATGGACCCGCGGAAGGTGCCGTTGGCCTGCTTCTTCATGGCGACGGCCTGCCAGCCGTTGTGCTCGCACAGGAGGTCAATCTTGGCTGCGTCTTGGGCGGCCTCCTTCTTCATGTAAAAAGAAACGGTCAGCTTCTTGTCTTTGAATCTCTTTGACACGCTCATCTTGAACGAACCTCATCCCTTTGCTAATTGAATCTCGCCCCCTTTAATGATCAGCAGGGGGTTCTGAATGCAGACGCGGCGCATGCAAATGCCGTTCGCCACGATCTGAGGCCATTCTAGCGCAAAAAAAATCAAGACAAGCCTATAAAAAAGCCACATTTAATTATTATACGGCAAATTGCAAACGCTTGCCTCGAATTTTGCTTTAAAAAAAACGACAGAAATGCCGCTTTTGCATGTTTTTGGCGAAAAGTTAACAATCAGATATATAAAGCAAAAAATAGACGTATAAACGTTTTGGCAAAAAATGGCGAAAAATCTGCGCGTACGGAGCGGCGAATTTTTAACAACCTGTTATACAGAAATTTTTGTTCAGAAATGTGATCGCCTTAAAAAGAAAGCTCGTTTTATATGCATTTCTCACCGTGACGGATCGCATCTCTCCATCGCGGGGCGGGCTTTGGGCAGGAGGCCTGACGCGCCGCGTCCAGGGCGCGCCGCTTTGGGGCTATGCCTTGATGAGGCCGAAGGAGCGCAGGAGCGACTCCATGAACGAGCGGCGCATGTAGAAGCCGCGGGGCCTTGTGAGCACCATCGAGCCGTCGGGGCCTGAGACGCGGGTGAGCGCGGTGCCGTCGGCTGCCTTGGGGCGCATCTGCACCACCGCGCCGTCGCGCGCGGTGATCTCGTCGGCCCGCCCGGTCTTGGCCATCTCCATGAGCTCGTCGTAGTCTGCGCGGATCGCGGCCATCTGCGCGCCGTCAGGCCTCCAGAACCTGTAGCCTGCGACGAAGCGCTGTTGGTAGGTGAAATTGCGCGGGGCGACGAGGAAGACGAAGAGCACGCGCGAGATCTTGTGAAAGAGGATGCTGTCCTCAAAGCGCGAGGGAGCGGCAGGGTCGAGCGGGGCTGAGCAGATGAAGGTTGACTCAAGCGGGCAAAAGCGCTCGTCAAGCGGCACGGTCTTGAGCTCGCAGCCCAGGTTTGGAAAGTCGGGGATCGGCAGCCCCGGGGCCGAGGCTCCTAAGAAGCGCTCGATGAGCTCGCCCTGGAAGCCCTTGCCGTGCAGCGGCCCCAGCGGCAGCGGCACGCCTGCGGCTGCCGCGAGATCAGCGATCGTGCGGCCCTTGATCGACTCAAGCGACGCTGTGAGCGCGGCAAAGCTGGAAGGCGGCGCGGCGTGCCATCCCTCGTTCCTCTTCATAAGCCCCTCCGTCATGCCGGTCCATTGGCATTAGGCATTGTGCCGCCCCTCTCCAATCGGGCGGCGCCAGTGTGCGATAATTGTCCCAAGTATATGTGCCGCAAGGCACTTTAGAAACAAATTGCGACCGAGGCGGTTTTGATAGACAAGGACGGATACAGGCCGAATGTCGGCATCGTGATCTGCAACCGCAAAGGCCAGCTGCTATGGGCGCGCCGCATCCGCCAGAATTCCTGGCAGTTCCCGCAAGGCGGCGTCGATCCTGGCGAGTCGCCCGTCGAGGCGATGTACAGGGAGCTCTACGAGGAGCTCGGGCTCAAGCGCGACGAGGTGGTGCTGCTGTCCACCTCCAAGTGCTGGCTGCGATACAGGCTCCCCAAGCGCCTGGTGCGCTGGAATGAGAAGCCGGTGTGCATAGGGCAGAAGCAGAAGTGGTTTTTGCTGATGATCCGCAAGGACCGCCAGAAGCACATCGAGTTCGACCGCCGGGGCCACCCGGAGTTCGACGGCTGGCGCTGGGTGTCGTACTGGTACCCGGTCAGGCAGGTTGTTGCATTCAAGAGGGACGTTTACCGCACGGTTCTGTCTGAATTCTCGCAGACCGTGCTGTTCGGGTTGGCGCGGGCGCTCGCCCGCGCCGCCAAAAAGCGCGGAGGACAGTGATGGACGACAGGCAGAGCCACATGCTGCTGGCATTGAGGCAGATCACCGAGAACGTGTCGGTCCAGAGCACGCTCGAGGACGCCATGTCGCTTCTGGTGGTGAGCATACGCAAGGCCACCGGGGCGGACTGCTGCTCGCTCTACCTCGTGGACAGCTTCAAGAAGTTCCTGAAGCTGGCCGCGACCGACGGCCTGTCCAAGCAGGCCGTGGGCAAGGCGCGGCTGCGCATCGGCGAGGGGCTGGTGGGCTCGGTGGGCGAGAAGCAGGAGCTTATCGATCTTGCAGACGCGCCCTCGGACCCCAAGTTCAAGTACCTCCCCGAGGTGGGCGAGGACGAGTTTTTCTCGTTCCTGGGCGTCCCGGTGCTGAACCAGGGCGAGCTGCTCGGGGTGCTGGTGATCCAGAGCAAGGAGCGCCGCCAGTTCGGCCCGGTCGAGGAGTCGTTCCTCGTCACGCTCAGCGCGCAGATCGCGTCCATCATCGCCGTCTCGCGCAGCCAGAAGGACTCGTCGTCCGAGTCGGTGCAGGCCTACGTGGGCGAGCAGGGCACCGGGGGCATCGCTATCGCCAAGGCGGTGGTGTGGCAGCCCGAGGTCCAGCTTGCCGACGTCACGGTGCAGCACACCAAGGAGCCGGAGGTGCAGCAGGAGCTCTTCCACCAGAGCCTGTTCCAGCTGCAGACCGAGATGGACCTCAACACGCTGCACATGAGCGAGAACGGCAAGAAGGACGCGGCCTTCGGCTACGTCTCAGGCTATGGCAGCCTGCTTGACGACACGACCTTCCAGGACGACGTGGACACCGAGATCATGGCCAACGGCCTGACCGCAGCCTCCGCGGTCAAGGTGGTCGCCGAGCGCCGCCTCTCGGATCTTGCAAGCTCCGAGGACCGCGACGGCTACCTCGACCTGCGCGACATGTCCGAGATCATCATCTCAAGGCTCATGAACTTCTCCTCCCGCGCCCCCGAGCTCAAGGAGGACGTGGTGCTCGCGGTGCGCTCGCTGCCTGCGGCCATGGTCGCCGAGCTCAAGCGCTACCGCGTCTGCGGCTTCATCTCGATGGAGAGCGCGGCCAACTCCCACACCTCGGTGCTGGCGCGCGACCTGGGGATCCCCTCGGTCTCGGGGCTGCACTTTGACATCAACACCTTGAACGGCCGCACGGTGATCGTCGACGGCATGAACTCCGAGCTGCTGGTCGATCCCTCCGAGAGCATCATCGCCGAGTACCGCCAGATGATGCTCTCGGGGCGCGAGCAGGAGGATCTGTTCTCGCGCGAGAAGTACAAGGAGGCCGTCTCAACCGACGGCGTGCGCGTCAGGGTCGAGCTCAATGCCGGCCTCTCGCACGAGGAGATGACCGATCTGCCCGAGCAGTGCGACGGCGTGGGCCTCTACCGCACCGAGATCTCGTTCATGATGTCAGGCTCGCTCCCAGGCGAGCAGCAGCAGGTGCAGTGGTACCGCTCGGTGCTCAAGCAGTTTAAAAAACAGTCCGTCACGATGCGCACGCTCGATGTCGGAGGGGACAAGGCGCTGAGCTACCTGCCAATCGAGGAGATCAACCCGGCGCTGGGGTGGCGCGGCGTGCGCATCACCATCGACCAGCCGCAGATCCTCAAGACCCAGCTGCGCTCGATGATCATCGCCCACAGCGAGTATGGGAACTTGCAGATCATGATCCCGATGGTCTCGAGGCTCTCGGAGATCGTCACCTGCAAGCGCATGCTCTCCCAGGTGGTCAAGGAGGTCAGCGCCCAGCTCGGGCGCGAGATCCCAATGCCCAAGTTCGGCGTCATGCTCGAGGTCCCCGCGGTCATCTACATGATGGACGAGATCCTAGGGGAGGTGGACTTCGTCTCCATCGGCTCCAACGACCTCATGCAGTACCTGCTCGCGGTCGACCGCGGCAACCAGAAGGTGTCGCGCTTCTTCGAGCCGTTCCATCCGGCCGTGGTGCGCTGCCTGAAGCAGCTTTGCGACAAGGCGGGCCAGCGCAACATCCCGATCACGGTGTGCGGCGAGATCGCCGGCAACCCGCTTGACGCGATGATGCTGCTTTCGCTTGGCTACACCGAGCTTTCGATGAACTACTCCGAGCTCGCCCGCGTGCGCTACACCGTGCGCCGCGTGAGCATCGGCGCGCTCAAGGACATCGGGGAGCAGGCGCTCAAGCTCTGCCACTCCGAGGACATCAGGAAGATTTATCTCGACTACGCGCAGTCGGTGGGGCTTGGGCGGGTCGTGATGCCCGCAGGCGCCAAGCACATCCCATCTGACGACTGACGCAAGGCCCCCATGGGGCTTCATTTGAAACAGGATTTAAGGAAGGAAAATGAAAGTCTACCTGGACCTGCTGCGCAGGATCATGGAAGAGGGCGTCGACCGCCCGGACAGGACCGGCACCGGCACGCGCTCGATCTTCGGAACGCAGATGCGCTTCCACCTCGATGACGGCTTCCCGCTTCTGACCACCAAGAAGGTCCACTTGAAGTCCATCATCCACGAGCTCCTGTGGTTCATAAGCGGCTCGACCAACATCGGGTACCTCAAGCAAAACGGCGTGAGCATCTGGGACGAGTGGGCCGACGAGAACGGCGACTTGGGCCCCATCTACGGCAAGCAGTGGCGCGACTGGGAGACGCCTGACGGCAGGCACATCGATCAGCTTTCAAAAGCCATCGAGACCATCAAGTCCAATCCGGAGTCCCGCCGCATCATCGTCTGCGCCTGGAACCCGGGCGACGTAGACAAGATGGCCCTGCCGCCCTGCCACGCGCTCTACCAGTTCTACGTGGCAGGCGGGGCGCTGTCCTGCCAGCTCTACCAGCGCAGCTGCGACATGTTCCTGGGCGTTCCCTTCAACATCGCCGAGTACTCGCTTTTGACGATGATGGTCGCCAGGATCTGCGGCCTCAAGTACGGCGATTTCGTGTGGACTGGCGGGGACACCCATGTCTACAGCAACCACTTCGATCAGGTGCGCGAGCAGCTCTCGCGCACCCCCAGGGCGCTGCCGCGCATGGAGATAAAGCGCGTGCCAGGCAGCATCTTTGACTTCAAGTACGACGACTTCGAGCTCACCGGGTACGATCCGTACCCAGCGATCAAGGCGCCGGTGGCGGTCTGAGGAGGCGACATGGAGATCCCAGGCAGCATCAAGTGGCACTCGCGCCGCGGCATGCGCGAGATAGACCTCATGCTCCTGCCCTTCGTCGAGCAGGATCTGCCGAACATGGACGAGGCTGCGCTCAAGGAGTACGCCGATCTGCTCGAGGCGAGCGATCTCGAGCTGGTGCGCTGGCTTGACGGCTCGCAGCCGGCCGACAGCGAAAGCCGCAGGCACATCATCGGCGTGATCCGGGAGTGCCACGCAAAAAGGGTAGGGCTTGATAAATGACTTTTGAAGAATTCGACCTCCCCCCGTTCCTGCTTGAGAACATCAGGAAGAAGGGCTGGGAGAAACCCACAGAGGTCCAGGAGCAGGTGCTCCCGGCCGCGCTCTCAGGGCGCGACGTCATGGGAGGCGCCCCCACGGGCACCGGCAAGAGCGGCGCCTTCCTGGTGCCCATAATCAAGCGCCTGTGCGAGCGCCCGGGAGTTGGCGTGCGCGCCCTCATCCTCGAGCCCTCGCGCGAGCTGGCGCTCCAGGTTGCCAATGAGGCCGCAGTCCTTTGCGATGGCACCCAGATCGAGTGCGGCACCATCATCGGCGGCGCCGACCGCGACGCCCAGCTTGAGCGGCAGTGCGCGATCACCGTGGCCACCCCGGGCAGGCTCATCGAGTTCCTGCGCAAGGAGGCGGTGGATCTCGAGAACGTCGAGGTGCTGGTAATCGACGAGGCTGACCGCATGCTCGACATGGGCTTCCGCGCCGATGTCAACAAGATCTCGGAGGCCTGCCCGTCGCGCCAGCAGTCGATGCTCTTCTCGGCGACCTTGGAAGGATCCGGCATCGGCCGCTTTGCCAGCGAGGTGCTCGACGATCCCGAGGAGGTGCGCGTCGGATCGGGCGATGGCGACAAGCTGCCTGAGGATCTGAAGCTGCGCGCCTATTACACCGCAGGCGACGAGCAGAAGTGCCGCGTGCTGGTGCAGCTGCTCACCACCCGGCGGGTGCGCAGCCTGGTCTTCGTGAAGACCCGCGACCGCGTGGGCATGGTCAGGGCGCTCCTGCGCCGCGCCGGTTTTGACGTCGCCACCTTGGAGGGCGACATGAGCCAGGCCGAGCGCGACGGGGCCTCCAGGCGCTTCCGCGATGGCGCATGCGACATCCTGGTGGCGACCGACATCGCCGCGCGCGGCCTCGACCTGCCCGACGTGAAGGCGGTCTACAACTTCGACATGCCCACCAATGCCGCGGTGCTCACCCATCGCTCGGGCAGGACGGCGCGCGCGGGAAGCCGCGGCGTCTCGGTGCTCTTCGTGCTGCCAGAGCAGATAGAGTCCCTGGACTCGATCTCGCGCTACACCGGGCGCGAGATCGAAAAACGCCACATCAAGGGCGTCTGCGCCGAGTTCCCCGCTGCCAGGCCACAGGGTGAGCGCTCCGAGAAGAAGCGCTCGCGCGCCTCCGAGTCAGGCGGCTTTGACAAGCGCAGGAAGGAAGAGGAGAAGAAGCCCCGCGTCAAGAAGCGCTACCGCGTCATCAAGAACAAGGGCAAGCCGGACTTTGCCGAGAAGCGCCGCCGCAAGGCGGAGATCGCGGCCCGCAAGGCCGCCGCGCATGGCGCGGCCCCTGAAGGGGCGGCCCCAAGCGGCGCGGAAGGCGCAAGCGGGGACGGCGAAGGCGGACAGCCTTGAGTTGACCTGAGATACAGGCGGAGGATCCATGAGCGCAACAATATTCAGGAACGCGCAACTTCACGTCACGTCGCCGGAGTTCGCCGGGGCCAGCGAGTTCGCCGTCTCGGACCACCGCATCATCCCGATGGATCCGGCGCTCCTGGAGAACGGCACCACCGAGGAGATCAACCTAAACGGCATGCACGTGGCGCCGGGGTTCATCGACCTCCTGGTCAACGGCTGCGACGGCGTCTCGTTTGCCAACGCTCCCTCCACCAAGACGCTGGAGACCATGCGCGCCTACGAGACCCAGCACGGCACGACCACCTTCGTGCCGACGCTCATCTCTTCCCAGCGCGAGATCACCACGAGGGCCTTCGAGGCCGTCGAGATCTTCAAGGGCAACCACCCGGGCGTCTGCCCGGGGCTGCACATGGAGGGCCCGTTCATCAACTCGGCGCACAAGGGCTTCCAGCCTGACAGCTACATCCGCGCGATGACGGACGCGGACCTCCAGAACATCATCAAGAACAAGGACGTCATCGCCTACATGACCATCGCCCCGGAGATCGTCCGGCCCAAGTACATGATCGCGCTGATGCGCGCCGGTTTGACCCTCTCCATAGGCCACAGCGCCGCGACCTACTTCGAGGCGCTCTCGGCCTTCAAGGCCGGCGTCCACAGCGTCACCCACATCTTCAACGGGATGAGGCCGATGGCCGGCAGGGAGCCTGGGATCATCGGCGCGGCCTTCGAGGATCCTGAAGTCTATGCGGGCATCATCGCCGACGGGCGCCACGTGCATCCCTCGATCATCAGGCTGATGCACCGCATCATGGGCGATCATCTCTACATCGTCTCCGACGCCCAGTCGGTGGCTGGCATGTCAAAGCAGCCTGGTTCCTTCAGCATCGGCGGCACCGAGGTCTTTGTGGATCGCCAGCGCGGCCTCATCGACTCCAAGGGCAGCCTGGCTGGAACCCCGGTGGTGCTGATGGACGGCGTGCGCTTCCTGGTCACACGCTGCGGCTTCTCGCTCGACGAGGCGCTCTATGCGGCAACGGCCGCCCCGGCGCACGTCATCGGGCTTCAGGAGGTGGGCGAGATCGCAGGCGGCAACATCGCCGACCTCGTGATCTTCGACGACGAGTACAAGGTCCACTACGTGCTCCAGAACGGCTACGTCAAGAACCTCGGGGACATGATCTGATGGAATCGGCGATCCTCGACCGCGTGAGCGCGGGGTTGGCGGAGCTTTCAAAGTCCGAGCGCCTGGTGGCCAAGGCCGTGCTCGATGATCCGGTCCTGAGCTCGCGCGAGAACATCGCCGAGCTGGCCCGCCGCGCCGGGGTTTCCCAGCCCACGGTGTACCGCTTCTGCCGCCGCTTCGGCTGCGACGGCTTCCCCGATTTCAAGCAGACGCTCGCAACCTCGGTGGACTCAGGCGACGGAGCCCGCCGCGCAAGCGGCGTGCGATCGGGCGACAGCGTGGGCGACATCGTGCGCAAGGTCGCCGCAGCCTACAGCGGTGCGCTCAAGGATCTGACGCGCGATCTCGACGAGGCCGTGCTCGCCCGCTGCGTGGACGTGGTCTCTCAGGCCCGCAGGATCCTCCTTTGCGCCCAGGGGCCGGCGCGCGCCCCGGCCGAGGCCTTCCGCTTCGGGATCCTGGAGCTTGGCATGCCCTGCGAGATGGCCAGCGATCCCCACTCGATCCTCGCGTCCGCGGCCTCGCTTCGGCAGGAGGACCTCCTGGTGGCGGTCTCCCTTTCAGGAGATGAGCGCGACAGCATCGCAGCTGTGAACACCGCAGCCCAGGGCGGGGCCTTCACCATCTGCGCCTGCCCCTCTGAAAGCACGCTTGCCACGGCGGGTGCGCTATGGATCAGCGCGGGGCGAGCGCCCCGCAGCGGCGATGATCTCCTGCCAAACAGCGTGTGCTGCGAGGCGGCGCTGAGGATCCTCGCAGGCGGGGTGAGGCTGCGCCGGGCAGAGCTCGTGCGCCAGGTAAGGCCCAGGATCGAGGGTGCGCTAAAGCCCCTTGGCATGGGTTCAAGAACTCAGGAGCCGAACAGGCCTGAAAGCCCTGCAGGTGCGTTAAAGCCCGGGGAGCCTATCACCTCGCTTGGCTGGAAGCTCTAGCAAGGCAGCAGCTTAAGAGGCCAGGGCTTTTCGGCAATCAGGGACAGGAAGGGGGGCGCCAGTAGACTGACCCGTAAAGTTTAGACACTTCGTTTTTTGAGTTTAAGCTTTTCCCAAAGCGCCCGCCACCCGGCGGGCGCTTTCATATTCAGCTGCGTAG
>CACYPI010000012.1 GCA_902776275.1 uncultured Aeromonadales bacterium
GTTTTCCGCGAAAAAACTGCTGTGGCTCACCAAAAATTTTCATTTGCTACTCAAAAAACTGCCAGATCGCCGAGATCAAGGCTTAAGTGTGTGTGCATGAAAGTAATAGTACAATAAAATTACCAATCATGAATATGATCAAGATATCAAATTAAATTCATATGCTAAACACGTACCTTGTAAAAGTTAAATTTGTGAATTAATCGTTTATCTTCAATAAGTTAATTCTTTATCCCCAAAAAATTCAAAAAATTCTTGCCAAAGCCGATTAGGCCTGTATAATGAGTGCCACTTGCGATGCGGGAATAGCTCAGTTGGTAGAGCATAACCTTGCCATGGTTAGGGTCGCGGATTCGAGTTCCGTTTCCCGCTCCAAGAAAGATTCAAAAGAGGCGGCCGATGGCCGCTTTTTTCATGCCCGCGCACTGCGGGATCCTCCCTAGGCAAACGCATTTTCCCAGGCTCCGGCAGCTCTTCTTGGCAGCCTTTCCAATGCTGTGCGCATCATGGCTTGCCAATTTCAAGCAGATGTTATAATCACGAAAGTTTTTGGGAAATGGGAGGAACGGCCGCGCGGCCGCCTCCCTCCTTCGCCGCGCCATCCTGTCGCGGCTCCCTTTGTGCACAAATGAGACGGCAGACCTGCGCGGCCGCGCAGGCTAAGTATTAAGACAATGATAATTACCAAAATCGTCACCAAGATCATCGGAAGCAGCAACGAGCGCACCGTGCGCAAGCTGAGCAAGGTGGTCAAGACCATCAATGCCCTCGAGCCCAAGTACAAGAAGCTCAAGGACGAGGACTTCAAGAAGCTCACCGAGGACTTCCGCGCCCAGCTGAAGTCGGGCAAGACGCTCGAGGACATCCTCCCCGAGGTCTTCGCAGCCTGCCGCGAGGCTGCCTTGAGGTCGCTGGGGCTGCGCCCCTTCGACGTGCAGCTCATGGGCGGCATGGTCTTGAACGCAAATGAGATAGCCGAGATGAAGACCGGCGAAGGCAAGACCCTCACCGCGCTGCTTCCCTGCTACCTCAACGCGCTCTCGGGCGAGGGCGTGCACGTGGTCACCGTGAACGATTACCTGGCCCGCCGCGACTGCAACTGGTCGAGGCCCTTCTACACGCTCTTCGGCATGACCGTCGGCGTCAACGTCCCCGGCATGAGCCCCGAGGAGAAGCGCGCCGCCTATGCATGCGACGTCACCTACGGCACCAACAACGAGTTCGGCTTCGACTACCTGCGCGACAACATGGCCTACACCGCCGAGCAGAGGGTCCAGCGCAAGCTCAACTACGCGCTGGTCGACGAGGTCGACTCCGTGCTCATCGACGAGGCCCGCACCCCGCTCATCATCTCCGGCGCCGCCGAGAATGACTCCTCCCTCTATTACGCGGTCGACAAGCTCATCCCCGGCCTCAAGTTCCAAGAGAAGGAGGACACCGAGGACTACAGCGGCGACGGCGACTACACGCTCGACCTCAAGATGAAGCAGGCCTACCTCACCGAGCGCGGCCAGATCAAGATCGAGAAGCTGCTGGTCCAGGCCGGGCTGATGCCCGAGGGCGACAAGCTCTTCTCGACCGAGCACATCGTGCTGCTCCACCACGTGATGGCCGCGCTGCGCGCCCACACGCTGTTCAAGCGCGACGTCGACTACGTGGTCGACAACGGCCAGGTCGTGATCATCGACGAGCACACCGGCCGCAAGATGCAGGGGCGCCGCTGGTCCGACGGCCTGCACCAGGCCATCGAGGCCAAGGAGGGCTGCGAGGTCAGGGCTGAGAACCAGACGCTCGCCTCCATCACCTTCCAGAACTACTTCCGCATGTATCACAAGCTTGCGGGCATGACCGGCACCGCCGACACCGAGGCCTACGAGTTCCAGCAGATCTACGGCCTGAGGACCGTCGTGCTGCCGACCAACAAGCCGATGATCAGGAAGGATCTGCCGGATCTCATCTACCTGACCGAGGGCCAGAAGTACAAGGCGATCATCGAGGATATCAAGAAGACCATCGCCACCGGCCGCCCGGTGCTGGTCGGCACGATCTCCATCGAGAACTCTGAGAAGCTCTCGGGCATGCTCGACAAGCTGGGGATCCCCCACCAGGTCCTGAACGCCAAGTTCCATGAGAAAGAGGCGCAGATCGTCGCCCAGGCAGGCCGCCCGGCCACCGTGACCATAGCCACCAACATGGCAGGCCGCGGAACCGACATCGTGCTCGGCGGCAACCTCCAGGCCGACATCGCCGCGCTCGGGGAGAACCCCGATCCGGCCGCGGTCGAGAAGTGCAAGCAGGAGTGGCAGCAGCGCCACGACGCCGTGGTGAAGGCCGGCGGCCTCCACATCATCGGCTCCGAGCGCCACGAGTCCAGGCGCATCGACAACCAGCTGCGCGGCCGCGCCGGCCGCCAGGGCGATCCGGGCTCGTCACGCTTCTACCTCTCGATGGACGACAACCTGATGAAGCTCTTCGGTTCTGAGAAGCTCAAGAACTTCATGCGCAAGATGGGCATGGAGGACGGCCAGCCGCTCGAGCACCGCTTCATCACCAGAGCCATCGAGTCGGCCCAGCGCAAGGTCGAGACCCGCAACTTCGACATCCGCAAGAGCCTGCTCGAGTACGACGACGTCGCCAACCAGCAGCGCAAAGTCATCTACGAGGAGCGCAACGCGCTGCTCGACGGCGAGGACATCCACGACACCATCGAGACCATCTTCGGGGACGTCATCAACGGCGTCATCGACAAGTACATCGAGCCCAACTCGCTGCCTGACTCATGGAAGCTCGACGATCTGCGCAAGCGCCTGCTGGGCACCTTCCTCATCGACTGCCCGGTTTCCGACTGGCTCAAGGAGAACGACAAGCTCGTCGAGACCGACATCCGCGACCGCATCGTCAAGGCCGCGAAGGACGCCTACGCCAAGAAGTGCGAGCTCATCGGCGATGACAACCGCAAGTCGCTTGAGAAGAGCGTCATGCTCCAGTGCATCGACAACCTCTGGAAGGAGCACCTGGCGGCCATGGACTACATGCGCCAGGGTATCGGGCTTCAGGGCTATGCCCAGAAGAACCCGAAGAGCGAGTACAAGATCGAGTCCTTCCGCCTCTTCGAGCGCATGCTCGAGAACCTCAAGTTCCAGGTCGTCTCGCTGCTCTGCCGCGTCCAGGTCAGGCTGCGCGATCCCGAGGAGGCGAAGCAGGAGGAGGAGGCCAAGTCCAAGGAGCAGCAGGAGCAGGCAGAGGAGGAGCGCATGAAGGAGGAAGCCAAGCAGTACGCTGGCTTGCACATCGGGCGCAACGATCCCTGCCCGTGCGGTTCAGGCAAAAAGTTCAAGAACTGCCACGGCCGCTATGTCGAATGATGCTGATAACATCCTGAGACAAGGCCGCAAGGCCTGACCAAAGCCCCGCAGATGCGGGGCTTTTGCATTGATCAGGCGGGATCTGCCGCGATTTTTAAAAAAGGTTTGACACGCCCTGAAAGGAATGTTTAAATAAGCGCCGTTGTCCAGATAGCTCAGTAGGTAGAGCAGGGGATTGAAAATCCCCGTGTCGGCGGTTCGATTCCGTCTCTGGGCACCACAAAATCCTTCCAGACGTCCAGATAGCTCAGTAGGTAGAGCAGGGGATTGAAAATCCCCGTGTCGGCGGTTCGATTCCGTCTCTGGGCACCATCGCTCCTCCTTCGTTTCGCGTTTTCTCCCATTTGAAACTTGGCGTCATCGCTCCAAGCTTCGGATTTATTCATTCATGTCCTTCTGCCAATTTGCCTTATCGTGATGTATCCGCTTGGATAATGCCGACTTGTCTGCATTCCAGACCTGTATCTTGTCGGACAGCCATGAAAATATTTTTCAAGTCGGTATAATGAGATAAGGCACTGCGGTGGAAAAGGTCAATTTAGTGCATGATCTTTGGTATTGATGAGTCTCTTTTAGAGCCAGTTTAGACATACATGAAATGTTAATTGCTGTAATTCAGGATGTTTTCCCGCTTCGTCTGCAATACTGTAATTTCTTGATTTCAAACGGAGATGGAAATATCATGAATTTGCATAATAACAATAAGAAATTGGGGATAACGTGGCTAACTATCACAACGGAATCGGCAGTAAGGCCGCCGGCATTCAAATCAACAAGGGGTTCATGCTTTCATTCATGCAGGGAGGGGGGCAGAACGCAGCCCTCAAATACCTCACTGATAATGCGATATCCGTCAGCGTATTCCTGATCACCGGCGTGAAATTCGACGGCGTGATAACCGCATTTGACCAGTACACCATCTGCATCCGCGACATCAAGGACCACCAGCAGCTCATCTACAAAGACAAGATTTCCACGCTTGCCTTGAGGAAAAACCAGTTCCCTTCCCAGAAGAGCCAGTCAAGCAAGGCAGGCGCCAAGCAGCCCCAGTCCACCAAGGAGTGATCCCCAGGCCGGGGCTGAAGCCCCGCAGGGGATTTTCGCCGGCAAATCCTGCCCCTCCTGAAAAACAGCGCAAGACATGCCCAAACCCCGTTCCCGTCCCTCATGAGGCATGGCGGCGTTTCTTGATGCGGCGCACAAATCTTTTAGTATGATATGCCCATGGCAATGAGGGAAATGGTTTGCGACACCTTTGTCGTGGGCGGCGGCACCGCCGGGCTCGAGGCGTTCCGCGCCGCCAGCGAGGCGGGATCCGACTGCGTCCTGGCCGACGCCGGCAGGCTCGGCACCACGGCGCAGCGCTCAGGCGAGCTTCCGGCGTCCTACCTGATGTCGGCAGGGCTGGCGGCCCATGCTCCGCGCACCTTCGGGCGCTACGGCCTGACGGCCCCCGAGTTCGAGGTCGAGTCATCCGGAGTCCTGGGCATGGTCAGGGCGCAGCGCTCGCGCGCGACCTCGTCGGTGCTCTCGTTCCTCTACCGCATCCCCGAGGAGAAGCGCCTGCGCGGGATGGTGTCATTCGAGGACGCGCACACCGCGCGCGTGGGCGACGACGCCAGGGTCCGCTTCAAGACCGCAGTCATAGCCACGGGCACCGCGCCGCTTGTCACCTACGAGCAGTCCCAGATCAAGGACATTATCACCACCAACGAGTTCTACGAGCAGGACAGGATCCCAAGCTCGGCCGCCGTGTTCGGAAGCACCTCGGTGGGGCTTCAGCTGGGGCAGGCCATGGCGTACTTGGGCTCGGACGTTACGGTGTTCGGGCAGAGGAGGCTTTGGAACCTCACGGACGAGGAGGTGCTCTCCTCGGCCCTTGAGATGCTCTCCTCACGCTTCTCGCTGGCGGTGGACTCCTTCATCACCTCGATAGATCCCGAGGATGACGGCTACTCCATCTACTACATCGACGGCGGCAGGTTTGAGAACTACCTGCACACGCGCGAGGTCATTGCGGCCACCGCGAGGATCCCCAACGTGGGCGGCATGAACCTGCAGCGCATCGGGGTCAAGCTCTCGCCCGAGGGCTACATCGTGACCCACAAGGCGACCATGCAGTCGAGCCTGTCGCATATCTTCGCGGCAGGATCGGTGCGCGGCAGCAGCAGCACCTCGGTGGCCGAGCTCGAGGGCCGCTACGCCGGGATCAACGCCGCCCGCGGGTGCAGCGGCGCGCCTTGCGCCAGCCTGCCTGAGACCGTGAACCTCGAGGTGTGCTTCACCGATCCGGTGCTCGCCATCGCCGGGCTTTCGTTTGAGAAGATGAAGCAGCGCGCCGTAGCCGAGGACATGCAGTTCATCGCCACCCATGCCGAGTTCTCGGACATAGTAAGCGGCGGCCGCCACCACCGCGGCGGCGTCATCGGGCTTTATACCGACGTGAAGACCCACCGGATCATGGGGGCCGAGATCTGCTCGCAGTGCGCCGATCACCTGGCGCAGCTGGTGGCCTTCGCCATCCGCAAGCAGGCGAGGGTCGAGGAGTTCCCGGAATTCGACTTCCTGCACATGAGCGGCGAGGAAGTGCTCGCCCAGGCCGCGGCCGAGGCCGTGCGCAGGCTCACTGGATCAAGCGGCTACACGCCGCTGCTGCAGCCTCAGGTCAGGGGCTAGCGGCCTTGCAAAAGGATCATCAAGATGGATTTTAAGACGCTGGTGCTCGCAACCGGCAACCAAGGCAAGGTGCGTGAGTTCGGAGCCATGCTCGAGCCCCTGGGCATTGAACTGAAGATGCAGGCGGATCTCGGGGTCAAGGAGCCTGTGGAGGACGGGCGCAGCTTCATCGAGAACGCCATCATCAAGGCGCGCGCGGCAAGCGATCAGACCGGGCTCCCGGCCCTGGCCGACGATTCTGGGCTGTGCGTCGATGCCTTAGGCGGCGCCCCCGGCGTCTACTCGGCGCGCTTTGCAGGCGTCCACGGCGACGATCAGGCCAACAACGCCCTCCTGCTTGAGAAGCTCAAGGACGTCGAAGAGGCCCGCCGCGGCGCGCATTACTGCTGCGCGCTGTGCCTCGTGCGCTTCAAGGACGACCCGATGCCCTTGTGCGTGACCGGGACCTGGAAGGGCAGCATCGGCCGCAAGGCCCGCGGGAGCGGGGGCTTCGGCTACGATCCGCTCTTCGTGGTGACCGGCCGCAGTTGCACGGCAGCCGAGCTTCCGCCGCAGCTCAAGAACCTCATCTCCCACCGCGGCGTGGCGCTGCGCCGCCTCGTGGCCATGCTAGAGCAGGCATGCTGACCCCGCTTCCAGCAAGCCTCTACGTCCACTACCCGTTCTGCGTGAGGAAGTGCCCCTACTGCGACTTCTTTTCAAATCCGCAGGGGGCCTGCCGCAGCCGCGACATCCGCTATGCGAGGGCGCTGTGCGAGGACTTCGACTCAAATCTTCCGTGGCTGAACGGCAGGAAGCATCAAAGCGTCTACCTAGGCGGGGGCACGCCATCGCTCTGCGATCCCGACGTCGTGGGGATGCTCATATCGCACATCAGGCCTTATCTTGCCAGGGGGTGCGAGATCTCGATGGAAGCAAACCCCGGCACCACGGATAGGCAGAGGCTTGAAGGCTACCGCAAGGCCGGGGTCAGCCGCCTGAGCCTCGGGGTGCAGAGCTTTGACGACCGCATGTTGAAAGCGCTCGGACGGATCCACAGCGCCGCGCAGGCTCAAAAGGCGGTCGAGGACGCGCTTGACGCTGGCTTTTCCAACATCAACCTCGACATCATGCACGGCCTGCCAGGTCAGGATCCGCAGATGGCATTGTCAGACCTCAAGCAGGCCTGCTCGTATCCCATAACCCACCTCTCGTGGTACGAGCTCACCCTCGAGGAGGGCACGCGCTTTGGCGATCATCCGCCCATGCTTCCTTGCGATGACGACCTCCAGGCCATCGAGGATCATGGCTTTGCATTCCTCGCATCGTGCGGATTTGAGCGCTATGAGGTTTCGGCCTTTGCCCGTAATGGCATAAAATGCTTGCACAACTGCAACTACTGGCTCTTCGGGGACTACCTCGGGATCGGGGCTGGGGCGAGCGGGAAAGTTTTTACAGGCGGAAGGACACTGCGCCGCGCGTGCCCTGAGGATCCGCAGGCCTTCGTGGAAGGCCGGCGCGGCGAATACCAGGAAGTCCCCAGTCAGGAGATCCCTTTTGAGTACATGCTCAACAGGCTCAGGCTGTACGGGGACATTGGGGCGGCCGAATATGAAAAAGCCACTGGCCTGCCCTTTGAAACCATCAGGGCGGGGCTTGAGGAAGCATCAAGAATGAATTGCGTGGAGCTCGAGGGCAGGACCTTCAGGCTCACGGCTTTCGGCAGGCTCATGCTCAACGACGTATTGGAATTGTTCTTAAGTGAAGCACCATCTCATCAAATCGATCATAGAGAAGATCAAGACCGGCAAGGCTCAGAAGGCCGCAATGGAAGAGGCGCCTGAGGAGGCGCAGGAACTCGATCCGCAGCAGCAGAAGGCCTTAAAGGATTCCGCGGAGGCCCCGAGGATCGAGGCGCAAAAGCGCGAGGAGCAGCGGCAGCGCGAGCGCCGCGCACTCGAGGTTGCGCTAGGACAGGAGCACGCCCCCAAGGGCGATCCGGCCACGGACCTCAAGACGGCCATCTACGCAGTTTGCGCGCTCTACCACCCCCAGTTCAAGGGAGTGGCGGCCCTGGGCGTCGTCTCAGGCCTCCTGGGCCGAGTCGGCTACACCAAGGGCCTGCCTGCCGGCGGCGAGAACGCCTGCCGCAGGATCCTAAGCGAGCTCGTGGAGGAGCAGGCCCTTTCAAAGCTCCCGGGCTTCGAGGTCTACGCCATGCCATCCCAGATCGAGCAGGGCGAGTCCAAGGTCGCCGCGCGCGAGGAGTCGGACTTCCTCGGATCCGAGAGGACCAAGCGCTATGTCTTCCATGTCTCGGGCCTCAAGGGCGAGGATTTCCTGCTCAAGAGCATGATAGTGATCCTCCCCGGCGACACCGTGGAGTACCAGGCGATCACCGGAAGCGGGATCGCCTACTGCGGCAGGCTCGTCAAGAAGCGCGTCTGCGTCCTGGGCCGCGTGATGCCGCTGGGCGCCTCCAAGGCGCGCCCGGGGGTGGCGCGCGCTGCCTCGCTCATGCCTGACGAGCCCAACCTCGCAAGCCTGGGCTTCGAGTTCGAGACCCCGGAGGACCTTGGCGAGGCCAAGGCAGGCGACGTGGTCATCGCGCAGATCCTAGAGCGCGGCTCGGGGCACTGCTATGTCAAGACCCGCCAGGTCGTGCGCGATCTGGGAAGCCTCAACAACATCATCGTGATGGCGGTGCTGCGCAACGACATCCCCAGCAGCTGGCCTGACAACATGCCCAAGGCCTTGGCCCGCATCCCCGACATCGTGTCCGAGGACGACTGGAAGGGCCGCCCGGACATCCGCGACGTGCCGCTCATGACCATCGACGGCGAGGACGCGCGCGACTTCGACGACGCCGTCTACTGCCACCGCGAGGGCAGGGGCTGGAAGCTCTACGTGGCCATCGCCGACGTCTCCTACTACGTGCGCCCGGGCAGCGTGCTCGACCACGAGGCGGTGAACCGCTGCAACAGCTGCTACTTCCCCAACTACGTGATCCCGATGCTCCCCGAGAAGCTCTCAAACGGCATCTGCTCGCTGAACCCCGATGTGGACAGGCTGTGCATGTGCTGCGAGATGGACATCAACGAGAAGGGCGAGACCACGAAGTACGCGTTCTACCCCGCGGTGATGCGCTCGCACGCCCGCCTGACCTACACCGAGGCCTGGCAGATGATCTCCGAGGGCACTGCCAAGTACCCCGAGCACGAGGCGATGATCCCCCATGTCAAGGAGCTCTACAACCTCTACCACGCGCTCGACGCCTACCGCAAGCGCCGCGGCGGCATCAGCATCGAGGGAACCGAGCAGCACTTCGTGTTCAACGAGAACATGGAGATCACCGGGGTCGAGCCCCTGGAGCGCAACGACGCCCACAAGCTCATCGAGGAGTGCATGATCGCCGCCAACGTCGCGGCTGCATGCTTTGTGGCCGAGAACCGCTGCCAGACGCTCTACCGCGTCCACGCCGCCCCGACCCAGAAGAAGCTCGACATGCTGATCCCGCAGCTGGCGCGCTTCGGCCTCTCGCTGCCAGGCTCCGTGGACAAGCCCTCGAGCGCCGACTACGCCAAGCTCGCCGATGCAATTGCAAAGCGCAAGGACGGCAAGATCTTAGGCGAACTTTTGCTGCGCAGCATGTCCAAGGCCGAGTACAGCCCCGAGAACATCGGGCACTTCGGACTGGCCCTAGAGAAGTACGCCCACTTCACCTCCCCGATCCGCCGCTACGCCGACTTGCAGCTGCACCGCGTCATCAAGCACATCCTGGAGAAGCAGGGCAAGGCCCCCTGGGGCAAGATCGGCCAGCGCTCCTACACCAAGCCCGAGCTCATGGTCCTGGGCGCGCGCTGCACCGAGCGCGAGATCGCCGCCGACACCGCCGAGCGCGAGGTCGACTTCGAGCTCGCCTGCACCTACCTTGAGAAGTTCATCGGCGAGACCGTCAAGGGCACCATCTCAGGCTGCACCAGGTTCGGCATCTTCGTGCACTTGGACGACTTCCTCGTGGACGGCCTCATCTTCATCGGGAACTTCCCCGGCTACCTGAACTTCGACCAGCGCACCGAGTCGCTCATCTCCGACAAGGGCAAGGTCTACCGCATCGGCGATCCGATCAAGGTCGTCGTCGCCGCGGTCAACGCCGCCGAGCACAAGATAGACCTCATGCCCACCGGCATGGGCTCGACTGCCAAGTACCGCAAGGACCGCGACCGCATCCTGAAGAAGCGCGAGGCCGACCGCAAGGCCGCAGGCGGGCCGGTGGACAAGGAGGCGCTCTTCAAGAGCCTCTCTGACATCTCCCGCGCCCAGGAGGCCTCAGACGGCGACAACGTCGAGCGTCCGCAGATCCAGGCAGGCTGGGGCAGCGAGCTTACGAGCTCGGTGCACTATTCAAACCCGTTCTCGATGCCCAGTAGGCGCGGCCGCGAGGACCGCGACGGGCGCAGGGGCCGCGGCAGCCGCGGCAGGTCCAGCAGAGGCAGGAGGAGATAAGCCATGGCAGGCAGGAAATCACACAGCCGCGAGCTCGTTTACGGCATCAACCCGGTCATGTCAGCGCTGGAGACGGCGCCTGACCGCATCACCGCAGCCTGGGTGGCCAAGGGGCGCGGCGACGACCACCGCATATCGAGGATCGTCGAGGAGCTCGACGCCGCAGGCGTCAGGGTCCAGCAGGCGCTCCCGCACTTTCTGGACGAGAAGGCCGAAGGCGGCGTCCACCAGGGCGTCATCATCGAGATGCTCGCCGATCCTCCTCTCGGCGAGCACGATCTCGAGGACCTGATAGAGGGCGCAGGCCAGGGCAGGCAGCTCTATCTGGTCCTAGACGGCGTCACCGATCCCAGGAACCTGGGCGCCTGCATCCGCTCGGCCTGGGGTGCCGGCGCCACCGCGGTCATCGTCCCGCGCGACCGCTCGGCCTCGCTCACCCCGGTTGCCCGCAAGGCCGCCGCAGGCGGCGCGACGGCCGTCCGCTTTGTCGAGGTTACAAACCTTGCGCGCACGCTCGACATGATGCGCGACCACGGAATCGAGGTCGTGGGGCTGGCAGGCGAGGGCAGCGGCGTGATCTACGAGCATGAGTTCCAGAAGCAGTGCGCCATCGTCATGGGCTCCGAGGAGAGCGGGATGCGCCGCCTGACCCGCGAGAAGTGCGACGCCGTGGTCCGCATCCCGATGGCCCGGGGCGTCGAGTCGCTCAACGTCTCGGTTGCAGCGGGCATCTCGCTCTTTGAATGCGTGCGCCAGATCGGGCTTGAATAAGCCCTTGCCACGCGCCTTTCCTAGCGTATAATACTTGCCACTTCAGTCGCCCGGGGGAACGCCCCCGGGTTAGCTTCCTTGTCTGGCCATAAGGCTGATATGCCAGACTTTTACCGTAAGGAGCATTTCCAATGCGCAACTACGAAATCGTGTTCCTGGTCCACCCTGACCAGAGCGATCAGGTCCCGGGCATGATCGACCGCTACAAGGCGGAGATCGAGAAGGACGGCGGCAAAGTCACCCGCCTCGAGAACTGGGGCCGCAGGCAGCTGGCCTACCCCATCCAGAAGCTTCACAAGGCCCACTATGTCCTCATCAACTGCGAGGCCTCCGAGGAGACCATCCGCAGCATCGAGAACAACTTCCGCTTCAACGACGCCGTGATCCGCAACCTCATCATCCGCACCAAGGGTGAAGTCACCGAGGAGTCCCCGATGATGAAGATGCGCGAGGAGCGCCGCCCGCACGAGGAGAACGCCTCGGGCCCGAGGAGCAGGAACGACATCACCGGCCAGGTTCCTTCCGAGGAAGCTGCCCCTGAAGCCCAGGATGCCGAGTAAGGAGGATCACCATGGCACGTTATTTCCATCGCCGCAAGTTCAACCGCTTCGCAGCTGAAGGCATCACCGAGATCGACTACAAGGACGTGGCCCTTCTGAAGAACTACGTCACCGAGTCCGGCAAGATCGTTCCGAGCCGCATCACCGGCACCAGCGCTAAATATCAGCGCCAGCTGGCCACCGCCATCAAGCGCGCCCGCTACCTGGCTCTTCTGCCTTACACTGATCTGCAGGGCCGTTAATTAGGAGTCAAAAATGGAAGTTATCCTGTTAGACAAGATCGGCCGCCTAGGCGGTCTGGGCGACAAGGTCAAGGTCAAGAACGGCTTCGCCCGCAATTTCCTCCTTCCCAACAAGAAGGCTGTCCGCGCCACCAAGGAGAACCTCGAGAAGTTCGAGGCCCAGCGCGCCGAGCTCGAGGCCAAGATCGCCGGCGAGCTGAAGGCTGCGCAGGATCGCGCCGCCAAGCTCGAGGAGATCGGCAAGTTCACCATCGAGGCCCTGGCCGGCGATGAAGGCAAGCTGTTCGGTTCCGTTGGCACCCGCGACATCGCCGAGGTCATCACCAAGGGCGGCATCGAGGTCCACAAGAGCGAGATCCGCCTCCCCGAGGGCGTCCTCCGCTCCACCGGCGACTACCAGATCTCGATCCAGCTTCATCCTGACGTCAAGACCGAGGTCACCATCTCGATCGTTCCCCAGGCCTGATCCTGGAAATGTGCGGCGTGACGCCGCATGAACAAGGGCCGCGGATCCAAATCCGCGGCCCTTGCCGTATCATGTCTACATTGTTTTAAAACAGGAATACTGACTGATGCAGATCCTCGATCCAAACGCGCCCAAGCCATTCATCAAGTGGGTGGGCGGCAAGCGCCGCTCGCTGCCTGTGCTCCTAAGCTACGTCCCGGACGTTGTGGACACCTATGTCGAGCCTTTCGTCGGAGGCGGCGCAATGTTCTTTGCCATGAAGTTCCGCCGCGCGGTGATCAACGACTGCAACGAGGAGCTCATCTGCGCCTACAAGGCCATCAGGGACAACCTCGAGGAGCTCAAGTCCATGCTCAAGTCCTTCCGCTACGACAAGGACATGTTCATGGAGGTGAGGAGCTGGGATCACGATCCTGCCTTCAGGACCTCCAGGAGCGTAGTCGAGCGCGGCGCCAGGCTCATCTACCTGCTTAAGACCTGCTTCAACGGCCTCTACCGCGTCAACAAGAAGAACTACTTCAACACACCGTTCGGCAAGATCGTAAAACCCAATTACTGCGACGAGCCAGCGCTCGAGGCCTGCCACAGGTTCCTAAACGAGAAGGAAGTCGAAATCTGCTGCCAGGACTACGGCTCACTCTTGGACGAGGGCAAGATCCCCGACAACGCCTTCGTCTACCTCGATCCGCCCTACGCTCCGCTCACCCAGACCTCGTCTTTCACCTCCTACGCCACTGGCGGCTGGGATGATGAGGATCAGGCTCACCTGCGCGACTTCTGCCGCGAGCTCGACGAGCGCGGGATCCGCTTTCTGGAGTCAAACTCCACGGCCCCGCTGTGCTTTGAGCTCTACAAGGAGTTCAAGATAAGCACGCTCGACGCCAAGCGTTACATCAACTCGGTTGGAAGCAAGCGCGGGGCGATCAAGGAACTGGTCATCACGAACTTCGATAACTGAGGGATCATGAAAAGCATCGCACTTTGCAAGAACATCGAGGTGCTGTTCGCGCTTCCCCGCTTTGCTGCGAAGAAGGCAATGCAGGCGCTGGGCCTTGCACGCGCGCCAGGCTACGAGCCCAAGCGCGTCCTGGTCGCCTGCATCGCCCACATGGGCGACACGCTCTGCGCGTTGCCGGCTCTGCACGCATTGCGCTGCGCCTGGCCGCACGCGCGGATCTTCCTGACTTGTCCAGGCGCGCTGGCGTCCTTCATAAGGCGCGCTCCCTTCGGGATCACCCCTTTGGTCATGGACGACGCCGATCCGTTGAAACTCCTCAAGGCCCTTGTCTTGCAGCGTCACTTCGACGAGGGATTCGTGATCTGGCACCGCCGCGACGTTCTGCTGGCGCAGGCGCTGGGCTGCTGCCGGATCACGGCCTTCAAGGGCTTTTCAAAGGGGATCTACACGCGCCTTATCGACGAGGAGCGCCCTGAGCCTGCCTGCCTCAATTTAGAGGAGAGGATCTGCTCGATGTTCGGAGGCGCGCCTTCCAATGAGCGTGGCGGCAGCGCGCAAACGGCGGGTGCACGAGCAGGAATAACAGGAATGAAGATGACGCAGCTTGGGGGGGGTAGATCATTGTAATTTAAATAAAATTCCATGCCGTTTTATCCTTTCTGACTGGTACCCTGAGCTCTCATTTCCAAGAAGGCGCAACCAGAACGTCTTCTTGCAGCTAGGCGCCAAGTCAGGTGCCAGGCTCCTTCCCCCAGCTTGCTGGCAGCGTATCGCAAGCCTGGCCTCATCCCTCGGCTTCCACGTGATCCTAAGCGGCGAGCGCTCGGACGCCCGCATCGCCGACGTTGTCGATCCCAAAAGGCGCCTTGAGCGCGCGCTCGGGCGCTTCAGTCTCGATGAGCTTGCCCTCGAGCTTGCCAAGTCCGCGCTGCTTGTCACGGTGGACACCGGGATCATGCACCTTGCCAAGTTCACCGGAGTGCCGGTGGTGGCGCTGCTCGCAGGCACGCCATGCGAGCGCGTCAGGCCCTCCTTGTATTTTGAAAACTGCCCGTTCCATGCCTTCCAGGCTGACGTGAAGTGCGAGCGCAAGAACCCCTCGTGCAGTGCGCTTTTGCGCTTCTGCCTGCAAGTCGAGGACGGCTACTCGCGCTGCATGCGGCAGCTGCCGATGGAGGGGATCCTCTCGTGCATCGAGGGGATCCTCAAGGGAGAGTCAGGGCCTAGAAGCGCTTGCCGAACGGGCGCCAGTTGATGTCGCCTTCAGGCGGCATCTCGTTTGCAGAGTCGTCAAGCTCGGACTTGGGCAGGGTCTTGAGGTACTCCGCCGTGAGCGCGATGCGCTTGCGGCGCATCTGCTCGCGGATCTCAGGGCCCTTGAACCCCGCCTTCACGAACTCCTCGGCCGTGACGTTGCGCAAGAGTGCAAAGAGCCCCAGCACGTAGTCGGCGCGCGGGAAGGGGCGGTTGCTGAACCCAAGGCGCCCTAGGAAGTCGCACTTGCAGCACAGCACCCAGGGTTTGACTATCGACGGGTTGCGCCAGGCGTCAAGCTCGTCGAAGAGCGTCACCAGGCCCTCGGGGCCGCCGCGGTAGACGTGGTGCATCTCCGAGTGGTAGCGCACTACGCGGAAGGCGAAGTTCTCATACTCCTTGGGCACCTTGAGCCTCATGCACAACTCGCGCAGCGGCTGCACGCCCAGGAGGTGGTGGAGGCGGTGGTGCGGCCACTCGGTGACCGGGGTGCGCCCCTTGCCGAGATCGTGGCAGAGCATCGCAAAGCGCGTCACCGGATCCTCGGTCTCCGCGCTCACGCGGGCGATGGTCAGGCAGGTGTGGACGCCAGAGTCGATCTCAGGGTGCCAGCGCTTGGGCCCGGGCACGCCGTAGAGTGCGTCGACCTCGGGGAGCACGTAGCGCAGCGCCCCGCAGTCGCGAAGCGTCTCGATGAAGATCTCGGGGTTCATCGTGCAAAGCGCCCTCTGCAGCTCCTGCCACACCCGCTCGGGAGTGAGCGAGCACAGCTCCCCGGACTCGGCCATGTCGCGCATGAGCTTGAGCGTCTCGGGGGCCACCTTGAAGCCTAAGTTGTAGTAGCGCGCGGCAAAGCGCGCCACGCGCAGCACGCGCAGCGGATCCTCGGTGAAGGCTGGGGAGACGTGGCGGAGCACGCGGTCGTCGAGATCCTTGAGGCCGCCGTAGGGATCGATGACCTGATCGCGGGTGAACGAGGGATCTACCTGCCTGCCGTCCGCATCAAGATGCGCCTCCACCGCCATCGCGTTGATGGTGAGGTCGCGGCGCTTCAAGTCCTCCTCGAGCGTTATGGAATCATTGAAGTCGCACTTGAACCCCAGGTAGCCGCGCCCGTTCTTGCGCTCGGTGCGGGCCAGGGCGTACTCCTCGCCGGTCTTTGGGTGCAGGAACACCGGAAAGTCGTGGCCCACCTGCTTGAAGCCGGCCTTGAGCATGGCCTGCGGCGTGGCACCCACGACCACGAAGTCGGTGTCGGACACTGTGCTTCCCAAAAGCGGATCCCTGACTGCCCCGCCAACCTTGTAGATCTTCACGGCAACCTCCAGCGGCAAGACCCGGGGGGCGTGGCGCCCCGTTTTGATCGGGTTTTGGCCGATGATGTATCATCTACCAGTATTATCGCATACGGATGCCCGGGGCAAGGCGCGCAGAAGGCACGGATTTCCCGATGTTTTTGTATGCAAGAACCAGCGGCAGGACGGATGTCGCGCACGATCGCCCGCCCCTGCCATCAAGCGCTTGCCTGATCCCAAATGTACGAAACATACTTCTCGCTCACCGAGGCCCCGTTCGACGGCCTGCCCGACGAGCGCTTCTACTATGTTGGAAGCGCCCAGAAGCAGGCCTTGGGCCTGCTCAAGGAGCAGCTGTCGCGCCAGGGATCGATGTGCGTGCTCCAGGGCCCCTCGGGATCTGGCAAGACCACGCTCGTGCGCATGCTCATCCGCACGCTGCCCCAGCGCATGAGGATCATCGCCATCGACGATCCGCGCCTGAACCCCCACCTGCTGCTGGCCACCGTGCTGCGCGCCTGCGGCGTGGCGGCGACCTCGCTTGAGGCGGTGGCCGAGCTTACCTTCAGGCTCAGGCAGATGCTCGACAATCCGGCGCGCGACGACGAGCTCGTCACCGTGATCATCGACGAGGCCCAGGGGCTCTCCGACGAGACGCTCGAGCAGGTCAGGCTCATGAGCAACATCGAAGGGTCCACGGGGAGGAGGGTGAACTTCCTCTTAGTCGGGCAGGAGCAGCTTTCCAAGCGGATCCAGCGCCCCTCGATGAAGATGTTCTACTCGCGCGTGAGGGCCTTCGCGACCATACCAGCGCTCAAGCGCGACGAGGTCCAGGCCTACATCTCCTTCAGGCTCCAGCAGGCGGGGTGCCACGAGCCGCTCTTCACGCAGAACGCCATCTCCGAGATCTACAAGGGATCGCACGGGCTCCCCAGGCTCATCAATTCCATAGCCGACGAGGCGCTGTCCATTGCCTGCCACCAGAACCGCCGCCAGGTGAGCGGCAGGATGGTGCGCAGGGCCGTGGGGCTGGTGCGCCACGGGCACGCCGGGATCATGGTGCGGGCGGCGAGGATCATGCGCAAGGCCGCGCGCGCGGCGGTATACCGCCTGCCCTTCCTGGCGCTTGGGGCTGCTCTCTCCTGCGCCGCCTTCGCCGCGGCTTGGTGGCTCTTTCCCAAGAGCCCCTCGCTTGAGCAGGTTTCAGCCGCGCTGAACTCCAAGGCCGCGGTGAAGGAGGCGGCCGACGGCTACTTCCGCGCCCGCTCCCACGCGCTCTCAAGGCAGGGCAGGGAGACCGGGATCTTCTTCTCCTGCCGCGCGCAGTCGCTCTTCAAGTCAGACTCGGTCTCCTCGCTCATCGGGATCTGGGGCTACCAGCGCAAGGACGGGAGCCCTGCGCAGTGCTCCGATCTCAAGGGCACGGCGCTTGAGTGCCATGACCGCGCCGGATCCTTAGACGAGGTGCTCGACTCCGACCGCCCGGCGGTGCTGCATATGCGCGACGAGAACCTCACCCCATACTACGCGGTGCTCCTGAAGTCTGGGAAGGACGGCTGGCGGCTGCTCATGGGCGATCGCATCTTCGACGTCAAGCAGCAGTTCGTGAGGGCCGAGTACGACGGGGCCTACTTGCAGATCCTGCCGCGCCACCGCTTCTTCCTTGAGAAGGCCCCGTCGTTCCAGAAGGCAAGGCAGGCAGGCCTCCTTTCCGAGCTTGAGTGCGCGCTCAAGGTGGGCGATGGCTCTGTCAAGACCGCGTCCATGTACTCCCAGGCGCTCGATGCCTTCAAGTTCAGGTTCAAGGATGCGCCTTCCCGCCTCATGGCGCTCGACCGCTGCTCGGACGAGGGGCCGCGCCTCTCCCGCGACGACGGGAGGCCTGAGGACGGCAGCGACGATGAGGACGACGACGAGGCGCAAAATGCCGATGAGTCCGCCCAGCAGGGCGCACCTGCCGCCGCAAAGGATGCCCCCGATGCCGCGCAGGATGGCCAGGATGCCAAGGCCGGGAAGCAGGATGCAAAGGATGGCGCGCCTGAGGCCAAGCCCTCCTCCAAGGCCCAGGATGATGGCGCCAAGGATGCAGGCCAGGGCGGTGGCGGCAAGGCCGCGGCCGCAGCTGCGCCGGAGGATGGCAAGTGACGTTCCGCAAGGCCGCGCTGGGCGTCCTGGGCGCTGCGCGCAAGGCAGTGCTGCGCGCAGCCGGCATGCGCCCGCCCCTCCTGTCGCTGCTTGAGACCGCGCTCTTTGGCATGGTCTTCACGGCGCTGGGCCTCGGCGCCTTCTCCGTTTGGGTCGAGTACTCGTGCGCCAAGGTCGAGGATCGGGCAGCCGCGCTGGTCTCCGAGAGGCTCACCAACGACGCGCGCATCTACGAGGCCCAGCTGGGGGCGCTGCGCAGATCGGACGAGCAGATAATCCAAAAGGGCGCGGGGCCCTCCTCTGTCTTAAGGCTTGACGAGGCGGCGCTGCGCGGATTGGGGCCTGAGGATCTGGCGCTGCCAGAGGAGCATCCGCTAGTGCGCGCCAAGGCCCAGCAGCTGCGCTTGGGGCGCGATGTGAGCGCCTTCAGGCTCGTGGCGCTGCCATCTGAGAAGCAGGGCGGCCGGAAGGCGCGCTGAGCCCCCACCGCAAAGCCACATGATCCATCCCTTCCCAAGAGCTGGCGGAAATTTTCTCATTTCGTGCGCCGCCTTCAGGCGATCCTGCTTTGGCAACTGGTATAATCATCGGGTTTGCTGCATTGCAGCACGCATTTGTTCAATTGATATTCAAAAGGAAGGTGGTTTTCCACATGCCAGTCATCAGAGTACGTGAGAATGAGCCTTTTGACGCCGCTTTAAGGCGTTTCAAGCGCTCCTGCGAGAAAGCCGGCATTCTTGCCGACGTCAGGGCCCGCGAGTTCTACGAGAAGCCTACTACTATCCGTAAGCGCGCCAAGGCCTCCGCAGCCAAGCGTCACGCAAAGAAGCTCGCCCGCGAGAATGCTCGCCACAGCAGGCTTTACTGACTGACGCCGTCTCATTGAAGACTGCAGCATCCGGGGCTTGACCCCGGCCTCGGCAGGGGAGCGTACTTGGGATGCTCCTTTGCAGAATCCGAAATTGTGCGTGCGTTTATATAACTATGGCGCACGCACCAGAGCCCGCCAACCGGCGGGCTTTCTCATAGGTCCATGCCGCCGGTCATGTCACCGGCCTCCTCAATGGCCTCCGCATCCTCCGGGGCTGTTTCCTCAGCCATGGCAGCCTTCTGCTGCTTGTCTGGCACCGGCACGTTGAGCACATTGAACAGCTCGCGGCGCTTGCCGGCGATCTCGTCGAAATACCACCCGTCCTTGAAGTTAGTCATCATGATGTTGTTGAGCTTGTCCAGGAGCTTCCTGTCGCTGTCCAAGTGCACGTCGCAGGCCTTGCCCTTGAGCTTGCCGTAGTCGCTGATCCGCGAGCGGAGCATGCCTGCAATGGCAGTGGCGATCATCTCGACCAGCAGCTTTCCCTCGAGGCATCCGGGGTCGTGCACGCGGTTGCGGTTGCACCTCAGGCGGGACTTGAGCATGTTGAATGCCTCCTCGACGTGGTTGCGCTCCTCATACGCCCTGTAGCACTCGACGGGATCTGAAATCGCGCTTGAGGCCAGCACCCTGACCCCGGTGAGCCTGAGGCTGTCGTTGACCGCCTTCATGTTCACGGAGGCCCTTCCCTGCCTGACGTCGCAGAAGCTTTCGACGTACTTGCGCTGCGGCGCCGAAAGCGAATCAGGCTCGCTGTTGTACCTGGGCACCAGGGCAGAGAGGTTCTCCTCGACGATGTTGACGGCATCGTCATGGATGTAGTGGTCGTAATAGACGTGGAACCACACCTGCCTCGCGTCGCGCTTGAGCTGGCGCTTGCCCTGGACCGGGAAGGAGTCGTATTTCCACTCGCACGGGACAGTAACGACGGTCTGCTTGAGGAATGGATCGCGGTGGTTCCAGTCAAGCAGGCGGCCGTAGTTCTCCAAGGCTATCTGGTTGGCCGCGCCGCTTGCCTTGGCGCGCAGGTTGAACACGAAGTCCAGGCTGTTGCGCAGGCAGTCGTCAATGTTGGCGGCTGACGAGTATCCCTTGTCCGACACGAGCACGAACCTCGGATCGTCCAGCAGGCCCATCCTCGCGCAGTCGGCGATTGTATTGCGGATCGTTGACGAGTCCGGGACGTTGCCGTCGAAGCTCCTGAAGTACACGGGGGTTCCTGTCTTCTGATCCACGATGAGGAGCACGTTGACCTGGGGCAGGCTCACCAGATCCTTGTTGTGCCCCCATTCAGCCTGCGGCAGCTCCTGCGAGTACGAGGAGATTGAAGTGGAGTCAAGCGCGAGGAACAGGCGCCCGCCGGCGTCCCTGCTGCGCGACTTGCGGAACTCGCGCGAGAGGTGCTTGAGGAACGACTCGACCTGCTCGTGGGTTATCCCCTTGAAGATCCTGCTGATGGCGCTGCCGGTGAGCGGCCTCTGGAACGGCAGCCAGGTTGACTCGGCGAACTCGGGGTAGCGGTACATTGCGTTGCTGCCGCGCAGGATGATGTAGTACGCCAGCGACATGATCTTGCGGTCAAGCGCGCATTTGGGGAAGGCCTGCCTCAATGCCCTGCCTATCGGGGACTCGGCCGCGATGGAGTTGAGGACCCATGTGGCGCCGCCGTGCAGCTTCCTCACGGCGATGCGCTGCTCGAGCGTAAATGCCGGCGAGCCAGCCCCGGCCTCGTCCTCCTCCCTTGGCTTGAACTCCAGCCTGCCGCCCTTGTGGCGGAACACGCGCATGTGGTCCAGCCCGGGATGGGAGTCAATGAACTCGTCCTTGAAGAGGATCTCCATGACGCCATCCCGGTCCTTGACGGGGATGAGCTTGCCAACGGTCTTCGTGCTGGTCCTCCTTGGCTGCTTGAGCTCCTTGTCCCAGTGGGACTTGTAGGTGCACAGGTACCTGCCCCTGCCGTTGGTGACGAATGCCGGGAGGTCGGGGATTTCGAGCACTGCCATGGGTGTCTCCATAGTTACATTTTTATATAAAACTATGATACCCCGGAAAAAGAAATAGCACAAGCTAATCTTGTGCTATTTCAAAGTTTTTTTTGAAATTAATGGGAGGTGCAAAATCGCTATACAACTAGATCCGCAAAGTTCGGGCAGAATATGAAAAAGGATCCGCAAAAACGGATCCTTTTTTCTATGCCTCATCATGCGGGCAAGGACAGCGGGGGCGGCCACTGGCCGCCCCCGCTCCTGCCATGCAGCTTGGTTTTAGAAGCGCTCGCGGCGCTTGCGGCGGGGCTTTGGCAGCATCACGAGGATGATCCCGGCTATGGCTCCGCCCAAGGCGATGAGCGCGCCCTGGAGCCACCAGCGCATCTGCAGGTCGAGCTCGCGCCTGGTGTCCCCTGCGGCACTCTGCGCGGCGGCAGCGCCCTGGGCGCTGGCGCCATCCTCGACGGCCTTGCGCAGCCTGTCGTTCTCGGCCTTGAGCGAGGCGATCTCCTCGTTGAGGCTCGCTTCGCTGGCGTTTTCATTCGAGCCTGCAGCGCCATCCTGCTTGGGAGATGCTTCCGGCGCGGCAGGCTGCTGCTGGGCCTGCTCGAGCTCGCGCTTGAGCTCCTCGACCTCGGCCTTGAGCTGATCAAGCTGGTTTTTGGCAGCCGGGGTGGGCTGGAGATCTGCAAACCTCATCCAGACCTTCTTGCCGTCCTGCGTCACGACCTCGATGAAGCGCTTGTCCGGGCTGTAGCGGGAGAAGGTCACCTGATCGCCCGGGTGCAGCACGCCGGTAGTGCGGTAGCCGTTGGCCGGCCCCGAGCGCAGCAGGGCGTTGACGTTGTCGGAGACGTAGATCCCCGCGCCCTGGTAGTAGCCGTTCTCGTCAGGCTGCGGGCCTTCCTGCTGCGCGCCATCCTGCGCGTCAGCGGCGGGTGCCTGGGAGGGGGCCGCGGCGCCCTGGGCCTGTGGTTGCGCCTGATCCTGCGCAGGCGCGTCCTCGGCCAAGGCCGGGAGTGACGCCGCGATGATCAGCGCGGCGGCTGTCAGTTTGAGCTTGTCCATTTGCTTCCTTGAAAAGGGGATTTGAAAGGCGGCACTCGGCCGCCGGACACGGGGGCGATCTTAGCACACGGCCATGCTCCATCCCTTTTGCGCTTAACCTTGGCTTTACACAAAACCCCTGACGCATCGCGCAGTTTGCAAAGCTTCAGGAAGGCTCAAAACATTGCGCGTGCTATAGTCAAAAGGCACGCGGGCAATGCCGCGGCGTTTGGAGGAATGAGGAGGATAAGATGACAGAGTCCACGAAGGCAAAGGCGGCCGCGAAGGACCAGGCGCGAACGGCGCGCAAGGCGCAGGAAGTCGCAAAGCAGGCTGAAGCAGCATCCCCGGCGCAGCAGGATGGTGTCAGGAATGGCACCAGCCTCACCGATCACCGCGAGATCGAGATCAAGCTCGGCGTGCTCGGCAGACCTGACTCGCTCCCCGAGGTCTTCGCGTCGCTGGGCAAGGTCTCCGGCGAGCGCAGCGATCTGCTCGAGAACACCTACTTCGACACGCCCGACGATGATCTCTTCAAGGCGGGGATCGGGCTGCGCATCCGCCACGGCAAGGACTTCTCCGAGCAGACGCTCAAACTGCGCGGCAAGAACCAGGGCGGCCTCCACTCCCGCGGCGAGTTCAACATCCCGATCTCCCGCTCGGCCAAGCTGCCAAGGCTTGCCAAGTTCCCCTCCGAGGTCTTCCCTGACGGCTTTGACATCGACGTGGAGCAGCACCTGCTCCAGCCGCTGTGCCGCATCTCGTTCACCCGCGAGTCCTTTGACTTCGAGATCATGGACAGCCTCTTCGAGGTGGCCTACGACCACGGCTCCATCGATCTCGACACCGGGGCGCCTTACCCGATCAATGAGCTTGAGGTCGAGCTCAAGCAGACCTCGCGCTCGGAGGACAGCGTGATGCTCATCTATAACGCGCTGGTCACGACCTTCGCCGAGAAGGATCTCCCGCTGGTGATGGAGCCCTTCTCGAAGATGCACCGCGCGCAGGTGCTGCTGCGCGGCAAGCGCAACAGCGTCGCCTTCTCCGACACCCAGACGAGCTCGGACCTCGTCTCCTACATCAGCAACCTGCTCTCGACCTTCGACAACCTCTACGGGCTGTTCCTGCTCAAGCACGATCCGCTGGTGTTCTCCTACCAGAACTCCACGCTGCGCACGCTCATCCGCGCGCTCAAGGTGCTGCGCAAGGACGCGCCCCCTGCCTTCTACAAGGACGAGCGCGAGCCGGTGAGCTACGATCAGGAGCTGCGCGTCATCATCCGCACGCTCAAGGAGTACGAGCGCCGCTGCTTCGACTACGAGAAGAAGATCGCCAAGACCTCGCTCGACTTCGACGAGTACGAGCTCTCGGTGCTCGTGGACAAGGTCCGCAGGATCGAGAACGACTGCCAGATCTACGTGATCCCCCTGAAGCTCAGGGTCCTGCTCTCGATGATCGTGAGCAGGCGCTGAGAGCGCCGCCGGGGCTTCTGGCCCCGGCCCTTTCCCATCCCCAAATTCCCTTCAGGCAGAAGATGCCATATTCCAAGATGCAGCAAAATCCCAAAGCGACTCAGGCGCCGGTGCGCCCCCTCCCTGCGATCCTGAAAGACGAGGCGGCGCGCGCCTTTGAGCGCGTCAAGGCCCGCATGGCCCCGGAGGACTTCGAGCTCTTCAAGGCGCGGCCTGACTTTGCGGCCGCCCTGGGGCTTTCAGACTTCTTCGCCTCGGCGCTTGCCGCCTACCCAAAGGAGTGCGCGGCGCTGTTGCGCCGCGGCGAAGCGGACAGGCCGGCCTATGAGCGCAAGTCCCAAGGCGGGGACCCCATAGCGGAGGACGCCTTGCAGGCCATATCGGGAAGCCCGGCCACCCCTGATCTCAAGCGCAAGCTTCGGATCTTCAGAAGGACAAGGCTGGCGATGCTCGCCTGGCGCGATCTCACGGGCAGGGCCTCCATCGAGGAGGCCTTCAGGACGCTCACCGAGACTGCCGAGGCCGTGGTGCTGCGCACCATCGACATCACGCGCGCCTCGCTTAAAACCGCCTTTGGAGATGCCCTGGACGATGACGGCGCGCCGCTGCCGCTGCTCACCTTCGGGATGGGCAAGCTCGGAGGCGGAGAGCTCAACTTCTCATCGGATCTCGACCTCATCTTCTGCTACCCGCATGATGGCGAGACCCAAGGCGGCATGGCCAGCGTGAGCTTCCGCGAGTTCTTCCAGAGGATAGTCACCACGGTGGCGAACCTGCTCTCGGACCTCACCGCCGACTCCTTCTGCTACCGCATCGACTTGAGGCTCAGGCCCTTCGGCGACGCCGGGGCGCTCGTGAACTCCTTTGACGCGCTTTCAAACTACTACGAGACCCAGGGCCGCACCTGGGAGCGCTACGCCCTGGTCAAGGCCAGGCTGCTAGGCGATGAGAGGCGCAACGGGCACTACGGCGAGGAGCTCATCTCGATGCTCCGCCCCTTCGTCTACCGCCGCTACCTCGACTACGGCGCCGTCGAGTCGCTGCGCAAGCTCAAGCACATGATAGAAAGCGAGGTGCGCCGCCGCAGCCTCGTGGGCAACTTCAAGCTGGGCCAGGGCGGGATCCGCGAGGTGGAGTTCATCGCCCAGGTCTTCGAGCTCATGCGCGGCGGGCGCATCCCCGAGCTTTGCGAGCGCAACTTGCGCAAGACGCTGCGCGTGCTCGCATCCCAAAGGCTGCTGCCCGAGGCGGTCTGCAGGATGCTCGATGAGCGCTACGTCTTCCTGCGCTCCCTTGAAAACAAGCTCCAGGAGCAGTCCGACCGCCAGACCCAGACTCTGCCTGACAACAGCCGCGACCGCGCGCGCCTCATGTGGTCCATGGGCTTTGACGCTCTCAAGGATGGCGCCTGGGATGATTTCATGAAGGCCGTAGGCAAGGCCACCTCGGACGTCCACGGCGAGTTCCGCAAGGTGGTTGCTGCCGAAAGCGAGGAGCGCGACGAGCAGGTGGTAAAGAGCGATCCGCTCTTTGACATGCTCTCCGATCCCACCACGCCGCAATCAGAGCTCGCCGCAGCCATCATGCCGGATCTCAAGGCCTGGAAGGGCCGGGCCGATCCAAAGTCGGACGATGCACGCCCATTTGACTTGAAAACCCTGGAGAAGTGCGCAGGGGATCTCGCCTCGGAAGCGCAAAAGCTCTCCTCGACGCTCTCGCGCATGCCGGTGGGGCCGGTGGGGCGAGACACGCTATCGCGCCTTCTGCCCAAGGCGCTGCACGCCGTCTGCCGCGGCACCGCGCCCACGGCGGCAGCCCATGCACTCTCGGGACTTGCCGCGCTCATCACCACCGTCGCCACTCGCACGAACTACCTGCAGCTTTTAAACGACAACCAGGGCGTGCTCGGCCGGGTCATCGAGATCATCAACGAGAACGCCTACGCCACCGATCTCATCACCGCGCACCCGATCCTGCTCGACGAGCTCATCATGCCGCAGTACTTCACCGCCCCTCCCAAGCCCGAGGAGTACCTCTCCTGGCTCCAGGAGCGGCTCTTGCGCATCGATCCTGACGATTTAGAGCAGCAGATGGAGGAGCTGCGCCTCTTCAAGAAGCTCATGGTCTTCCGGGTCTCGATGTCCGACAAGTCAGGCCACCTCCCGCTCATGAAGGTCTCAGACTGCCTGACCTTCCTGGCCGAGGCCATCGTCAGGCAAGTGCTGGCCATCGCCTGGCGCTACACCGCAAAGACCTACGGAGCGCCCGAGGGCTGCAGCGCCGCCGATCCGGGGCTGGCGGTCATCGGCTACGGCAAGCTCGGGGGCATCGAGCTTGGGTACAAGTCCGACCTCGACATGGTCTTCATCCGCGCGGTCAACGACGGAGACACGAAGGGCGAGCGCAGCGTGCCATGCTTCACCTTCTACCAGAGGCTCGTCCAGAAGTTCCTGCACATCTGCACGACGAGGACCCAGGGCGGGGTGCTCTACGATCTCGACATGCGCCTGCGCCCCGACGGCGACTCGGGGCTGCTCATCACCGACGTCAACGGCTACGCGCAGTACCAGAAGAGCCGAGCATGGACCTGGGAGCACCAGGCGCTGGTGCGCGCAAGGCCCATCGCAGGCTCAAGGCAGGTGATAGCCGAGTTCTCCAAGATCCGCGACGCCGTGCTCAGGACGCCGAGGGATCCTGAAAAGCTGCGCTCCGACGTGGTGGCGATGCGCCAGAAGATGCGCGATCACCTAGACCGCGGCAGCGCCACACTCTTTGACTTAAAGCAGAGCCAAGGCGGCATGGTGGACATCGAGTTCATCGCCCAGTACCTGCTCTTGCGCGAGGCGCCGTCGCACCCGGACATGGTGCTCTGGAGCGACAACGTGAGGATCTTAGAGGAGTGCGCGCGCCTGGGCGTCATCTCGGAGGAGGACGCGAGGGATCTGAAGGCCGCCTACATCGCGATCAGGCGCTGGTACCACGCGCTCTCGCTTGCCGATCTCAAGCGCATCCTCCCGCGCGCCCAAGTCCCTGCGGAGTGCGCCGACGTCACCAGGATCTGGAAGAAGATCCTGGGCTGACGAATGGGTCTTTGGCATTTTCCCAAGGCCGTGCGCGGATCGCGCCGCAAGGGCGCCTGCGCGCCGCTTGCTGTTGTGCTCATCTGCAGCGGCCTGGCAGGCGCATGGGTCGCCATCAGCTTTCTCATCTCCCCATTCTACTTAGGCGACGGCTACGACTTTTTGGAGCCGTGGATGATGATCGAGGACTTGGACCGCAGCCATGAGCTTGGATTAAAGGGTCCTGATTGCAGCTGGCTTGATGTAAAGCGCCTTGAGTTCGCCGCTCAATTTGGAAACGGCCGCGCAATCATCAAGCTCGGGATCATGAATGAGCTTGGCCTCGGGGTGCCCAAGGACGAGGATGCCGCCCTCAAGTACTACAGGCAGGCTTTCCACAGGGATTATTGCAGTGGCGAAGCAGGCTCCAGGGCGATCAGGATCCTGTACAAGAGAGGGGATTGCGGCGGGATCAGCTCCATCATGAGCAGCGGGAGGTACTTTCCTGGCGCTTGGACGATGGTGGAGCTCGGACGCGCCTACGCTGATGGCAAGTGCGGGTTCGTCGACTTCGCGTCATCCCGCGCATGGCTTGAAAAGGCCGTGCAGAGAGGAGAGCGCAGCAGCAGCGACGGGGAGCGGCGTTCGGCGGTCGAGGCGATGGCCTTGCTCTCCCAAATGTGCGAGCAGGGCGATGCGGAACTCCCCGATCCTGCGAAGGCAGAGGAGTGGAGAGCGCGCGCCTTCGCCATCGATCAGCAATATGCTTCGGAACTCTTCCAAAAACTCAAGCCCAATCCGCTGCAGGAAGCGCTCTTGAAGATGCTCATCCGCAAAAGGCAGAGGCACGCCCTGGGCGTGTTCGCAGGGGAGTCCGCCTGGCCTGCCGATCCCAAGGATTGCGCCCAGGCGTATTCGCAGAGCCTCAAGGCCGCGCAAGGCGGCGATCCCGACGCCCAGTACCGCCTAGGCGCGATGCTCTTTGAAGGGCGTTGCGTGGCCGCCGATCGCGCATCCGGCGCGCAGTGGCTTGAGAAGGCCGCCTCAGGCGGCAGCGCCGCAGCCTGTCTTTCGATGGGGGCGATCCTGCAGATGGATCTGCTGGCATCGCCTGGGCGCCTTGAGGCGCTTGGCGCAGCCTCTGATCAAGTTCTTCCCTGCCGCCTGGGGGCGCAGGCCTATGAGAAGGGCCCTTGGGCGGTGGAGCAGTGCGCTCGCGCCAGGGCTTTCCTTGAAAAGGCTGCCGCGCATGCGCCGGATCAGGAAGCGGCGGTGCTTGCGATGATCCGGCTTGGGAGCATGCATGCGGCGGCGCACGAGCATGGGCAGGCGCTTTACTGGTACCTCAGGGCCGCCGCGCGCGGCAACGCCCTGGCGCAGTTCAAGGCTGGCATGATCCTCCTTGGGCACCGCGCCAGGCACGATCCCGATCAGGCGCTTTCATTGCTCGCCCGATCCGCCGGGGGCGGCTTTCCCGAGGCATATCGGATCCTTGGCACATGGCACATGAGGAAGAAGGAAACCGCGAGGCCCGATCTCAAAAAGGCGCAGATGCTATTGCGCGAAGGATGCGCCCTTGGCGATGGGATCTCGTGCATAAAGGCACGCTTCCTTAAAGGCGCGCTGATGCAGGAGCCCTGGCATGGCGGCGCTGCCCTTGATTTCTCATCCATAGCGAGGAATACCTTATCCCAGGATCTGCCTAACTTGTCGCAGATCGCCATTGGAACCGAGCCGTTTTGCTGCGGGCAGTCCAATGCATTGGCACAGGGCAATAAGCGCGTCGCGCTCAGGTGCGCCGATGCGGGAGAGAGGAACTGCGCGGTCGAATGGATGGAGAAGGCCGCGGCAGGCGGCGATCCAGGCGCGATGAGCACCTATGCGCTTTGGCTTGGGCAAGGGATCGCCACACCCAGTGGCAGGGATGAGCAGCGCATGTGGCTTGAAAGGGCGACGGCGCGGGGCAGCCTTGAGGCGCAGCGCTCGCTTGCGCTCATGTACTACGCGGGGCAATTGGCAGGGCGCGACTGCGAGAAGGCATCGTCGCTGCTTGCAAACGCTGCAAGCCGCGGCGACGCGCAGGCCGTCCTCAAGCTCTCCCTCATGAAGGCGGTCGGGTGCGGCTTTGAACAGCAAAAGGATCCCAAGGCTGCCCTGGGCCTTGCTCAAAAGTCATGCTCGATGGGGGATCCTGAAGGCTGCCGCCTTGCAAGGCTGCTCGGCGGCGCCATGGAGTGAGGCTCCGGCCCTATTCTGCGGCCTTGGGCGGCGGCGGAGGGGGAGGGAAGCCGTGCATCCCCGGGCCATGCGGGCCGAACGCGTACGGAGGAGGGGCGATGTGGCGCATGCCCATCATCGGCGGGCAGCCCCAGCCTCCGTCACCGAAGATCTCGTCGTCCGGGAAGAGGATGTCGTAGGAGGGGATCTCGTACACGAGTTCAGCCTTGGGGTTCTCGACCTTGGGGCCTGCGCCCTCGGGGCAGCGGTACTCGCGCCCGGAGAGGCCCACGCCGATGAAGCGCGGGGAGATGAGCCCAGGCCAGGCGTGGGTCTCGACTATGTGCGTCGCGCGGTCGAGATAGGCCTGGCGCCTTAGCAGGAAGCGGGCCTGGCCGATGGTGGCGTAGGCCCCGCCGGTGTCGATGTCGCGCAGGAACTCGCAGCCCTTAACCTCGGTGGGGAGAGCGGTCACTACCTTCTCTGCCCCCTTCACCTCCTCATCGCTGTAGCAGCCTGAAAGGGCTGATGCTGCTGCGGCAAGCAGCAGCGCTAGAGCAAGCCTCGATTTCATTTCGTCTGCCTCCCGGCGGCGGCAGTGCCGCCGTCTTCCAATCCAGGATACCGCGAGGGCTCGCCCACCGGGCGGGTCTTGAAGCGGCGGTGCAACCAGAGGTACTGGTCGGGCCGCTCCCTGATCATCTCCTCGAGCACCTGGTTTACGCGCCTTGTGTCCGCAACCGCGTCGTCGGTCGGGAAGTTCTCCAGGGGCTTCAGGATCCTCAGGATGTACTTGCCGTGATCGCGCATGGTCCACGAAGGCTGGACCACGGTGCCGCGGACGCGCGCCAGATCGTGCGTGCCGGTCACGGTGGCGACGTTCTGCACCCCGAAGAACGGCACGAATATGGAAACCTTCGATCCGTAGTCCTGATCCGGGGCGTACCAGATCGGAACCTTGCGCATGAGCGCCTTGATCATGCTGCGCGGATCCTTGGAGGAGACGAGCGCGAGGTTCTCGCGCAGCCTCCCCTTGACCTGCATCCACTCCCACACCGGGTGCTCGGAGGGGCGGTAGACGCCGATACCCGGCTTTATGAGCATCGCGTAGGCCCTGGCCATGATCTCAAGCGTCACGAAGTGGGCGGTGAGGACGATGGTTGGAAGGTTCCTTGATGCAAGCTCGCGCGCGGCCTTGAGCTCCTCCTCGTTCCACACCAGGCGGCGCCTGAGCCTGCGGTCTGACCAGAACCAGGCGATGCCGGTCTCGAAGATCGCGGCCCCCGAGTTCTCAAGCACGCGGCGCTTGAAGCGGCGGCGCTCCTTCTTGTCCATGTCGGGGAAGGCCAGATCGGTGTTGCGCGAGAGCACATAGCGGCGGCTTGGCATGAGGATCCCGATGAGCAGCCCGAACTGGCGGCCCAGGAACATCAGGGCCGGGTAGGGCAGGAAGGTCACCAGGAACCAGAACAGGAAGATCACCAGCCACGAGCCCCAGAAGTAGGGGTGGAGCATGCGCCTTGAGAACGGCGCCTTGTCGACAAAGCCGCGCCCCCAGCCCTTCTCCACGAGGAAGAAGCGCTTGTTGTGCCGCCGCTCCCTGCTCTGGTGGCGGTAGGAAGTGTGGAGCTTGAGCACCTTCTTCTTCTGCCCATCTCCGGCGGACTTGTTCTTACGAGAAAAAAGACCCAATCGCGTCAAGCCTTAATGTTGTTTTTATCTGCCCATATTACCAAATCCTGCTAAATCCATGCTCCCGCGCTCCAGGGCCCGGGCGCGGGCGCGCCCGGGCGCAGCCCCCCAGAAAGCGCGTCGCATCGCGCTTTTGCGCGATAAGCGCAAAGGCCAAAGATGCGACTTTTTCACATGAGCATGGAGGATCACGCCTTGGGGACCACGGATCCGCGCCTTATGAGCCTGGTCTCAAAAGGCGGCAGGTGGCAGGGCCTGCCGTCATGGATGGCGAGCGTGAGCTCGGTCGCGCACCTTCCTATCTCGTCGGAGGGGTTTGTAACCGTGGTCAGGGCGGGGTGGATCACGCGCGCAAGCGGCAGATCGTCAAAGCCTGTTATGGAGATCTGCCCGGGCACGTCCACGTCGTTGGTCATGAGCGTGTTCATGACGCCGGCTGCCAGGGCGTCGTTGTAGCAGGCGATGCCGTCGATGCTCTTGTGGCGCTCCATCAGGATCCTGGCAGCCTCGGCCCCGCCCTCGAGCGTCGGCGGAACCTTGACGGCGAGCGCGGGGTCTGCGTCGATGCCGGCGCGGCGCAGCGCGCGGAGGTAGCCCTGGCAGCGGTAGTCGGCATCGAGGATCTTCATGGAGGAGTTGACGTAGGCGATGTTCCTGCGCCCGTTTGCGATGAGCTCGTTCACCGCAAGCTCCATGCCGCCCACGTTGTCGATGTTCACGCAGCGCTCCTCGAAGCCCTTGAGCAGGCGGTTCACCAGCACCATGCAGGGAAACTGCGCCATGTAGCGGGCCATCGCGTCGTCGGGCAGGGCGATGGCGTGCACGACCAGCCCCGCGCACTGGCGTGAGATCATCGCGTTGAGCGCCATCTGCTCGCGCTCCTGGTCGTAGTAGCCCTGGGTCACGAGCACCATCTTGCCCCGCTCCCAGGCCGCCTCGTCGCAGGCCTTGATCATGTTGGCAAAGTAGGGATCGTCCACCGAGGAGACGAGCACGCCCACGGTCTGGCTCTCCTGCTGCGCCAGGGCGCGCGCGTTGGCGTTCAGGTGGAAGTCCAGCGCCTCCTGGGCGTTGAGCACGGCGCGCCTGGCCTCGTCGGAGACCTTGGCCGTGCCGTTGAGCACCCTGGACACGGTGGCGACGCTCACCCCGGCGAGCTTCGCGACGTCGCGTATTGTTGACATCCCCTCTCCCTCCATCGCAGGAAAGTGTTTTCTGTAAACGCTTTCATAATGGATTCATTTTAGGCGCGCAAGGCTGATTTATCAAAGCGCGAGGAAAGATCGCGAAACAACGAAGCGCGTCACAGTTTCATGATCCGCGCGGCAAAGAGTGCCTTATAATGTCATGTAAACGGTTACATAATCATTTATCCGGAGATCAGGAAATGGCGACGATACTTGTCACGGGCGGCGCGGGATTCATCGGATCCCACACGGTGGTTTCTCTTGTCAAGGCCGGGTACGAGCCGGTCATCTTCGACAACTTCAGCAACAGCAAGCCCAAGGTGCTCGAGCGCCTGGCGAAGATCTGCGGCAGGGGGATCCCGTTCATGGCCGGCGACATCCGCTCGCGCGAGCAGGTCGAGGCCGTGTTCTCCGCCTACAAGATAGAAGCGGTAATCAACTTCGCAGGCCTCAAGGCCGTGGGCGAGAGCGTCAAGAAGCCGCTTGAGTACTACGACAACAACGTCGGCGGCGCCCGCAACCTGCTGTACGTGATGCGCGAGTACGGGTGCAGGAACTTCGTGTTCAGCTCGTCTGCCACCGTCTACGGCGAGCCTGACAGCGTGCCGCTGACCGAGGAGAGCCCGGTCAAGCGCGCCAACTGCCCGTACGGCCAGACCAAGGTCGATATCGAGTACATGTGTGAGGAGCTCCAGCACGCCGATCCCTCGTTCTCGATGGTGCTTCTGCGCTACTTCAACCCGGTGGGGGCGCACGAGTCGGGCCTCATCGGCGAGGATCCGCGCGGGATCCCCAACAACCTGATGCCCTACCTCTGCCAGGTCGCGGTTGGCCGACTGCCGCACCTCAACGTGTTCGGCAACGACTACCCGACCCCCGACGGCACCTGCGTGCGCGACTACATCCACGTGGTCGACCTCGCCGAAGGCCACGTCGCCGCGCTCAAGCACTGCATGGGCAAGCCCGGCACCTACGTCTACAACCTGGGCACCGGCGTCGGCTACAGCGTGCTCGACATGGTGAAGGCCTTCTCGAAGGCCATCGGCCGGCAGCTCCCTTACAAGTTCGCCCCGCGCCGCGCAGGCGACGTGGTGCAGTGCTACGCCGATCCGTCAAAGGCGCAGCGCGAGCTTGGCTGGAAGGCCACCAGGAGCCTCGAGCAGATGGCCGCCGACTCCTACAACTGGCAGAAGAACAACCCCAACGGCTATGACGATTAAGGAGGCAAGAAAATGGCTGAATTCGACATGGCATCGCACCCCCACCGCAGATACAACGCGCTGACCGGCGAGTGGCTCCTGGTCTCCCCGCACCGCGCCAAGAGGCCCTGGCTTGGGCAGGTCGAGAAGCTCCCCTCGCCCAACACCCCCTCATATGATCCCAAGTGCTACCTCTGCCCGGGCAACAAGAGGGTGAGCGGGGACCAAAACCCCAAGTACGAGGACAACTACGTCTTCACGAACGACTTCGCGGCGCTGCTGCCCGACACCCCCAAGGCCTCGGTGGGCGATGACGACGACCTGTTCAAGGCCGAATCCGTGCGCGGCACCGCGCGCGTGATCTGCTTCTCGCCCGACCACTCCAAGACGCTGCCGCTGCTCTCGGTCCCCGAGATCCGCCGCGTCGTGGACCTCTGGGGCTCGCAGTACGCCGAGCTCTCGCAGAAGTACCAGTACGTGCAGCTCTTTGAGAACAAGGGCGCGGTGATGGGCTGCTCGAACCCCCACCCGCACGGGCAGATCTGGTGCTGCGACTTCATCCCCCAGGAGATCGCAAAGGAGCTGCGCACCCAGAAGGAGTACTTCGCCAAGCACGGCGCCACGCTCCTTGGCGACTACTGCCGCCGCGAGCTTGAGAAGGGCGAGAGGATCGTCTTTGAGAACGACAACTGGGTGGCGCTGGTGCCGTTCTGGGCGATGTGGCCGTTTGAGACCATGCTCCTGCCAAAGCAGGGCGTCCCCACCATCGACAAGCTCACAGACGAGCAGCGCGAGGATCTGGCCTCGGCCATCAAGCGCCTCACCACCCGCTACGACAACCTCTTTGAGACCTCGTTCCCTTACTCCATGGGCTGGCACAACGCCCCTGCCGACGGCAAGGAGCACCCGGAGTGGACGCTGCACGCCCACTACTACCCGCCCCTCCTGAGGTCGGCGACCGTCAAGAAGTTCGTCGCAGGCTTCGAGCTTCTGGCTGAGAAGCAGCGCGATCTGACCGCCGAGCAGGCTGCTCAGCGCCTGCGCGGCCTGAGCGAAACCCACTACACCATGAAATAAGAGACGGCATACGGAGGAATTGAAGATGGACGTCCGCGAGAAATCGGCGAAGGCCTTTGAGGAGAAGTTCGGCTCCAAGCCCAGGATGCAGTCCTATGCGCCCGGGCGCGTGAACATCATCGGCGAGCACACCGACTACAACGGCGGCTTCGTGCTCCCCTGCGCGATCAAGTACGGCACCGCGATGAGCGCCTCGGAGAACGGCACTGGCAAGTTCCGCATCCTCGCCTGCGACATGAACGGCGATTATGACGAGTTCGAGGTCGCATCTGACATTGAAAAGAACCGCGACAAGCTCTGGGTCAACTACCTGCGCGGCATGGCCCAGTTCATCGAGCGCAAGCACCCTGGCAAGGTCCGCGGGCTCGATGTCGCCATCGCAGGCGACATCCCGCTGGGCGCCGGGCTCTCCTCGTCAGCCTCGCTCGAGGTCTGCTTCGGGCACCTCGTCTCCGAGGCCTTCGGCCTTGGGATCCCGCTGCAGGAGATAGCTCTTATGGGCCAGGCCTCCGAGGCCTACATCGGCATGAAGTGCGGGATCATGGACCAGACCATTAGCGCCTGCGGCACCAAGGACCATGCGCTGTGCATCGACTGCGAGAGCCTGAAGCTCACCCAGGTGCCGCTGCCGGAGGGCCTGGTCGTGATGGTCATCAACTCAAACGTCAAGCACCAGCTCGTGGGCTCGGAGTACAACGACCGCCGCGAGTCCTGCGAGAAGGCCGCGGAAGTGCTCGGGGTCAAGCTGCTGCGCCACGCCACCATGGAGATGCTCGAGGCGCACAAGGGAGAGCTTGACGACGTGTCCTTCAGGCGCGCCCGCCATGTGGTGACCGAGGATCAGCGCGTGCTCGACGCCATCGAGGCGATGAAGAAAGGGGATCTTGAGAGGCTCTCGACCCTCATGTACGCCTCGCACTGCTCGATGCGCGATGACTTCGAGATCACCATCCCAGAGATAGACGGCCTGGTGGAGATCATCCGCAAGGCCCTGGGTCAGGGCAGGGGCGCGGTGCGCATGACCGGCGGCGGCTTCGGCGGCTCGGTCGTGGCGCTGGTGAGGCCCGAGGATGTAGAGAAGGTCGAGCAGGCGGTTGCGGCCGAATACCCTGCGATCGCAGGCCGCGACGCGACCATCTTTGAGACTCCCGCCTGCGACGGCGCGCAGTTCAAGCGCCTCTGAGCAAGCATTGAATGCCCCTGCGGGGCATTGGAAGGGGAGGCCCGTTAGACACGGGCCTCCCCGAATTTTTCAAGGGCCATGGCAAGTGGCTTTCCAAGAGCGCACCTGGTTCCTGCCTTCATTGCGATCCAAGGCACGGCCCATCAGGGCGCCCCTTGCGGATATTCGGGTACAATTGCTTAGGTTCAGGCGCCAAGGCGCCTTGGCAGGACTGGAGATCGAGATGGCAGACGAGAGGGATGGCGCAAAGGGCGGCATGCCGGAGAGCGGCATCGAGCAGCTCATGGGCGAGATCCGCAAGATCAGCGCGCAGTCCGGGCGCGGGGCGCCGGTCGAGGACGACAGCGCCCCGCTGCCGGATCCGGCGCTCATGCGCCGCGAGGAGACGCACCACGCCACCGAGATCCTGAAGGAGCGGCGCGAGAGGATCCGCCAAGACCAGATAGCCAGGATCATGAAGTCAGGCGGGATCAGCCCCGACTACACCTTCGACACCATCGCGGTGGACATGGCAAACCAGGCGGCGGTCCAAACAGCCAGGACGTTCTGCCTTGCCCACCTTGCAGGTAACAGCAAGAGCGAGCCTGAGCTTTTATTGATCTCAGGGCTCTCGGGCACCGGCAAGAGCGTGCTTGCCAACTGCGTCGCCTACGAATGGCTCCAGCATCGCGCCCGCGACACGATCATCATCAGCGCGGGGAGGCTTGAGAAGCTGCGCTACTTCGTCCCCAACGAGGATGGCGAGTCGCTCAGGCGCCGCCAGGAGGGCTGGAGGCGCTGCATTGCCTGCGACCTCCTGGTCATCGACGGGCTGTGCGAGAACGGGATGGGGCTTACGGTGTTCCAGCAGAAGGTCGTGCCCGAGTGCGTGCGCTCAAGGCGCGAGCGCGGGCTTTGCACGATGATCACCATCACGCTCCCCTCGATCCGCACGCTCCACCAGGCGGTGGGCGACTATACCTTCGAGTCGCTCAAGTGCTACCGCGTGGCCGCAGCCGAGCTCCTGGGCCGCAGCCGCCGCCCGGATCTCACCGCCAACGGGGTGGTGATCGCATGAGCGCGGTGCTCGGCTTCGACTTCGGCACCCACAGCATCGGCGTGTGCTCTGGAAACCCAGATACCGGAACGGTCTCGCCGCTTCCTGCCTTGAAGGCACGCGACGGGATCCCGGACCGACAGGCGCTGCGCCGCCTCATGGAGGAGTGGCAGCCTAGGGTGTGCGTCGTCGGGCTGCCGCTCAACATGGACGGCAGCGAGCAGGAGATGACCAGGCGCGCGCGTAAGTTCGGCAACCGCCTGGCAAACGACTTTAGGGTCAAGGTCGCCTTCGAGGACGAGCGCCTGACCTCGGCCGAGGCCAAGGCGGGGATCTTCGAGAAAGGGGGCTTCCGCGCGCTGCGCGACGGCAAGGGGAGGATCGACAGCGCCAGCGCCTGCCTGATCTTAGAGCAGTACTTTGAAGGAGGCAGCGGTGCACTCTGACGTTGCAATGGCGCTTGAGTCAATCGAGCGCGCGCTCAAGTCGCTGGAGCTCTGGGGCGGGGAGGCGGGCCGGCCTGCTGACGAGGCCTTCCAAAGCGCGGTGCCGTTCTTTGCCGACACCATGGATTTCCACCAGTGGCTCGAATACGTGCTGATCCCGAAGATGGGCGAGCTGGCGCGCAAAGGCGCCCCCATCCCCAGGACCGCGGTGCTTCCTGCAGGGGAGGCCGTCTACAGCGGGCAGATCCGGGAGCACCGGCAGCTGCTGGCGGCGCTGCTCAGGCTCGACCGCGCCTGCGCATCCCACCGGGGCTAGGTGGCGTGCAATATGCATGAATGGGGATCCCGGGTTTTTTACTGACATAATTCCGACATGGCACTGCTAGGCAACCTCACCAAGAAATCATCCGCGCTCGCAAACGGGCTCATCGGGAAGGCCAGGGCCAACCCGAAGGTGGCCCGCTCGCTCTCGGTGGGCGGGTCGGTGCTGGCCAGGGTCCGCATGCTCAAGGTCGGCACGCCGATCCTGGTGCTCGCCTGCCTGTCGATGATCACGCTGCCGCTGCCGCCGACGCTCCTGGACATCCTCTTCTCGTTCAACATCACGCTCTCGCTCATCGTCCTGCTCGTGGCCATCTACTCAAAGCGCCCGCTCGACTTCGGATCCTTCCCCACCGTGCTGCTGCTCACGACCATCCTGAGGCTCTCGCTCAACGTCGCCTCGACCCGCGTGATCCTGCTGCACGGCCAGGACGGCACCGCGGCGGCGGGCCACGTCATCGAGTCGTTCGGCAACGTGGTGATGGGCGGCAGCTACACCGTCGGCATCATCGTGTTCGCCATACTGGTCATCATCAACTTCGTGGTGATCACCAAGGGCGCCGGGCGCATCGCCGAGGTGAGCGCGAGGTTCACCCTCGACGCGATGCCGGGCAAGCAGATGTCCATCGACGCCGACCTCAACGCCGGGATCATCAACCAGGAGCAGGCCAGGGCCAGGCGCAAGGACATCACCGCGGAGGCCGACTTCTACGGCTCGATGGACGGCGCCTCGAAGTTCGTCAAGGGCGATGCCATCGCCGGCGTGCTGATCCTCTTCATAAACCTCATCGGCGGCATGATCATCGGCGTGTTCCAGCACGGCATGACCGCAGGCGAGAGCGCCCACGTCTACACCATTCTCTCCATCGGCGACGGCCTGGTCGCCCAGATCCCGTCGCTTCTGCTGTCCACGGCCTCGGCTATCATCGTGACCCGCCAGAGCGGCCAGGAGAAGGAAATGAGCGCGCAGGTGGGCAGCGAGCTTCTGGGCAACTCCAAGATCCTCTACATCGTCGCGCTGGTGCTGGCGGTGATGGGCGTCGTGCCGGGCATGCCGCACTTCGCGTTCCTGACGCTCGCGCTCATCGCCTGGGGCACTGGGAAATACATCGACCGCCGCGCCAGGAAGGCCGCCGAGGCGGCCAAGGCTCCCGACAAGGCGGCCCTTGAGGAGAAGGGGCGCAAGATAGAGCAGAAGGAGCTCTCCTGGGATGACGTCTCGGAGGTCGACGTGGTGGGCCTCGAGGTCGGCTACCGCCTGATCCCGCTTGTGGACAAGCGCCAGAACGGCGAGTTGCTCGGGCGCATCAAGGGCGTGCGCAAGAAGCTCTCGCAGGACCTCGGGTTCCTCATCCCCTCGGTGCATATCCGCGACAACCTGGACCTGAGCCCCAACTCATACCGCATCACGCTGATGGGCGTGACCTTCGGCGAGGCCGAGGTCCAGCCCGAGCGCGAGATGGCCATCGACCCGGGGCACGTGTTCGGCAAGATCCAGGGCACCCCGACCAAGGATCCGGCGTTCGGGCTGGACGCGGTGTGGATCTCAAAGCAGGACAGCGACAAGGCGCTGAGCCTTGGCTACACCGTGGTGGACTGCGCAACCGTCATCGCGACCCACCTTTCGCAGGTGCTTTCGAACAACTGCGCCTCGCTCATCGGCCAGGAGGAGGTGCAGAACATCCTCAACATCGTCGCCAAGTCCCAGCCCAAACTCGTCAACGGGCTCGTGCCCTCGGTGGTGAGCCTGGGGCTGCTCACCGGGATATTGCAGAACCTGCTCTCCGAGGGCGTGCCGGTGCGCGACATGCGCACGATCCTGGAGACGCTGGTGCAGTACGCCCCGCGCTCGCAGGATCCCGAGGTGCTCACCGCGGCCTGCCGCATCGGACTGAGGCGCCTCATCATCCAGGACATCGCAGGCGACGAGAAGGTCCTGCCAGTGATAACCCTGGCCCCGGATCTCGAGAAGGTGCTCACGAAGTCGCTTGAGACCGGCGGGGCCACCGGCATCGGGATCGAGCCGGGGCTTGCCGACAGGCTGCAGAAGTCGCTCTCGGAGAGCTCCGCCGACGAGGAGATGAAGGGCGAGCCTTCGATCCTGCTCACCTCCGGGGTGCTGCGCTCGACCATGTCGCGCTTTGTCAAGAACACCATCCCGGCGCTCAGGGTGCTCTCCTACCAGGAGATCCCAGATGACAAGCAGATCAGGATCGTTTCGGTCGTGGGCGGCGCCGCGCAGTCCAAACTGCCGGACGGACGCTAAAAAATATGCAAAAAATTTGACAGCAGTTTGATTTGTAGAGTAAATATAATTAACCTGCGGAATTTTAAACTTAAAATATCCAGGCAGTTGGAGAAGGGAGCTTAGGGGAGTGAAACTCAAGCGTTTCGTCGAGCCGGACATGCGCAAGGCTCTGGCAAGGATCAAGCAGGAGCTTGGCCCGGATGCCGTGATCATGTCCAACCGGCGCCTCAAGGACGGCATCGAGATCGTTGCCGGAATCGAGGAGCCGCCGGTCCCGGCCCCGGCAGGCACGCTTGAGAACTACCTCAAGGACGATGTCGCAGACGACGAGGTGACGCTGGGCGGGAAAGGCCGCGCCGCCGCCTCGGCCGCCAAGGCGCCCCCCGCGCCTGGGGCGAAGGCCGGTCCGGGCAAGGCCGAGAGCTTTGCCAAGAGCCTGATTGAGATCTTGGAGCGCCAGAAGTCGCAGAAGGCCGAGGCAGCCAAGGCGCCATCCGCCCCGGCAAAACCCGCTCCGGCCAATGCCGTGCCAGCCAAGAAGCGCGCGGCCCCGGCCCCCATCTCAGAGCGCAGCGAGCTTGCCGCGCTCATCAAGAGCAGCGAGCAGGAGCGCCGGGAGAAGCGCCGCCAGGCCGACTTGTCGCACGGGATCTCCTCCTACAGCGCCAAGGCGCCATCAGGCGATCTGGGGGCGCTGCGCGATGACGTCGACTCCATTAAGAAGCTTTTGCGCTACGAGCTTGCCGGCCTCATGCGCGAGCGCGGCGAGCGCGAGCAGCCGGTGCGCTCGATGCTCCGCGAGGTGCTTGCAACCTCGGGCTTCGATCCGCAGCTTGCCGCGGAGCTTGCAGGCGGCGTCAGCGCCGACGCCTCGGTGAACTTCGCCTGGCGCGAGCTGTGCTCGATCATCGAAAAGCGCCTCGTGACCGGAAGCGACGAGGTGGTCACCGACGGAGGCGTGGTGGCGCTCATCGGCCCTGCCGGGGTCGGCAAGACCACGACGCTTGCAAAGCTCGCCGCGCGCTTCGTCATAAGCTACGGGCCCGAGAAGGTCGCGATGGTCACGGCCGACCACTACAGGATCGGCGCGGTCGAGCAGGTGCGCACCTACGGCAGGATCATGGGCTGCGACGCGCTGGCGGTGAACTCGCTCACAGAGCTCCCGCAGGCGCTCGTTAAGCTGCGCGACAAGAGCCTCGTGCTCGTGGACACCGCGGGCGTCGGGCTCAACGACAAGCGCTTTGAGACCCAGCTCTCCGAGCTCAAGGCCCAGAAGCGCTTGAACCTCAAGCACTACCTGGTGCTGCCCGCCGAGGCGCAGCGCCGCACGCTCGAGGGCGCGTACGCGCATTTCAAGGAGCTTGGCATCGACGGGCTCGTGCTCACCAAGACCGACGAGAGCGCCAACCTCTGCGACGCGCTCTCGCTGTGCTTGAAGCACGGCCTCAAGCTCTGCTATGTCACCGACGGCCAGCGCGTGCCTGAGGACATCAGGGTCCCGGGCGCGGCCGAGTTCACGCGCCAGGCGCTCTCCTCGATCGAGAGCGACGCGGCGGGGCAGGCGCTCTCCGCGCCCTGGGAGGCGTGAGATGGCACGCATGAAAATGATTTGCAGGTCGGGCGCCAGGCGCCCCATCTCAAAGAGGGAGTAGTCATGGAGAACGTTCGCAACCGCAGGGTGAAGGTCATAACCGTCACGGGCGGCAAGGGTGGCGTTGGCAAGTCGAGCGTCTCGCTCAACCTCGCGGTGGCCCTGTGCCAGCTCGGGCGCAAGGTCATGCTATTCGACGCCGACCTCGGATTGGCCAACATCGACGTCATGCTCGGGCTCAAGGTCAAGCGGAACCTGGGCGACGTGCTCGCCGGCACCTGCTCGCTCGACGAGATCATCCAGACCGGGCCCTCTGGGCTGCGCATCGTGCCCGCCTCCTCGGGCCTCAAGAAGATGGTCGAGCTCTCGGTCGAGCAGCACGCGGGCCTCATCAGGGCCTTCTCGGAGCTCAAGGAGGACATCGATTTCCTCATCGTCGACACCGCCGCGGGCATCTCGGACATGGTGCTCTCGTTCTGCCGCGCCGCGCAGGATGTGATCATGGTGGTCTGCAACGAGCCCACCTCGGTTGCCGACGCCTATGCCGAAATGAAGGTTCTGTCAAACGATTACGGCGTTAAGAGGTTTAAAATCATCGGAAATCAGATGCATTCCCTCGACGAGGGCAAGATGATGTTCCAGAAGCTGCTGATGGTCACCGACCGCTTCCTGGACGTCACGCTCGAGCTTGTCGCCTGCATCCCGATCGACCCGAACCTGCGCAAGGCCATCCGCCAGCGCTCGTGCGTCGTCGAGGTCTATCCGACCTCTCCGGCGTCGCGGATCTTCAAGGTGCTGGCCTCGCGGGTCACGCAGTGGCCGGTCCCGGAGATCCCGGGCGGCCACCTCCAGTTCTTCGTGGAGAACCTGGTGCGGCACGAGCATGACGGCGATGGGAAGGCCGAGTGAGACCGGGGATTTTCTGAATTATGCTCAACGGCGCCAGGGCCTACAGGGCCTACAGCAGGAACGACATGGACACGAGGGTGGAGCAGTATGCCCCGCTCGTCAAGCGCATCGCCCTGCACTTGAAGGCCAGGCTGCCGGCGAGCGTCGAGCTTGACGACCTCATCCAGTCGGGGATGCTCGGGCTGATGGACGCGCTCTCGCACTTCGAGGACGGGCACGGTGCCTCGTTCGAGACCTACGCGACCATAAGAATCCGCGGGGCGATGATCGACGAAATGCGCCAGTCCGACTGGGCCCCGCGCTCGGTGCACCAGGGCACGCGCCAGATAGCCGACGCAGTGACGCGATTGCAGGGGAGGCTGGGCCGCCAGCCTACTGACACCGAGATCGCCTCCGAGCTCGGCGTGAGCATCGAGAAGTACCGCCAGATGCTGCTGGACTCGTCGACCTCCCAGATCATCGGAATCGACGATCTCGGAGTGACGGACGACGTGATAAGCGACTCCCAGGATCACCGCCAGGACAAGCTCTTTGAGCTCCTGGCGACCTCGGAGTTCAAGAAGGCGCTGGCAAAGGCGATCTCAAACCTCCCGCAGCGCGAGCAGCAGGTGCTCTCGCTCTACTACGACGAGGAATTGAACTTGAAGGAGATCGGCAAGGTGCTCGATCTCTCGGAGTCGAGGATCTGCCAGATCATGTCCCAGTCGATGGCCAGATTGAGATCCGCGTTGCGGGACTGGCGCAAAGGCTAGGCATTTTTTAAACATTCATGCGGCCGGGCCGTTAAGCTGTAACGGGACGGCAATGAATTTCCAAGACCGGGGCGGAGGAAACCGCCTGGCTTGGATCACTCAGGAGTAGCTGCGGCGGAGCGCCGCGGCCGAGGAGCTAACCTTGGACAAAAATATCAAGATCCTGATCGTGGATGACTTTTCCACAATGCGCCGCATCATCAAGAACCTGCTGCGCGATCTCGGATACAACAACACCTACGAGGCCGACGACGGCGCCACGGCGCTCCCGATGCTCGAGGCCGGCGACTTCCAGTTCGTCATAACCGACTGGAACATGCCGATCATGCAAGGCATCGACCTTTTGAGGAACATCCGCAAGAGCCCCAAGCTTCGGGCCATGCCGGTGCTGATGGTGACGGCCGAGGCCAAGCGCGACCAGATCATCGAGGCGGCCAAGGCCGGCGTCAACGGCTACATCGTCAAGCCGTTCACCGCGGCGACGCTCAAGTCGAAACTCGACAAGATCTTCGAGCGCTTCAACTGAGCGAAGGCTGGGCAAGATGACAACTGCTTCAAACGACGAGGAGCTCCGCCACCTCACAGTGGACGACGTGGATGACATCCGCGATCTCCTCGAGGCTGGCATGGTGGACGCGGCCGAGGAGAAATTCTGGGAAGTCGCCCACGCCATCAAGCGCGACAACATCTACGACGCCGTGGGCGCGCTGACGCGCGACCTGCACGACGCGATCGTGGCCTTCACCGAGGACGAGCGCATCCAGGTGATCGCCAAGGTCGAGATGCCGGATGCCTCCGAGCGCCTCAAGAACATCATTTCCATGACCGACGACGCGGCCAACACCACGCTCGACGCCGTCGACAAGTGCGAGCCGCTCATCCGCAACCTCACCGCCACCATCGACAGCCTGCTGCCGACCTGGCAGGAGCTGATGAACGGGCAGATCGACCGCTATACCTTCGTGAACCTCTGCCACAAGGTGGACAACCTCATAAACAAGACCCAGCAGGGCGGCAAGGCCCTGTCGGACCAGCTGACGAAGATCATGATGGCGCAAGGCTACCAGGATCTCACCGGGCAGATGCTCCAGAAGGTCATTAAGCTGGTGTCAGAGGTCGAGGACAAGCTTGTTAACTTCCTTGTCTCCTTCGGCAAGGACAAGGATGCAAAGGGCATCAAGGCAGCCATGGCCGGCGGCACGGAGCCCCAGGGGCCCGCTACCGAATCGCAGAAGAAGGGGGAGGAAGTCGCCTCGTCGCAGGATGACGTCGACGATCTCCTGGCCAGCCTGGGCTTCTGATTGAGAGGAATTGAAAATGGATGAGGAAATTCTGCAGGACTTCATTGTCGAGGCCGGCGAAATCATTGAGAAGCTCGACGAGCAGCTGGTCCAGATAGAGAAAACCCCGGAAGACAAGGATCTCCTTAACGCGATATTCCGCGGATTCCACACCGTCAAGGGCGGCGCCGGCTTCCTCCAGCTGACGAGCCTGGTCGAGGTGTGCCACGCTGCCGAGAGCCTGTTCGACGAGCTGCGCAACGGCCGCATCAAGATGAGCTCGGACCTGATGGACGCGGTGCTCGCGGCCTACGACGAGATCAGCGCGATGTTCGAGAACGTCAAGAACGGCGAGCCCCTCCCGGAGCCGCCCAAGGATCTCATCGATCGCCTCCACGCCATAGCGGCAGGCGGCGCCGCTCCGAAAGCGGCAGCCCCGGCCCCCGCCGCTCCTGCTCCCGCTCCGGCCCCTGCGGCGCCTGCTCCGGCAGCTCCTGCCGCGGCGGCACCCGCAGCCCCGGCCCAGAACTCCGAGGGCGGCTCCATCGACGACATCACCGAGGAGGAGTTCGAGGCGTTGCTCGACCAGCTGCACGGCAAGGGCAACGCCCCCGGCAGCGAGAACGACAAGCTTGAGAAGGCCATCGAGGCCAACGGCGGCAAGGACGTGACGGACGAGCAGTTCGACGAGATGCTCAAGAACGCCCAGGCCACGGCCCCGCAGGCGCAGGGCGCTGCCCCGGCAGCCCCTGCAGCCGCTCCGGCCCCCGCCCCTGCAGCCGCTCCGGCCCCAGCCCCTGCGGCGGCTCCG
>CACYPI010000013.1 GCA_902776275.1 uncultured Aeromonadales bacterium
TATCATCAGACAATACATTGAAAACCAGAATACCCCCGATTAGGCGCCTTATATCCCCGGGCTGAAGCCCGGGGTTTTACGGCGCTTTTTTGATAAAGCTTTCCAAAGATGACATCGCCTCGCTCTCTGGGAGTGCGCGTCCGGTGCAGGCTGAGGATCTCGACAAGTAGGGGCAAGAGCTTAAGACAGCGTGGGCGGCCAAGCGGCCGCCCACGCTGTTCATGGCGCCTGCATTTTCAGCCAGGGGCCTGGTGATCGCCTGATGGCGGATCCCCGCGCTGTGGCTCGCCGCTCTTGCGCGATCTCGGATCCCTGCCTTTTTCAAAGCGCACGCTGTCGTTTATCACCTGTGAGAGGCTTATGCAGACTCCGTTGCCGCCCGCCTGCTTGACCTTGTAGAGCGACTCGTCGGCCTTCTTGAAGAGCGACTCGTAGTCGTCGCCGTCGGCGGGCCTCACCGCGACGCCTATGGAGGTGGTGACGCGCTCCATGCCCTGATCTGAGAGGATCCCGCGGATCTTGACCTTGATCTTGGCCGCGGCGTGGAGGATCGCCTGGCGGTTCATGAGGTGCTGGGTGAAGACCACGAACTCGTCGCCGCCGAACCTGCCGATGGTGTCCTCGGGGTTGAAGACGTTGCGCAGCACGTCAGCGGCGCGCTGCAGCGCAAGATCTCCCGCCTGGTGGCCCTTGGTGTCGTTTATCTCCTTGAAGAGATCCATGTCCAGGATGAAGAACGCGTCAAGCTGCTTTGATGCGGCGCGCGTGGAGGAGAGCTTGCGCCCGACCTCGTAGGAGATCCCGCGCTTGTTCAAAAGCCCGGTGAGCATGTCCCTCACGGCCTCGAGCCTGTAGGAGTCGCGCGCGGCGCGCAGATCATGCGTCTCGTTGAGCAGCCGGCGCAGCTCGTCGTTCTTGGCCTTGAGCACCTCGTTCTGGCGCTTCCGGATGCGGTTGGAGCGCCAGTTGAAGGCCGCGGCGCCGGCGATCGTGAGCACGATGAGGATCGCGGCGATGGCCGAGATGGCGTGCCTGGTGATGAAGTACTTGATCGAGCTGTCTTCCTTCACGTAGGAAAGCTCGCGGTGGGAGAGATCGTCCTGGTTTATCTTGCGGATGGCGACGTCGAGCGTGTCGCGATACATCCGCGCGTCCTTGCCCGAGATGAAGAGGCGCAGCGGCACCTGGTAGTCGAGGTGGCTGGCACTCAGTGGCTCGGGGTAGTCGGTGAGCAGCGAGTACTCGCGGATGTAGGCGCGAGGCAGTAGCGCCGCGTCGGCCTCGCCGTCGCAGACGGCGCGCAGGCAGGCGCGCTCTGAGGAGTAGGTGCTGACCTTCCAAAGCGGGTTGGTCTTGATGATGTAGTCGGCAAGATCGTGGAAATAGCGCGGCACCATGATCTTGGGCAGGCGCGGGAGATCGTGCCCGTTTACCGCCACCAAGGTGAAGTTCTCGTTGTAGACGGCGGCCGTGGCGTAGGTAGATGGCGGCAGCGCTGAGATGTCCGAGAGCACGTTGAATGTGACGGTGGGGCGCCTCTTTGAGATGGACTGGATCTCGATGTAGCCGTCGGCGTTCTCAGGCACGAACTTGATGCCCGAGGCGATGCGCAGCGCGCTTAGGATGTCGATGAGGATCCCGCTGAACTTCCCGTCCTCGCATGTGAACGAGAAAGGCTCGCCCGAACGCGGAAGCAGCGCCGCAAGCGGCTGGGCCTTGCGGATGAAATTGTTCTGCTCCTCGCTGTAGTGGGTGGCGTTGAGCACGGCCTCGTCGATGTAGCGGGCGGCAAGCCAGGTCACGAACTTGGGGTTGGCGCGCGAGATGTTGAACACGGCCGCGCTCATGGTGTCCGTGAGCATCTGGCGGTCCTTGCGCGCGATGAGCGAGGAGGGCACTGCGGTTATGGTGTCGATGCGCCTTGAGAAGAAGGGCACGACGTGGGTCCCGTCGTCGACTATGGCCCCGGCCTCCCCGCTGCGCATCGCGGCGATGAGCGACTCGTAGTCTTCGTAGGGCACCAGCTCGAAGGCCCAGCCGTTGGAGTCGCGGTAGTGGGCAAGCTCGGCCCCGATGGTGGGGTCGGTCCTGAGATAGCCCACCTTTAGCCTGGCAAGCGTCGATGCATCGTAGATGTTGATGTCCTGGCGCGAGGAGAGCGAGTAGAGGCCCACCATGTTGTAGCAGAGATTGCCCGTGGTCGCGGAGTACTCCTCGCGGTCGCGCTCTGAGGGGATGAGGGGGCCTAGCAGATCTATCTGGCCGTCCTTGAGCATCTGGAGCCCGTCCTCGCGGCTTACCGGCACGAAGTTGTAGCTCCAGCCGGTGGTCCTTGAGATCTCGGTTAAGAACTCGCGCATGTAGCCCTCAAGCGGGTGGCGCTGCTTGGCGTCCACGGTCCCGGCGGTGCTGATCACTCCTATGTTGACCTTCTGGGCGCGCAGGAGGTTCTCCTTCATCGACGCGTTCCAGTTGAGATCGGTCATGAAGGATTCGGTCTTGGGCGCGTCAGATGCGGCGGGGGCTTGCTGGGCGTCTCCAAGCGGGGCGGCCTTGGGGGCGGCAAGGCACAGCAGCAGCGCGGCCAGAGCCGCGCCGGTGGCCTTGGCCGCCTTGCCGATCGCTACCATGATGCAGTGTTCCTCTCTCGCTCCCGCCCTGGCCGTCCAGTCGGCCTTATTTTTTAAATTGCATGCGGGCCGTTTAGCCAAGCATAAGGGCGAAGGTGCCGCGCTGGAAATGCATTTTTTTGACTTTTTGAAGCAGGGCTGGTTTTGATGCGGCCAAAGGTGCCGCAAGCGCTTGAAATCGTCCCCATGCAGGCGCAATAATTAACCTGCTTGTCGGAGTGCCGCAAGGCTGAGACTGCAATTTGGCAGAATCCGCATTGACCTGATCAGGACAATCCCTGCGAAGGCAACAAGGTTCCGGCATGCCCGCGCGCAAGCGCCAGATGGAATAGCGTCGAGCAATCCAAGCATCAAGAGGAGCATCCGGAATGTCATCAGAGGAAAACACCGCCCGCAACGGGCAGGCATCAGGCCGCAAGCCCTATTCACCCGACATCCGCAAAGTGCGGATCCCCACATCGCGCCCGGGCATCAGCGTGCCCTTCAAGGAATTGCGCCTGTCAAACGGCGAGCGCATCCTGGTGCAGGACACGAGCGGCCCTGGCACAGAAGGCCCCCTGCCGCGCCAGAGGGAGTCCTGGGGCAGCTCCAAGGGCGGCAAGGCCTTGAAGACCCAGCTTGAGTATGCCCGCGAGGGCCATGTGACCGCGGAGATGGAATACGCCGCGGTGCGCGAGTCCATGCAGTGCGGCGAAGGCATGGCCTTCACGCCTGAAAAGGTCATGGAGGAGATAGCCGCAGGCCGCGCCGCGCTGCCTGCAAACGCCAGCCACCCAGAATCCGAGCCCATGCTCATCGGCAGCGCCTTTAGCGTCAAGGTCAACGCCAACATCGGCGCCTCCTCGCTCTCCTCGGGGCCTGAGGAGGAGATCAGGAAGCTTGAGCTCTCGCTGCGCCACGGCGCCGACACCGTGATGGACCTCTCCACAGGCATACCCGATCTCGGGGGGCTGCGCAACGCGATGCTGCGCCGCTCGCCGGTGCCGATGGGCACCGTGCCAGTATACGAGGCGCTCGACCGCGCCAACGGCCGCGCCGAGGATCTCACCTGGGAGCTCTTCAAGAAGACCATCGAGGATCAGGCCTCCCAGGGCGTCGACTACTTCACCATCCACGCAGGCCTCACCGCAGACCTCCTGCCGCATGCCGCCTCGCGCGTGCTCGGCATCGTCTCAAGAGGCGGCTCGCTCATGGCCGCGGCCATGATGAAGCATGACAGCGAGAACATGGCCTGGGAGCACTTCGATGAGATCCTGCAGATCTGCCATGACTACGACATCGCGCTGTCGCTAGGCGACGGGCTCAGGCCCGGCTGCATCGCCGACGCCTGCGACAAGGCCCAGTACGGCGAGCTTGAGAACATCGGCAAGCTCATCGCGCGCTGCCGCGACGCCGGCGTGCAGGCCTTCGTCGAAGGCCCCGGCCACGTGCCGATGGACCGCATCGAGGAGAACCAGCGCCTCGAGGAGAAGTGGTGCCACGGCGCCCCGTTCTACACGCTAGGACCCCTGGTCTCGGACATCGCCCCGGGCTTTGACCACGTGACCTCCGCCATAGGCGGCGCGCGCATCGCCGAGTGCGGCACCTCGATGCTCTGCTACGTGACCCCGGCCGAGCACCTGGCGCTGCCTGAGGAGGACGACGTCAAGCAGGGCCTCCTGGTCTTCAAGCTGGCCGCCCACGCGGCGGACCTCGCCCGCCACCTGCCGGGCGCGCAAAAGCGCGACGATGCGATGGCCCGCGCCCGTGCCGAGTTCCGCTGGTTCGACCAGTTCACGCTCTCGCTCGATCCCATGCACGCCTACGAGGTCTGGTCCTCGAAGATGCCTGAGGATTGCGGACACACCCCGGCCTTCTGTTCGATGTGCGGCCCGCGCTTCTGCCCCATAAGGCTCAACCGCGCGCTCGTGAAGCGCTACGGGCCGCAGGGCGGGGCGTCCTGAGGCAGGGGTTCATTCAAGGCTTTAGCAAGGCAAAGCGCCAGGAGGCTGGCATGGCAGAGAAGTCATTCACATTCAAAAGCGACGGGCTTGTGACCCAACAGGAGCTCGACGCGCTTGCAGATCCAATAGCGCACCGCCCGACAGTGCTCGTCATAGCCGCCAGCGATTCAGGCGGCGGCGCCGGGGTGACCGCCGACTGCATCACCATCCATGACTGCGGGGGCTGGCCGCTGCCGGCGCTGACCGCGGCCACCGCGCAGTCGCTGCGCCGCGTCGCCGCCGTCGAGGCCATCGGCAGCGACGCCTTCAGCGAGTCGCTTGCGCTCGCCTCAAGCGACTGGCCTGCGCCCAAGGCGGTCAAGGTCGGCTTCATAAGCTCAGATGAGATCCTGAAGATCACGCTTGCAGCCCTCGAAGGACCGCTCTCAGGCGCCGCCGTGGTCTGGGATCCGGTGCTCACCGCGACCTCCGGGCGCATGAGCAGCGCCGACATCAAGGCGCAGCTTCCGAGGATCCTCAAGGTCTCCGCGGTCTTCACGCCAAACCTCGACGAGGCGCTCGAGCTTGCAGGCTGGGATTCAGCCCGCTACGGCATCGAGGGCCCGCAGGAACTGGGGCGGGAGTTCCTCTCGATGGGCGCCAAGGCCGTGATCATCAAGGGCGGGCACGATCTCAACGCGCCGCGCGCCGTGGACACCTTCGTGTCCGAGGATCTGTGCTTCTCGATGGAGCTGCCAAAGCTCAAGGGCCGCGGTGCCCACGGCGGCGGCTGCGCGCTCTCGTCCGCGCTCGCGGCCTTCCTCGCGCAGGGATATGCGCCGCAGGACGCGGCGGTGCTCGCCAAGGCCTATGTCTACGAGGGGATCATGCATCCTGACTTCATGGCAGAGGGCGGCCGCCCGCCCGTGGGGCACCACGGCATGCCGGTCAGGCTCGAGTTTTTCCCCTCGGTGCAGGAGACCGGCTTTCCCCGCTTTGCAGGCCCCTTCCGCCGCTGCCCGCTTGCGCTGGGCGCCTACCCGGTGGTCGACAGCCCCGAGTGGCTGGCAAGGTGCGTGCGCGATGGCGCGAGGACCGTGCAGCTTAGGATCAAGGCAGGGGCGGAAGAGGCGATCCTGGAGAAGATCCGCCAGGCCGTGAAGATCTGCCGCGAGGGGCGCGCCAGGCTCTTCGTGGACGACTGGTACGAGCTTGCCATCAAGGCCGGAGCCTACGGCGTGCATTTGGGAATGGAGGATCTGCGCACGGCAGACCTCGAGCTCATCCGCCGCGCCGGCCTCAGGCTCGGCGTCTCGACCCACGGGGTCTATGAGCTCGTGAAGGCGATGCAGCTCAATCCCTCCTACATCGCGCTGGGGCACATCTTCCCGACCAACACCAAGAGCATGCCCTCCAAGCCGCAGGGAGTGGTGAAGCTGCGCCGCCAGATAGCCGCGGTGGGCAACAACTTCCCGCTCACCTGCATCGGCGGCATCAATGAATCAAACGCCGGCGCCGTCATCGGCACCGGGATCCGGTCGGTCGCCTTGGTGACCGCCATAACCAGAAGCCCCGATCCCGACGGCGCGCTCAAGCGCTGGATAGCGAGGATCGGGAACGGCGGGGAAGAAATCCCCAGGGAGGAGCGGCATGCGCTATGAGCGCCCGAGGCTGCTTGATGGCTACGACAAGCTCGACGGCATCCTCGCACACAAGAGTGTTGCCATATTGGGGGCAGGCGGGCTCGGGGGGCTTTGCGCCTACCTGCTTGCAGGTGCGGGGCTAAAAAGCCTCACGGTCGCCGACGACGACACGGTGGAGGACTCAAACCTCCACCGCCAGGTGATGTTTTGCGCCGATGACATCGGCAAGATCAAGTCCTTGTGCCTGAAGCGCGAGATAGGGAAGCTCGATCCTGAGGTCCAAGTGCGCGCCTTCACCGATCGCGTGGACGAGGGGAACTTCGCGGACTTTGCAAAAGGGGCCGATCTAGTGATGGATCTTACGGACAACGTGCGGACGAGGCTGCTTGCAAGCCGCATGTGCCTTGAGCTCAAGAAGGACTTCGTGCACGCCTCGGTCGCCGCCGGCACGGGCATGTTCTGCGCCTTCCGCTTCTCCGATCCCGCCTTTGTCAGGGAGCACGGCTGCTATGAGTGCATGGCAGGCGCCCAGGCCAAGCCGGCCTTCCGCGGGATCACCGGCCCCTACGCCGAGACCATCTCGGCCGAGGCGGCGCAGCTTGCCATGGAGTGCTTCATGGGCACAGCGCCCTGGGGCGAGCTCTTCGTGCACGACATGGAGCGCAGGACCATCAGGCGCTTCAAGCTAAAGCGCGATCCGGCCTGTCCCGAGTGCACCAGGTACCTGGACTCAATTAAGGAATGATTTCATGAAGATAGTTTTCAACGGCAAGGAGCGCCAAGTGCGCGAAGGCCAGACGCTAGAGGGACTCTGCGAGGAGCTTGGGATCAAGCCCGAGGGCGCGGCCGCTGCTTGCAGCGGCGAGGTCGTGCCCAAGGGGCAATGGAAGGATTTTGCGCTGAAGGACGGCATGGAAATCGACGTCTTCAGCCTGGTTGCAGGAGGCTGATTAAAAAAATGGAGAAATTGAAGCTTGGCGGGAAGGAATTTGACAACCGCCTCATCATCGGAACCGGCAAGTACTCGTCGGGGCAGCAGCTGGCCGAAGCCTGCAAGGCCTCGGGGGCGCAGATTGCGACCATGGCGGTCAAGCGCGTCGACGCCGAGCGCCACAGCGACGAGATCGTAAAGCCGCTCAAGGAGATGGGCGTGGAGTTCATGCCCAACACCTCGGGGGCCAAGAACGCCAAGGAGGCGGTGTTCGCCGCGCGCCTTGCCCGCGAGGCCCTGGGCACCGACTGGATCAAGGTCGAGATCCACCCGGATGTGCGCTACCTGCTGCCCGATCCGGTCGAGACGCTCGAAGCCTGCGAGACCCTGGTCAAGGAGGGCTTCAAGGTCTTCCCGTACATCCAGGCCGATCCGGTGCTCGCGCGCAGGCTCGAGGAGATAGGCTGCGCCGCGGTGATGCCTCTGGGCGCCCCCATCGGGAGCGCACGCGGGCTCGAGACCATCGCGATGCTCAAGATCATCATCGCCCACGCCGGCGTGCCGGTGGTGGTCGACGCCGGCATCGGCTCGCCGTCCGACGCCTGCAAGGCGCTGGAGCTGGGCGCCGACGCGGTCATGGTCAACACAGCCATCGCCGCCTCCGGCGATCCGGTGGGGATGGCCGGGGCCTTCAAGCTTGCACAGCAGGCAGGCCGCGAGGCCTTCGAGGCCGGGCTTGCCGGGCGCACTGAGACAGCGCGCCCGACCTCGCCGATGGAGGCTTTCCTCAAGGAGGCGATGAAATGAGCTTCTTTGACGAGGTCTCAAGGATAGACGTCGACAAGTTCCGCGATCTTGTGGACAGCCGCACCGACGCGGACGTCGAGCGCGCGCTCTCAAAGGACGGCCCCAAGGGCGTCGAGGACTTCGCGGCCCTCATCTCGGAGAACGCCAGGCGCCACTACCTGGACGTCATGGCCAGGATGTCCGAGCAGATCACCCGCCGCCGCTTCGGCCACTGCGTGAACATGTACCTGCCGCTGTACCTCACGAACCTCTGCTCGAACAAGTGCGCCTACTGCGGCTTCTCGGTGCTCAACAAGTTCCCGCGCGTCGTGCTGACGATGGAGGAGATCAAGGAGGAGTGCGAGGCCATCGCCAAGATGGGCTACCAGAACATCCTCCTGGTCTCGGGCGAGAACGAGCGCCGCGGCGGCATGGACTACTTCCGCAAGGTCCTGCCCCTGGTCAAGCAGTACGCCGCCTACCTCCAGATGGAGGTCCAGCCGCTGTCCGAGGAGGACTACGCCGAGCTCAAGACCCTGGGGCTTGACGCGGTCTCGGTCTACCAGGAGACCTACCACCCCGGGCGCTACAAGGAAGTGCACCTAGGCGGCAGGAAGGCCGACATGCGCTGGCGCATGGAGACCCCCGATCGCCTGGGCCGCGCCGGCATCGACAAGGTCGGCGTGGGGGCGCTCCTGGGCCTCTACGACTGGCGCGTGGACCTGTGCTGCGTCGCGCTGCACCTCTTGTACATGCGCGAGCACTACTGGAGGACCCAGATGTCGGTGTCCTTCCCTAGGTTGCGCCCGGCCGCCGGCGGCTTCCAGCCGACGCTGCCGCTCTCCGACGCCAAGATGGTCCAGGTCATCTGCGCCTTCAGGATCTTCGACAACGAGCTTGATCTCGCGATCTCGACCCGCGAGAGCGCCGAGTTCCGCGATCTCATCATCCCGCTTGGGATCACCGCGGTCTCGGCAGGCTCCTCGACCGAGCCTGGCGGGTACGCCCACAAGGGCAAGTACCTCGAGCAGTGGACCGTCAATGACAGCCGCAGCGTGGACGAGGTCGTGGGCGCGCTCGAGCGCGGCGGCTTCGACGCTGTGTTCCACAACGCCTCCACCACCTACTTCAAGGAGGCCGGGGCGGTCTGAGGCCGTTTTTGGCCCTTGACGCGAAGGGGCGCGCCTTGAGAATAGGCGCGCCCCTTTATAATGCGCGGCGCTGCCGCGCCTCCTGCCTTCTGGCGCTCACTCGACCTTGAGGGAATTTGAGCCCAGCCAGTAGACGCTCTTGAGCACGCGGTGCAGCTCCATGACCTCGATAGACGGCAGCACGAAGTCGCCGCGCATCCGCGGCCGCATCAGAAGCGCGATCCTCGAGGTCGTCCCGCCGCGGCTCCTGGCAAGCAGCGACACCACGCGCCCTGAGGAGTTGGCGAGCACCACCATGCTCAGGGGGCCGAGCCTCATGTAGTGCGGATCAAGCCCCTTGAGCACGCGCTCGAACTCAAGCCCAGGAACCAGCGGGACAGAGATCTTGTACATCGAGTCGCTCAGCTTCTTGCTCGTCACGTCGATTGTGAGCACGAAGTCCTCGCCCAGGCGCGCGATGTTATCCGGCATCGAGGTCTGGCTGTCGCGGTGGCTTATCGACACCTTGACCTTCAGATCGCTGTTCTCCGGAATGAGCTCCTTGTCAAGATCGTATCCGTATGCCGCGGCCGTGCAGTACATGGGGTCATTGGTGCGGTTTTGCAGCGTGACCTTCTTCCAGTTGTCGGGGAGAGGGGTCTCGGAGGCCTGGCCCTGCTGGAGGGCTGAGAGCGAGAGCAGGATGGCGTTGACCGCGGCGCGCGAGCTTGAGGAGAAGCCGTCGTTGCGGAAGAGCGCGAGCGCCTGGCCCATGAGGCTCGTAAGCCCGGTGCGCGCCGAGGCGTACACCATGGAGGCCGCGTGCATCTGGGGCGAGGCGATGGGGAAGGCCCCGCAGTCCATGAGATCGTAGAGCCAGGGGAAGGCGTTGCTGTCGTCCTCGTTGTTGAAGAGGTCCAGGAGCGCGAGGATCCTGCGCATCCTCGTGATGCTCAGCGAGATGGCCAGCGCGGCCTCGTCGTCGTCGCCTGCCTCATGGAGCACGCAGGCGAGCATGCTGATGGCCGCAGGCGAGGTCATGTCCGGGGCGTTTAAAAGCTCGATGGCCCGCGCCCTGGCCGAGGCTGCGGTGATGTCATGGCCGGTCGTGGCTTTCGCATAGAGCAGCAGCGCCTGGAGCGCCGAGTCCTTCTCGGTGGCCCCGATCTGCTCGCAGCGCTTGCGCAGGGCGTAGGAGATCCCGCGCCCCACCGAGTAGCCCTGCGCTGCGGCGCGGCTCATCAGGAGATAGGCTGCTATGGTGTGGAAGGCCTGGTACTTCTCGGCGGCGCCTCCGCGCAGCCTGCCATCTGGCGCCACCAGGGCCGCCACGGTGTCGATGAGCGCCTGGATCTTCGACGAGATGGCGCTGCCTGGGAGCCAGTGGTTGGCGTCCACGAGCCCGAGCGCGGCCATGATGTTGTCTGAGAGAGCGGCGAAGCGGCGCGAGAGCAGCGCGCGGGTGAGCACGGTGAGGTTGGCGTACGGCATGGGCCCGCAGCTTATCGAGCCGCGCGAGATCGGGGAGAAGTTGAGGTCGGACGAGTAGATCCGGCTCGTGCCGGCCTTAAGCGGCAGCAGTTCGGTGTAGACCATCGGAGGCCAGGGATTCACCACCTCGAAGTCGCGCCTGATCTCGCGCTTGAAGCTTCCTGACTCGACGGTCAGGCGCAGCGAGGCGCGCCCGGTGCCCCTGGCCGTGATCGGCAGCAGGAAGCTCTCGCTGTCGCCCCCGACGATGCGCGCATCGCGGCGGGTCGCGCACGAGGCGGCCCCCAGGCAGCTTGCGGTGATCTTGAAGTCGGCGGCATCGAGGTTGTTGGCGATGGTGATCCTGGGCGCGGCGACGTCGCCTGCGTCGAGGAAGCTGACCGGATCGATGCTGATGCGCGCCGGGAACCTTATGGTGTAGCTCCTTTCAGTCTTGCCTGAATATAAGTCGTTCCAGCACAGCACCTTGACGTCCAGGACCTGGTCGTCGGTGCCAAGCGGGATCTCGACCGTCACGTCCTCGCCGCGGCTGGAGTGGAGCATGCCCGAGTAGGCGGCGCGGGCGCGGGCGCGGTCGAGCACCCTGTCGGAGAGCCTGTCAAGCTGCGTGGCGCCGGCATTCGAGTAGGGGATCGAGACTGCCATCACCGCGTAGGAGCACTCGCTTCCGGGGATCCTTGGGCGCAGCCTCAGGAGCAGCCTGTCCCCGCCCGGGGTGCGCTGCCTCTGCCCGGCGTCCACTATCGGGGCGAAGGACCCCCGGCTCTCCGGAAGGGTGGATGCAGCCTCGCCGCGTCCGCAGTAGGCAAGCTCGTCGTTGACGTTGAAAAAGGCGCCGAGCTCGACGCGCATTTCGCCGCCGCTCTTGGATTGAGCGGTGAACGGAACGGTGTTGCTGCCCTTGAGCACCTTGATGCTCTTGGACTCCCTGCCAGAAGGGCCGTCTACCGACAGCACCCCGCGTCCCTCGTAAGGGGATGAGAAGCTCGCAGACCAGTCCTGCCCTCCGGTGTTCCAGATCTTGAGGTTGAGCTTTTGCTCCCCGGGGCTTGTGGCGGCATGGCCGTTGATGAACGTCACCGAGGTGCGCATGCCCGATCCGGTCGCAAGCTCCAGCAGGTGCAGGCCGTCGCCAGTTGGCAGCTGGATCTCGCCTGTTGCGTCGCGCGAGGCGTTGAAGTCGGACTGGCCTGAGGAGAGCTTGGCTGGCATGTGCTCGAACTCGTAGCGCCAGCCTGTCGGGCGGTGGACGTAGGATGGCATTGGATCGAGCCTTGAGATCTTGTAGTAGATGCGCCCGGAGACCGGCTTGCCCTGGGGCGAGAAGAGCTTGGCCAGGGCGACGCTCCGGCCCTCGGCTGAGATGATGCGCACGCCGCAGATGTTGTCGCTCGGCGCGATGTGGAGCCTCATGCCGGCCCTGGCCTGCTGGTCGCCCTGGCCGTGGAAGGAGGCCTCGACCTCTGCCAGGCGCGGGTATGTGTACTCCGGCACGTCGAGCTGGAAGGTCGCTACGCCGTCGTCGCCGGTCGCGGCAGCTCCCATGTTGTATGAGGCGTTCCACGATTTCTCATGGGGATCCGGGCCTGCGGCGAACTCGCCGTATTCTTCAAAGGGATAGCGGTCGTTGGAGTAGGTGACCTTGGCCTCGCCCAGGACGCCGTAGGCCGGGTGCTTGCCATGATAGAGGGCGCGGAAGGAGATGCTCTCGCGCGATCCTGGCAGGGCTGTCCTGGCCGCGCCGTCGTACTTGGCGGCAAAGCCGTCCGGGTTGGTGTCCAGGACCTCTATCCTGCGCTCGTCGGCGACGTCGCCTGCGGCATTCCGAAGGCGCAGCGTCCAGGCTCCGCTCTGGGCGCTTGAGGGGATCTTGATTAAGGCCCGGTAGCCCCCGTAGCCTGCGCTGGCAAGCCTCATGCTCTTGAAGGCGGAGCCGTCTGGCGTGATCACGTCGAGGATCATCTCCCTTGAGTGGGCAGTGCCGCCATTCGAGGTTCGGTCAAGCGCCATGTAGTTTATGGCGTCGCCGGGCATGCAGCTTGAGCGGTCGGTCTCCGACTCCACGATGAGACTGCCTCGGCTTAAGCCCGTCCCGGCCTCCATGTGCGGAAGCGGCAGCTGGATCTGCCCGTGCTTGCCGGATAAATGCAGCACGGCGCCGTCGAGCTTCTCTCCAAAGCGCGAGAGGTGGCCGATGGAGGTCCTGCCTTCTGAATTGAACACCGAGGCGTCAAGCTGCACGCCATGGCGGTCGAGCAGGGCGATCTCATCATCGGAAGCCGGCATGGACGGGATGTCGTCATCGGGGCTGGAGTCGTGCGAGGCGCTCAGGTAGAGCGTCTGCCCGATGCGGCTTGCGATCACCGAGATCGGGGTGTTGATGAAGAGATTCGCCCCCCACAGCGAGGCTCTCGAGCCTGCGGCGGCGTTGTCTATGGCTTTGCTTGCGCTCAATAGCGGATCGGTGAGCAGCACGAGGTATGAGCATCCGTCCTTCACCTTTGCGGGCACGGAGATGACGGTCCTGGTGCGCGAGTCATGCGCCGGGGGCAGGCTTAAGACGCGCTCTGCGAGCAGGGTGTATCCCTTGGCGAGGATCCTCGCGGCCTTGGCGGTGCCGACGGCAGGGCCCGAGTCGTCCTGCATGGCTATGCCGTCGAGGCTCTGCTGGGGCACCTCGGCCACTGAAACCCTCACTGCCTTGAGGTTCACGGTCGAGACAGTGATGTCGATGGCCCCATCCTTCTTTGATGCGCGCACCGGATAGGCGGCAGCGCGCGGCAGCATCGAAAGCGAGGTGAAGCTCACCGAGAGGTCTTCCTTGAGGGACTTGCCTGCAAGGCCCGTGAGCCCCTGCTTGAAGGTGGCCTTGTAGTCGGTGCCGAACATCAGGGAGTTCATGCAGATCTCGCTGCCGTGCACCTTCAGGAAAGGGTATTCGGTGCGGTCGGTGGCGGGGCCCTCGACCGAGAGCATCGAGTTCAAGTCGAGCGGAGTGAGCCCCGAGAGGTCGTCGTTGAAGGTGATGCACGCGCACGGCAGGCCGTCCGAGCTCACGTACTCGCGCATTCCCTGGTACTCGAGTTTCCCGCCCTCCGCCTGGGCGCAGGGGATCTGCGCCGCAGCCGCCAGGGCGGCCGCGGGGATAATGAGGAAAAGCCGCTTGATGTCCATTGTCTGGAATTTTAATCCGCAAAGGCGCGGCTTTTGTGCGATCGCGGCGAGGTTCCGCCAAAACGCTGCGGCAAGGCCAGTGGAGCTGGCATGGAACCCATCGGATCAGGCAAGGGCGCGCGAGGTCGCCGCCGCGGCCCCGGGGCCGAGCTCGAGCATTGCGCCCCTCCGGCGCACCGCGCCTGTGGAGAGGATGACCTCCGCGCTGTCGGAAATCTCGACGGGCTTTGTCGAGAAGTTGGCGCAGACGCGGATCTCCTCGCGCCCGTCATGCCTCTTGTAGGCCATGAAGCTGTCGCCTGGGCAGGGCAGCGGGGCGAAGGCGCCGCATGAGAGGCAGTGCCCGTGCTCCTTTGACTTGCGCACGGCGATGAGGCGGCGGTACCAGTTGAGCACCGAGCCTGGGTCGGCAAGCTCTGCCTTGGCGTTGATGGTCCTCCAGTCCTGGTGGAGGCGGATCCACGGGGTGCCGGTGGTGAAGCCGGCGTTCTCGGAGCCGTCCCAGGGGAAAGGCGTGCGCGCCTGATCGCGCGTGTGCAGGCAGACGCACGCGAGTGCCTGCTTCCTTGTGAATCCGTGGGCCAGGCACTTCTCGTACTCGGCCTTGGCCAGAAGGTCGCGCAGCTCGGATGGATCCTGGAAGTCGGTCTTGGTCATGCCCAGCTCCTGCCCCTGGTAGATGAAGGGCAGGCCGCGCAGGAAGAGAAAGGCCAGGGCCAGGGCCTTGGCTCCCTGGGCGTTGTGCAGCTCGTCTGGCAGATAGAAGCTCAGCGCGCGCGGCTCGTCGTGGTTCTCGGTGATCACGGAGGCCATGCCTACGCGCATGGAGAGCTCCTGGCCCTTGAAGGTGCCGTCGCGGTAGAGCTTCACCGTCGGCTTCTCGTAGGCGTAGTACCCGGGCTTCTTCTCGAACATCTCGCGCACGGTGAAGTCGAAGACGCTCGAGAACGCGCCGTCGGGGCCGTAGATGTCGGGGAGCACCGAGGGGTTGAGCCCGAAGGCCTCGCCCACCGTGAAGGCCCCGCGCGGGCCGTAGGTGCGGTCGCGCACGGCCTTGAGCATGGCGGGGGCCTTGGCGGCGAGCCTCGCGGTCATCCTCCCGCAGGCGCACATGCCGTCGCCCTCCTCGTCAGGCGGCAGCCCGGGGAATGATGGATCCTTGGCGATGTTCATGATGGCGTCCACGCGGAAGCCGTCGATGCCGAGGTCGAGCCACCAGTTCATCATGTCGCAGATCCGGTCGATGACCCTGGGGTTGCCCCAGTTGAGGTCGGGCTGCTCCTTTGCAAAGTAGTGGAGGTACCAGAGGTCGTCCTGTCCCTTGACTCTCTCCCAGACGCTGCCGCCGAAATAGGAGCGCAGGTTGTCAGGCGGGGTGCCGTCGCCATGGCCCTTGACGAAGTAGAAGCACTTGCCATCCTCGCCATTGGGATCGGCCAAGGCCTTCTTGAAGAGCTCGTGCTCGGAGGAGCAGTGGTTGACCACCAGGTCCATGATGAGCCTCATGCCGCGGGAGTGGACGCCTGAGAGCAGCTCCTTGAAGTCCTCCATGGTGCCGAACTCCGGCCCGATGGCGCGGTAGTCCTTGATGTCGTAGCCGTTGTCAACCTGGGGCGAGGGGTAGACAGGCGAGAGCCATATGATGTCGACTCCCAGGGCCTTCAGGTAGTCGAGCTTTGAGATGATCCCGCGGAGATCGCCTATTCCGTCGCCGTTGCTGTCCTTGAAGGATCTCGGGTAGATCTGGTAGGCGATGCAGCCATGCCACCAATTCTTCTCTTGCATGTTGTGTTCCTTGTGCTTGTCGTTTTACTAGTAATCGCATCGGAGGCCCAGGCGCCAAAGGCGCCTGGGCGGCATTGACGTCAGGCGCCGAGCATGCGCAAAAGCACTCCTTCGTAGATGGCGGCCAGGGCGTCTGGATCCTCGACGGCCACGCGCTCGTCGATGCCATGGATCCCAAGCGCCGGCGGCCCGAACTCCGCAACCTCGGCTCCAAGCGGGGCGATGAAGCGCCCGTCGGAGGTGCCCCCCGAGGTGGAGAGGCGCGGCTTCAATCCGGTGCGCTCCTCCACGGTCTCAAGCAGCGCCTTGAGGAAATCCCCTTGCGGCGTCTCAAATGGCAGGCCGTTCAAGCGCCAGGCCGCTTGGGCATCGACGCCTGTGCGCGAGGCGGCCTCCTCAAAGCGCGCCTTGATGGCCTCTGGCGGCATCGAGGGGTTGAAGCGCCAGTTGCACATGAAGAAGCACTCGCCGGGGGCGACGTTCTCAGCTCCAGTGCCGCAGCGGATGTTGGTGATCTGGAACGAGGTCTTTGGGAAAGAGCCGGTCGCATCCCCCCACTTGGCGCCGGCAAGCTCGTTCATGAGCGCCGCGGCGTGGTGCGCGGCGTTGTCGCAGCGCTCGGGGTAGGCCACGTGGCCCTGGATCCCCTTGACGGTGACATCGCAGGAGAGCGAGCCGCGGCGGCCGTTCTTCACCTGATCGCCTAAGACCTTGGTGCAGGAGGGCTCGCCCACCAGGCACCAGGTTGGGATCATGCCGCGCTCCTTTAAGAACTCGGCCGCCCTCTGGGTCCCGCCCTTGCCGTCCCCCTCCTCGTTCGAGGTGAGCAGGAGCATGCACGAGCCCTTGTGGCGCGGATGCGTCTTGGCGTAGCTGCAAAGCGCCACCGCCATGGCCGCGTCGGATGCCTTCATGTCGCTGGCCCCGCGCCCGAAGAGGTACTTGCGCCCGCCATCCTCCCTTATCTCGGGCTTGAAGGGATCGGAAGACCACTTTGAGAGGTCCCCGGGGGGCACCACGTCGGTGTGGCCCAGGAACATGAGGCTGGGCGAGCCCTCGCCGTGGATGGCGACGAGGTTCACCGCGCCGCGTCCTGCGAGCGTGAAGCAGCGGAAGCCCGCCTGGGCCAGGCGCTCGGCGATCACCACCTGGCAGCCCCGGTCCTCGGGGGTTATGGACTGCCTTGAGATCAGATCCCTTAGGAGATCGAGCGCCTCATGGGAGGGCGCAGGCGCGGCGGCGGCCCTGCCATCCTTGCCGAAGGTTGCGATGACGCGGCCGTCCATCTCAGTCGTCCTCTGAGGGGTATTGCAGGAAGAGCTTGCGCTCGAGCTTCAGGAAGGGGTAGGCGGTGGGGCTCAGGTCCTTGACCTTGAGCGGATCGACCCTGCCGAACCTCACGTCCTCGAGCAGCGCGCGGTCGGGCGCGGTGAGCTTTGAGAGCGCGTCCTCGTACTGGCGCAAGAACTGCTCGGCCAGCAGGCGGTCCCAGGCGTAGACGGTGGAGATGGACCTTAGGATGTACATCGAGGCCATCGGGATCACCACCACCTGGTCCTTCAGGAGCTCGCCCAGGAAGAGGCGGGCCTTGGAGAGGTCGGTGAGATCGCAGGCCTTGACGCCGCGGTCGGGCTTGCCGGTGGTGGCGACCACGGCGCCGCCGCCTTGCAGGACTTTGAGGAAGGAAGGCATGATCCCCTCGCCTGCGGCGCAGCCTTCTATCTCAAGGCGCGCCTTGTCAGAGCAGCTCACGATGGGTGACTTGGAGAAGGCGCCAAGCAGCTCGCAGACCTCCCGCGCGCCGTTTTCGAGCTCGGCGTCTTCAATTCTCACGCAAAGCTCGGCTAAGACCTTGTTCTCAGGCTCGCGGATCACCTTGTGGGCGTCCGGCGGGCAGGAGGGCTTGAACCTGGGTGGCATCGGCATGGTTGCATTCCTTTTGAAAGAAAAATATGGATCTCCAGGGCGTCTGCGGCCCCGGACTTTGGTTTGATCGCTTGATCTTAGTGCATGGAGCGGCCTTGCGCAAAAGGCGCAGGCGGCAGGTCGAGCATGAAGGTGCAGGGGCCGTCGTTGACGAGGCTCACCTTCATGTCCTCGCCGAAGGCCCCGGACTGCACGCGCCCGGGCAGCAGGGTCTTCAAGTGCTCCAAGGCGAGATCGTAAAGCGGCCTGGCCTCGGCCGAGCGCATCCCCCGGTCGAAGCCCGGGCGGTGGCCGTGGGCGCAGTCTGAGGCCAGCGTGAACTGGGAGACCAGGAGCGCCCCGCCCCCGGCGTCCTTGACGCTCAAATTGAGCTTGCCCGCCTCGTCCTCGAAGATCCGCATCAGCACGGCCTTCTCCATCGAGCGGCGGACCAGATCGGGAGTGTCGCCCTTCTCAAAGCCAGCAAATAGCAGGATCCCAGGTCCGATGCTGCCGATGATCCTGCCGCCCGACTCGACCTTGGCCTCCAAAACCCTCTGGATGAGCGTCCTCATTTGAGCTCCTTGGAAAGGCCGGGCAGGATCTCGGATTTTGCATAGAGGGCTGCCTTTCCTGCGATGATCACGCGGCCGCCCTCGACGCGGCACCTGAGTTCCCCGCCGCGGCGCGAGGCCTGCCAGGCGAGGATCTCCGGCTTCTTGAGCTCCCCTGACCAGTAGGGGGCGATGTGGCAGTGGCCTGAGCCGCACACCGGATCCTCGTGGACGCCGCACTTTGGCCCGAACGAGCGCGACACGCAGTCGTACGGGGTGCCGTCATCCCCGTGGGCGGTCGCATGGACGAGCAGGCCGTCGAGGCCGAGCAGATCGCCGTCGCGGGGATCAAGCGCCCTGATCGTGCTTGCGCTATCGAAGACGCACAGCAGATCCCTGCCCATGAAGGCCCTGGCAGGCCTTGCGCCCATGGCCTTTTCAATCTTGTCCGCAACCGGAACCTCGCGCAGCGCATAGGCGGGGAAGTCCATCTTTAGCATGCCGCCGCCGCCTTGCCTGACCTCGAGCGCCCCGCCCAGGGTGCTGAAGCGCACGGGGCCCTTCTCGCCGTAGAAGCTCATGAGCACATAGGCCGTGGCGAGCGTGGCGTGGCCGCAGAGGTTGATCTCGCCTGCGGTGGTGAACCAGCGCAGGTGCCAGGCATCGCCTTCCCTCACGGTGAAGGCGGTCTCCGACAGCCTGTTCTCCAAGGTGATCGAGGCCATGAGATCCTCGGGCAGCCACTTGTCCAAGACGCATATGGCGGCGGGGTTGCCCTTGAAAACCTCGCCCGTGAAGGCATCGACAACGTACTGGCGCATCAGTCCTCCAAAATAAAATAAAGCACCGCCTTTGTCCGTGGCGGCAATTATCCCATGCCATAGCGCAGCTTGCGTGCTTTAAAATGTCCATCCGGGGCGGCGCTGCGGCGCAGCCTGCGGAATTTACAGCTGATCGCGGGGTTTTGGCATGGCTGGCTTGGCGTTGAATCTCTTGTGCGTTGGGGCAGGCGGCTTCATCGGGGCTGTGGCAAGGGCCGCGTCGGGGCTTGCAATCTCGCGCATGCCGCTTTTTGCAGGCTTCCCCTACGCCACGCTTTTTGTAAACCTCGCAGGCTGCTTCTTCATCGGGCTCTTCCTGAACCTGCCGCAGCTCTCGTCGCCAAACTTGAGGGCCTTCCTCACCGCCGGGCTTTTGGGCGGGCTTACGACCTTCTCAACCTTCACGGCCGACAGCCTCAACCTCATGCTGCACCGCGACTTCATCCGCGCCTTCATCAACATGGGCGCGAATTTGCTGCTGGGGCTGGTCTTCTGCGGCCTGGGCATCGCCGCCGCCCGCCTTGCCGGCGGCAGGGGCTGAGCGCTCCTCTGCAGGCCCTGCGCCATCCTGAGGCGGCTTCACATGCCTTCTGGACTGCAGGCGGGATAGGGCAGGCGGATGCGCTTCAAAGGAGGCTTTCTCGAGAGCTTCTCGTATTTCTCGAGCATCGCCTCGGTCATGAGCTCGACGTCAAAGCGCATGCCCGAAACCTCCCCTATGAGATCGGTGAGCTCGGATCTGGCAAAGCCCGAGGTGTAGCAGTCCTTGAGCGCGAGCAGATCCATCCGCCCAAGCGCCGAGGCTATCTCCGAGGCGCCCACATGGCGCCCGGCGGCCTCGCTTATCAAAATACGGCGACCAAATCATGACGTTTAAGATCACAGTTTTTGGTTATCCATTGCTAATTCATTCGGTGGCATAGCCTGCCGGGGGGCTTTGAAATCATGTTCGGAAACGCCTTGTGCCTGAGGAGCAAGTAAGCGGCTTGAGGTCTTGTGCTAAGGATGCTTGCTGGGATTGGATGTATGGGCCATCCTCGCAGAGCACGCCCAAAGCGCGCTGGACATCGCGCTCCTGGCACGTGGGCTCGTCAAGCAGGCGGCCTTTGCAGAAGGCGGGGGCAGGGCGGCCCGGAAGCGGATCGAGAATGCGCGCATAAACCAGGTGCTCGATGACCTCGCCGAGGTCGAAATCGAGCCCCCGGCCCTTCATGATCGCGCCTGTCATTTCAGCAAGGCCCAGCGCATGCAGCGCCTGCCGGATCACCATGAACCCCGCGTTGAGGCGCACCTTCCGCCCCTTGCCGATGAGCCTGCCTGGGACGAGCTCAAGATGCGCAGCTTCCGGCTCTCCATCCTCTCTCCCAGCCTCCATCTGGGCGATGCGCCTGCGGCACCAGGCCTCGGCCTCCTCCTCGGTGGTGAAGCCGTGCTCGGCGCAAAGCCCGGCAAGGCTGCCAAGCCTGGCGACGACGCGCGTGCTGACCTTGCCTCCCACCCGGAATCCGGCGCAGGCGTAGTAGTTGACGGCGTGCTTGCTCCTGACCTTGCTTAAGTACATGGCAGGCCTCCTGGGCCGCGGTGATCCTGAACACCTGAAGTTGAAGGCAAAAGCAAGTTGGATCTCAGGACACTGTTTTTTTCTTCATGCATCGGCCTGGCGCTTGCGCCCGGATGCGTGCCATGGGCCAGTTGCGCAGCGGCGCCATTGGCGCGCCGCCATTGGCCTGCCATGGGGTCGTGTATAATAAGCACAAAGCGCGCGCCGCTTGCGGCCGCGTCATGACATCACCAAGGCCGGCGCAGAGGCGCGGGCAGTGGATTCATGGCATTGATTCATGATTAAGGAGCCCCTGGTGGACACACAGGATCAGGAAAAGGCAGTGCTTGCGGAGGCCAAGGCCCCCGAAGCGGCAGCCGCCGGCACGGCGGAAGCAGCATCCCAGGAATCGGCAGCGCAGGGCGCCGCCCAGGAAGGGGACGGCGCCAAGGCGGAGGCCTCGCAGGAAGGCTCCCACTTCGAGCATGTCAAGGAGAGCCTCGCGATCCTCTGCGAGCGCTTCCCCAAGGCCTTCATCAAGGAAGGCGACTGCGTCCCGCTCAAGATCGGCATCTTCAACGACTTAAGGGCCGCCTGCGAGGGCGTCGAGGGACTGTCGGTCTCCAAGATCCGCGCGGCGGTGCGCTTCTACACCAGCCGCCTGCGCTACCTCTACTGCCTCAAGGAAGGCGCCAAGCGAGTCGGCATCAACGGCGAGGATGCCGGCGAGGTCTCCAAGGAGCACGCGCAGTTCGCCCTGGCCAAGTTCAAGGAGATCAACGGCGCCCGCAAGAAGAAGTTCGGCCCGAAGAAGGGCCAGAACGGCAAGGCCCGCAAGCCCCAGATGCAGAAGGCCTCGCTTGGGGATCTCAAGAAGGGCGCCGAGGTCAGGGTCATGACCTCCGACCGCCGCTCCGTTATGGGCACTGTGGCAGAGGATGCGACAGCCGACCACGTTAGCGTCACGCTCAATACCGGCATGACCATCAGCGTCAGCCCCGACCGCCTGTTCCTCCCAAGCGGCAAGAAGAAGGCTCAGTAAGGATCTTCAAGTGCGCAGGATCATAGCCCTGGCCGGCATCGCGGCCGCCCTCCTCATCTCCATCCAGGGGGCGGCCGAAGCCAAAGTGGCCGTTCCGTCATACTCGGACCTGCCCAAGCTCGAGCCGCAGCCGCAGCATGCGACCGCCTGCTCCAGGATCGGCAACTTCTTCACCAGGGCGCACTACAAGGTCATAACCCTCGACGAGGACTTTGCAGGCAAGGTCATCGAGCAGTACCTCTCCTACCTCGACTACAACCGCTCGCTGCTCACCAGCGCCGAGGCCGACTCCATAAGGGAAAACCGCGGTCTCATCCTGCGCGCGCTGCGCAACTGCGAGCTCGACTACCCGTTTCAGATCTACGAGAACGCGATGAAGAAGCGCTTCGTCAAGTACAAGTACTTCCTGGACGCGGCCTCGGGCAAGATCGACGTGTCCTCCAGTAAGAGCATCGAGATCGACCGCCGCAAGGCCCCGTTCTTCGAGAGCGAGACCGATCTGCGCGGCGAGTGGAACGCCGAGATCCAGAACGAGTACATCAATCAGATCCTCTTTGGCAAGGATGACGCCAAGGCGCGAGAGCGCCTGCAGAAGCGCTATTCTGCTGCGCTGCAGAAGCTCGTGCAGACCAAGCCCGAGGACGCCTTCTCGACCTTCGAGAACGCCTTCGCCTCCTCCATAGATCCGCACACCAACTACTTCTCCCCGGCAGACTCAGAGAACTTCAACGAGGACATGAACCTCTCGCTTGAAGGCATCGGCGCCGTGCTCACCTCGGACGACGAGAACACCACCATCACCGAGATCATCCCGGGATCGCCTGCCGAGCGCTCCAAGAAGCTCCATGCCAAGGACCGCATCGTCGGCGTCCGCCAGCAGGACGGGACCTACGACGACATCATCGGCTGGCGCCTCTCCGACGTCGTCAAGAAGATCAAGGGGCCCAAGGGCACCAGGGTCACGCTCGACATCGAGCGCGGCGACGGAGCCAACGCCAAGTCGTTCTCTGTTGAGATCGTGCGCGACCGCGTGCGCCTCCAGGACCGCGAGGCCAAGGGCGAGGTTAGGACCGCCCGCGATGGCACCAGGATCGGCGTGATCTCGGTCAAGAGCTTCTACACGAACCTGCACTCGGACATCAAGCGCGAGCTCGACAAGCTCAGCGCCCAGGGCGTGGCGGCGGTGATCATCGACCTGCGCACCGACGGCGGCGGGCTCCTGCCCGAGGCCGTGGACTCCACCGGGCTCTTCATCAAGAGCGGGCCCGTGGTGGTGGTGCGCGACATGACCGGCGCCGAGGCGCCGCAGTACGACAGCGATCCCGAGATCGCCTACGAGGGCCCGCTTGTGGTGATGATCAACCGCCTCTCGGCCTCAAGCTCCGAGATCATGGCCGCGGCGCTGCGCGACTACGGCAGGGCGCTCATCGTCGGCAGCACCTCATTCGGCAAGGGCACGGTGCAGCAGAACCGCCCGCTCGAGCGCATCTACGATCTCTCACGCGAGCCTCTGGGCGCCATCCACTACACCATCGCCAAGTTCTACCGCGTCAACGGCGGCTCGACCCAGCTCAAGGGCGTGGAGCCGGACATCAAGCTGCCCGAGCTCGTCGACAGCGCCGAGGTCGGCGAGCGCACCGAGAAGAACGCGCTGCCCTGGGACAGCATCAGCCCTGTGCGCTACGAGCCCTACCTGAACATCTCGGCCTACGTGCCGGAGCTTAAGAAAGCCCACGACGCGCGCACCGCAGGCGATCCGGTGTTCAAGGTGCTCGATGACGAGATGGCGCGCTACCGGCAGCTCAAGACCGAGAAGTTCCTGAGCGTCAATTTGGAGAAGCGCCGCGCCATCAAGGCCCAGGACGACGCGTTCAGGCTCAAGGCCGCCAACATCAGGCTCAAGGCCATGGGCAAGCCGCTGTTGAAGAAGATTTCAGACCTTCCCGACGACTTCGAGTTTGCCGACGTGCTGCTCGACGAGACGGTCAACATCGCCTCCGATCTGGCAAGGGCCGAGCGCGAGCACCCCTACCCGGCGGCAACCGCCCCGGTGTTCAGCCGCTTCGCCCCTCCCCAGGACGGGGGCGCCCAGACGCGGTAGGCAGCAGTAAATGGGACGGCGCACCGCATGGCGATGCGCCTTTTTTAAGGCTTGAGGATACAAGAATGAGCGCCAGATACGAGGCAGCAAAGAGAACCGACTACAAGGATCCCGACTTCATCGCGCCGTCCATAGATCTCTCCTTCGATCTCTCAGACGACGCCACGCGCGTGGTCTGCACGGCGCGCTACCTGCGCAAGACCAAGGATCGCCGAGCGCCGCTGGTGCTCGACGGCGAGAAGCTCAAGCTCGTCTCGGTCGCGCTCGACGGCGGCGCCTGCAAGTACCGCGAGGAGCCGGGCCGTCTCGTGGTCGAGGACGTGCCGGACGAGTTCGAGCTCACCGTTGAGAACATCATCTCTCCTGCCACCAACACCTCGCTCATGGGCCTGTACAAGTCGGACGGCGTCTACTGCACCCAGTGCGAGCCCGAGGGCTTCCGGCGCATCACCTACTTCCTGGACCGTCCGGACGTGCTCTCGCGCTACCGCGTGACCATCACGGGCCCCGAGTACGGCTGCGGCGTGCTGCTCTCAAACGGCAACCTCGTCGATCGAGGCATGCGCAAGGGCCGCGAGTACACCGTCTGGGAGGATCCTTTCCCCAAGCCCTCGTACCTCTTCGCGCTGGTCGCCGGCACCTTCGACATCATCTCCGACACCTACCGCACCAAGTCCGGGAAACGCGTCAAGCTCGGCGTCTACGTCAACCGCGGCTCCTACAGCCGCGGGCTGTGGGCCATGCAGTCCATCAAGGACGCGATGAAATGGGACGAGGATCGCTTCGGGCTTGAGTACGATCTGGACAACTTCAAGGTCGTGGCCGTCGACTTCTTCAACCAGGGGGCGATGGAGAACAAGGGCCTGAACATCTTCAACTCGGTCTACGTGATGGTCGACCAGGACACCGCGTCGGACTCCGACTTCTTCAGCGTGCAGAACGTCATCGGCCACGAGTACTTCCACAACTACACCGGCGACCGCGTGACGCTGCGCGACTGGTTCCAGCTCTCGCTCAAGGAGTCGCTCACGGTGTTCCGCGATCAGGAGTTCAGCTCCGACACCGCGTCGCGCACCATCGCCAGGCTGCGCGCCGTCAGCGTGATCCGCGGGCCGCAGTTCGCCGAGGACGCCTCCCCGGTGGCCCACCCGGTGCGCCCCGAGCAGGTCATGGAGATGAACAACTTCTACACCGTGACCATCTACGACAAGGGCGCCGAGGTCATCAGGATGATCCATACCCTCATCGGCGAGCAGAAGTTCCGCGAGGGCCTCAAGTCCTACCTTCAGAAGTTCGACGGCCAGGCCGCGACCATCGAGGACTTCGTAGGCTGCATGGCCGAGGCCTCGGGCAGGGATTTCACGCAGTTCTTCCGCTGGTACACCCAGGCCGGCACCCCGGTGGTGAAGGCCTCGTGGAGGCAGGAGGGCGGCGAGCTGGTGCTCGCGCTCTCCCAGTCCACCCCGGAAACCCCGGGCCAGAAGGAAAAGCAGCCCTTCGTCATTCCGGTCAAGACTTCGTTCCTCGACAAGGAGGGCCACGCCGTGCACCCTTCTGGGCTTGGCGCCGACTCGGTCATCGAGTTTTCAAAGGAGTCCGAGGAGTTCAGGTTCAATCTGCCCGAAGGCTGCCTGCCGGTGCTCTTCGAGGACTTCTCGGCTCCGGTCAAGCTTGAGGCCCCGTACGCCGATGAGGACTACGCCCGCATGCTCGAGTACAGCGATGATCCCTTCATCAAGACCGACAGCTGTGCGCAGCTGCAGATCCGCTACGTCCACGAATACGTTGAAAAGGGCGCGGAGGCGGCAGGCGATCCCGATGCCTTCATAGGCGCGGTCAAGGGCGTCATAAGCTCCATCGGCCCCAAGTCCGATCTGGTGCTGTGCGCCAAGTGCATGCAGATCCTGCCTTTCGAGGATCTGATGCAGACCTTCGGGAGCATCGACATCGACGCGCTGGCCAAGGCGCGCGCGGCGCTCTCGGAAAAGACCGCCGTGGCGCTGGTGGACGACTTCTCATCGGTGCTCTCCAAGGTCAAGCCCTCCTCGCCGCGCTACTCGGTCGCCGACATGGGCTGCCGCGCCGCCTGCGGAGCCGCGCTATTCATGCTCGCCCTGGGGCTCAAGGCCAGGGACGAGGGCAAGAAGGCCTCCGAGCTGATCTCCGAGCACTACAAGTCCGCGCGCTGCATGACCGAGCTCAAGGCCGCGCTCACCGCGGCCGTGCACCTCTCGCTCGAGTGCGCCCCGGCGCTGCTCAAGCAGTTCGAGTCGCGCTTCTCCCAGGATCCGCTGGTGATGGACACCTACTTCAGGATCCAGGCCACCGCCCCTGCCGAGGAGACCGTGTTCACGGTGAGGAAGCTTTTGAAGCACAAGTGCTTCGACCTGCGCAACCCCAACCGCGTGCGCGCGCTCCTAGGCGCGATGGCCCGCGGCAACCCGGTGGCGCTGCACCGCAAGGATGGGGCGGGCTACACGCTTTTGTGCGAGAACATAAGGCAGCTCGATCCGGTGAACGATCAGATGTCGGCTTCCCTCGTGACGCCGCTCCTAAGCTTCCGCCGTTTTGACCATGAGCGCGCCGCGCTCATGGAGGAGAGCCTCCAGAAGCTCTCGCGCATCCCCGGCGTCTCGCGCTCGCTGTATGAGAAAATTGAGGCGGCTGTCAAAGCCGAGCAGTAAGTGTACGGCTATCGTTACTACAAGTTTTCAATCAGCATAAGCCGCGAGCAGCTCCTCGACGTCTACTCAGGAGCGACCCGGAGGTTCCGGGTGCGCACGGACGAGGGGCTGGTGCTCGACCTGGATGCCGAGCACTTGAAAAAATTCACGACCGAGGATGGGATCAGGGGGCGCTTCCAGCTGACCACCACCCAGGAAAATAAATTCGTGAGCCTGGAGGAGATCAGCTCCCTGGGCTAGACATAGGAGTAAAGGCATGTTCCCGTATTTTCTGTACCGCAACTTCATCAGGCCCATGCTGTTCATGATGGACGCCGAACGCGCCCACGACCTGATGATCAGCGCCGGGAAAACCCTTTCTAAGGAGCCGTTCAAGAGCATCTTCTCGCAGAAGGTCGAGGACAGCCCGGCCGAGGTCATGGGACTCAAGTTCCGCAATCCCGTAGGACTGGCAGCCGGACTGGACAAGAACGGCGATGCCATCGACTTCTTCGGGGCGCTGGGCTTTGGCTTCATCGAGGTCGGCACCGTCACCCCCAAGCCCCAGGAGGGCAACCAGAAGCCCAGGCTCTTCCGCGTCTACGAGGCTGAGGGCATCATCAACCGCATGGGCTTTAACAACAAGGGCGTCGACTACCTGGTCTCCAACCTCAAGCGCTCCACCTATGACGGAGTGATCGGCGTCTCCATCGGCAAGAACGAATCGACCCCGATCGAGCACGCGGTGGACGACTACCTCGAGTGCATGACCAAGGTCTATCCATGCGCCGACTATATCGCGGTGAACATCTCCTGCCCGAACACCCCGGATCTCACCGATCTGCAGCAGGCCGAGTCGTTCTCCAAGCTCATCGGCCCGCTCAAGGAGAAGCAGAAGGAGCTGGCCGACAAGCATGGCACCTACGTCCCGCTGGTCGTCAAGATCTCCCCGGACCTCTACGACAACGAGTTGCGCGCGCTGTGCAGCGCCTGCCTGGAGCAGAAGGTCGATGGAATAACCTGCACCAACACCACTGTAAGCCGCGACGTCATCCACGGGATGACCCACGCCAACGAGTGGGGCGGGCTCTCCGGCCAGCCGCTCTTCCACAAGAGCACTCGCGTGCTCAAGCTGGTCTCCGACATGGTCGACAACTCGATCCCGCTCATCGGCGTCGGAGGGATCTCGAACGCCGTCCAGGCCCGCGAGAAGATCGACGCCGGCGCCAGCCTCGTGCAGATCTTCACGTCGCTCATCTACGACGGCCCCAAGGTCATACGCGACATCGTGAACCACCTCTGATCTGAAAATGGCAGGGCAGGGGCGACGCGGGATCTGATCCCGCGCCGCCCTTTGATTTCAGGCCCCGCCTTTTCCCTCGTTGAGCGTCGTTGTGATGACCACCGCGGTTCCGGCGCGCTCGCCTTCATCGCGCAGGGCACGGATGAAGCCTGCCGGATCGAAGGCACCGCCCACGGCCTTGCCCCAGGCAGCGGCCTTGAGCGATGGATCCTCGATGAGGACGGCGCGGTAGCGGGAGCAGATCCTGCGCGCGGCGCGCCGGTGGCAGCGCCTGCGGGTGTCCTCGATGTCGGATAGGCCGCGCCCGATCTCCACCATGATCCTCGCCCAGCGGCGGCTGCCTGGAACCTGGCGCGAGAGCTCGCCGCGCAGGCGGTCGACCCTCGCGCGGCTGCGGCAGAGCCTTGCAGGCTCCATGACGTCAAAGCGCGGATCCGAGCAGGCAAGCACCGGAACTCCGGCCCAGCCGAAGCTCCCGATCATCTCCCTTTGCTTCCTCTTCTTGCACATGTCCTCTTGAACCTCCTTTGCTTCAAGAACGCAGGGGAGGATATCAGGACGGAAAATTCCAGGTTGCGCAGGATCAACGCCGCGTAGGGAAATGGCGCAGGAATGCCGTTTGAGGCGCTTTCATGAGTGCACTTTAATGGTGCGCCAGCAAAATGGCCTGCAAGCTGCAGGCCATTTTGAAACGAGTTCAGGTGTTCTGCTCTCCGGGCTTTTCAACCGTGATCCCAGGGACGGACTTGCGGTCCTCAAGCGGCGGGTTGATGCTCTGGGACAAGGGCAGGGCTTCGTTGTGCGCGCGGATCTTCTCGAGGATCTCGTCGATGCTCACCGGGCGGTAGCCGTTGACATCCACGCCCACGTTGTAGGCGTTTCGCAGGTGGGATGCCCAGGCGATGTCGTGGGCGTTGTTGTGGATGTGGCCGTAGAGGTGGACGAACTTCGGATCGTAGTCGCCGCACCAGAACATCATCGGGTAGTGGCAGAGGATCAGCCTCTTGTCATAGCTGGGCAGGCGCATCAGGTACAGATCGCGCATCGAGGCGAACACGTCGCGGAAAAAGTAGCGGTGGCGGGCGATCTCGTGATCGTGGTTGCCGAAGATCAGGTGCTTGCGCCCGTTGAGCTGCTCGAGGATCTCGTGGATCACGGGCATCTCCAGGCGCAGGGCGAAGTCGCCGAGGATATACACCTCGTCGTGAGCGCCCACGGTGGCGTTCCAGTTCTCCACCAGCTTCCCGTTCATCTCCTCAACGCTGCTGAAGGGGCGCCTGCAGGCCTTGATGATCTTCTCGTGGCCAAAGTGCAGATCAGAGGTGAAGAATAACATTTTGCTCCCAAGCCCGGTGTCAGGCCGGGCAGTTTCATCCCACTATTATCCTTTATATGGGCAGGGTCATTGCGAAAATTCTTATCATGAGCGGTCCGGGGCAAGGGCAGGGCGGAAAAGCCGGAAAGGCGGCAGGGGAGAACGGCGCTCCACCATCCTATGAGAGAAGTAATTGCCAATATGCACGCCCGGCAGTTGGAAAACTCATCTTTAAAAGTAATAGGCCGGACGGCGTGGCAGTCTGGGATATAAATAAAAAACAGCAAAAACATGGTAATTGGATCTCATGCAGCGACAAAGGTCAAATTTTGCCAAAAAAGGGTATACATCGGCAGGTGAAAACCTTAGAATGAAAACCGTAAACAGAATTACAAACGGCTTTCAAAAGCAAAGGCGCAAGGCAGTGAAGATCACGCCAGTCAACGACTGGAGCTGGAATTACAACGGCGAGAAGCTCGGGATCTACCTGAGGGCAGACGACGGACGCTTCTTCACGTTCAACACCCACTTCGTGATCCGCGATCTGCTGAACCTGCCGAGGCCAGGCGAGCATTTTTGCTGTGAAGACGCAAGGTTGCTCACCGTGTACCAGGAGGGGCTTTCAGACACCCTCAGGCTCAAGGAAGGCGAGATCCTCGATCTGGGGATCAATGCAGTGGCTTGCGAAAGGTTTGTAAGGCCGAGCATACCGCTCTCGAGGCTGTTCACCAACATCGGTAACAACTACTACTTCGAGGCCGGAAGCATCGTCACCGTCTACACCAAGGAAGGATATGGCGGCGACTGCATAGTGCTCGAGGAATGCGATGTCGATGGGCTGGCACGCTTGATGCTCCTGAATCCAGAGTTGAAACTGGGCAACGGGCGCGTCGTGGAGCTAGGGCACATGATCCGGGTGAATCCCGCTTATCTGTGTAGCTTCAGGGCCTTGTCGAACAGTCGCCGCGACATGATGAGGTACGCGTAATACAGGTTTCATGATGGCTGCGTGACATGGGCCATCAGGCACGGTCTGACCGCTGCCTGGAAAACCGGAGGTTTCTCCGGGATGTCATCCTAAGTTGCTGTAGTTCTTAACCTAAAAGTTAAGAAATTCCACCCCTGAGGAAGCTCCATTCTCAGGGTTTTTTTTTGATCCAATGATCCCTGAAGCCAGGAAGGAAGCCTTCGATGCAGCTCTTGCCTGGAGCGGGATCGAGTCTCGCCCTTCAGCCCCTTCATTTGAGACTCCCGTCCGTCATCAGAGGTAATTCCAATGCCCGCAGGGCATGGAAGTTTGAGCATTACCATCCGCGCTCGCCTGAGAGCGTCATGGCCAACATGTCCATGATCGGGCGTAATCTCAAGCCCTTGGCATGACCGCCTGTGGTAATCGACGGTGATTACCCCAAGGTTTTCATCCCTGCCTCGCGAAGGCTGCCCAGGCCTAGCTGGCTTTCAGAAATGCCTCGGTTTCCGAAAAAATGAAAGCCTGTCTCGGGGGTCTCCGAAAGGATTTTTTGCATGTGAAAGAATGCAAGTAAATGATTTATATAAACTGATATAATTCAACTGCAATTAATTTTTAGCTCTTGATTTAACTGAGTTTAAATGCAGATGGTCAGTTAAATTCTTAAGTCATATGAGACGATTTTATTTGATATGAAAACCGTATATTTCAGTGTATGAAACTTTAATTTCATTAATTACAAAACTGAAAACAATTACTTTCAACTTTCTTTCATTTCATGAAAGCCTGTCCGGGGCCGGTCTTTCATCCGTGTAAATGCGACCTCATTGTCTCCTTGCCTGATTGAAATCATGATTTTACAAAAAGTAATGATCAAGCTTTTTATATTTTCCACAAAGTAACCAGATTTGGATTTGAATGTAATAATTTATGATTACTTTATGCGTGGACAACTGTGCTGAATATAATCCGATTAAGATCGATGACTAATCTGATTAGATGCCGATTTTGGCTTGCGCTGATTACTCGGCAATCTGGCAGACTCAGGCAGTTTTGTCCTTGAAGCGGCATGAATTTGCCGCAATGACGCATGATGAAACGAACTCTCAAGGCCGCTCATGTGAGCTCCTGTCACCGGCTCTGCGCCATCGCCTGAACTTGCATAGAGAGGCCTTGGCCTGGTAGAGCGATCCTGACTGTGCGGTGACGCGGGTTGGGATCGGCGCCTTCCTTCCCTTCCAGTTGCCATGTCTTGAAAGCCCGATCCGTCCAAAAGGTCTGGATCCGTGTTCAACGGCACCCGCCATCCTTGAGGCGATCCCATTTGCCTTCGGCAGTTGCGGATTGATGCAAATTGCAGCCAAGGCTTGCCTTGCCGCCCTCCCCTGCCGCGTGCGCATGAGGGTATTTGCAGCATGGCAAGGCATCATGCCAACACTAACTTATTGATCTTGAATGTATGAGCTTCATGAGAACTGGACTTTGCCGATTTCGGGCGTTCTTTCGCTGTGGCGCACCGGCATGGCGCATCATTTGAGTGAATTTTGCGGATCTGAGCAAAATCCTGTTGACAAGCAGCTTGAAAGGCGGTCAAAGTAAAAAGCGCGGATGCAAAGAAATTGTTCCGCACCGAAATCAATCTGGTTCAATTATGGAAAAATTGCTTAAGTCACTGCTGGCGGCTGTTGCCCCAGTATTCAGCGCCCCGGACCTCAAGGCCCCTGGTATTTCCACCCCTCAAAACCTGGCCGCTCGTGCTGAGCGCGCTGTCATGTGCTGCATGCGCTCCTGCATGCGAATGCCTCGCTGAGGCAGTACCTCCGCAAAATCAGGGACTCGTTCCCGTTCTGAACTACTGCAAGGGCTTCCGCATCCCTGAATAGATCTGGAATGCCATTGCTGGATATTTTCTCAACACATCAGACATGTAAATTTTTTGGAATAAATTCATGAACAAGTTATTTTCAATCGCCCTGGCTTCTGTCTTCTCCTTAGGCATCCTTGCTCTCCCGCCTGCATCATCGGCAGCAGGCGGCCGAATCCTCGAGACCATCAAGTTCGGCTTCTGCCCGGGCCCTTACCGCGAGATGGTCGAGAAGTTCATCGCCCCCAAGCTTGAAAAGCAGGGCTACAAGGTCGAGTACCACGACTTCACAGACTACGTGACTCCCGACAGCGCCCTTGAGTCCAAGGACATCGACGCCAACCTGATGCAGCACCAGACCTACCTGTCCACCATCGTCAAGGATCAGGGGCTGCACTTAACCTCGGTCATCAACGTGCCGACACTGGGCCTTGGCGTCTTCTCTGACAAGTACAAGAGCCTGGACGAGCTTCCCGAGGGCGCGAAGATCGGCATCCCCACCGACGCGGTGAACCTGGCCAGGGCGCTGCGCATCGCATCGGAGAATGGGCTGGTGAAGCTTGGCGGCAACGACGAGAAGTCCGAGATCAAGGCCTCGGTCGCCGACATAACCGAGAACCCCAGGAAGCTCGAGTTCATCCCCATCGAGGCGGCCCAGATCTCCCGCTCGCTCGACTCGCTTGACGCGGGCTTCGTGCCTGGCAACTACGCCGTAGCGGCCAAGCTCGACTACTCCAAGGCCCTGGCAGTTGAGAAGGTGCAGGAGAACATCAAGAATGTCATCGCCGTAAGGGACGAGGACAAGGACGATCTGGGCGCGCTGCTCAAGGAGATCGTGACTTCCAAGGACTTCAAGGAGGAGCTGGAGGCCGACCACTACTGGGATTCCTTCACCCGTCCGGAATGGTGGGGCAAGTGATGTCCGAGATCATCAAGTTCGACAACGTCGAGGTTGAGTTCACCCGCGGCAGCGAGCGCTTCACTGCCGTGGGGGGCGTGAGCCTTTCAATCGAAAAGGGCGAGTTTTTCGGGATCGTAGGCGCCTCCGGCGCCGGCAAGTCCACGCTCGTGCGCACCATCAACCTGCTCCAGCGCCCGACCTCGGGCCGGGTGCTCGTGGACGGGAGGGATGTCACAGCGCTCAAGGGGCGCGAGCTCTCGGCGCTCAGGCTCAAGATCGGGATGATCTTCCAGCACTTCAACCTCATCAGGAACGCCACGGTCTTCGACAACGTGGCCTTCGCCCTGGAGGCCTCCAGCACCCCCAGGGCGCAGATCGCGCCGAGGGTGGTGGATCTCCTGAGGCTCGTGGGCCTTGAGGACAAGATCCGCCTCTACCCGGGCAGCCTCTCAGGCGGGCAGAAGCAGCGCGTGGCCATCGCCAGGGCGCTTGCCAACAAGCCTGAGATCCTGCTTTGCGACGAGGCCACCTCGGCGCTCGATCCCGACAATACCGCCGAGGTCGTCGAGGCGCTCAAGAGGATCAAGGAGAGCTACCCGATCACGGTGGTCTTCATCACCCACCAGGAGCAGGTGGCCCGCTCGCTCTTCGACCGCATCGCGGTCATGGACAAGGGCAGGGTTGTGGAGGTGGGCTACGCCTACGACATCTTCGCGCACCCCAAGTCCCAGCCTGCGCGCGATCTCGTCGCCCGCGCGGCCGACTACGAGCTGCCCAGGGAGGTGCTTGAGCGAGAGAAGGATCTGTTCCTCCTCACCTTCAAGGAGGAGCACGCCTACGACGCGGTGATCTCCGAGGTGGCGCGGCGCTTTGGCACCGACCTCTCGATCATCGCAGGCAAGATCGACTACATAAGGCACAAGCCCCTGGGCGTGCTGCTCGTGAGCCTGAGGACGGTCTCCGAGCGCAAGCGCCAGGAGGTGCTCGCCTACATCCGCGAGCGCGCCTGCATCACTGAATACAAGGGGGCTTCAAATGCTTGAGCAGACATTGAGGATATTGCGCAACGAGCTGTGGAAGGCTTTCTACGAGACCGCCGTCATGATGGGGATCTCGTTCGCGCTTAGCCTGGTCCTCGGACTGCTGCTGGGCTTTGCGCTCTACCTGACCGAGACCGGCGCCTTCTTTAAAAACCGCGCCTTGAACTCCATCGCCTCGGGCATCGTGAACTTCATAAGGTCGATCCCATTCATCATCCTCGTGGTGTTCACGCTCCCGCTGACCTTCTACCTCGTCGGCACCAAGATAGGTCCCGTGGCCGCATCGGTGCCGATGACCATCGCCGCGACCGTCTTCCTGGCCCGCCTCGTCGAGGGCGGCCTCAAGGAAGTCGACGACGGTGTCATCGAGGCGGCGCTCGCCACCGGCGCGCGCAGCCTGCTGATAGTGAGGAAGGTGCTGCTGCGCGAGGCGGCCCCGTCGATCGCCCGCGCGGTGACGGTGGTCTTCATCAACCTCATCGGGTGCAGCGCCATGGCCGGCATGGTCGGCGGAGGCGGCATCGGCAACCTGGCGGTGCAGTACGGCTACTACCGCTACGAGACCGGCGTCATGGTCTTCACGATCGTCGTCCTGGTCGTCATCGTCCAGATCTCGCAGCACCTGGGCGACTACGTCGCATCGAAGTTCACGCACTGAGGAGCGCAAGAAAATGGCAGATTTTGCATCTGAGCTGAAGGAGGCCGTCAAAGGCCAGGTCATCGAGGGGGATCGGATCCCGCCTAAGTTCCTCACCGACTTCGTAGGCACCTTGAAGGGCCGCGCCGACGCCTACCTGAAGGCCGCCGGCCGCGATGACGTAATCGCGGCGGTCAAGCTTGCCTTCAAGCACAAGGTCCCGGTCGTGGTGCGCTCAGGCGGCACCAACCTGGTCGGCGCCACCGTCCCCGAGGGCGGGCTGGTGCTCGACATGAGCGGCATGGACAAGGTCATGAGCTTTGACAAGCCGACCATGAGCATCACCGTGGAGCCCGGGATCACCTTGAAGGATCTCATAGCCTACGTGGAGGCGCGCGGCTGCATGTACCCGCCTGACCCGGCTGAGAAGCTCGGCACCATCGGCGGCAACGTCGCGATGAACAGCGGCGGCATGAGGGCGGTCAAGTACGGCGTCACCCGCGACTATGTGCTCTCGCTCGACCTCGTGCGTCCAGACGGACAGCTCGTGACGCTGGGGCGCAAGGTGCGCAAGAACGCCACCGGGCTCAACCTCAAGGAGTGCGTCATCGGATCGGAGGGATCGCTTGGAGTCATCGTCTCGGTGACGCTGAGGCTCGTGCCGCTGCCCGAGCACTCGCTCAGCGCCATCCTCGCCTACCACTCCCTGGCCGACGGGATCAGGAGCGTCAACGCCATATTGGACGCGCACCTCGATCCGACCGCCATCGAGTTCCAGGAGAAGAAGGTGATAGCCTGCGGCGAGAAGTTCCTGGGCAAGCAGTTCCCGGTGCCATCTGCAGTGGCCTACCTCATCGTGACCTTCGACGGCACCCGGAAGAGCGTCGAGGAGCGGCTTTCAAGGTGCGGTGAGGTCGCAAGAAAGAGCGGGGCCTTCGATGTCGTGCCGCTTTCTGATCCCAAGCTTGCCGCCGAGGTCTGGGAGATCAGGGGCGCGCTGGCCCGCGCCGTCAAGGCCTCAGGCCCCTGGGAGCCGGTGGACACCGTGGTGCCCCTCGACCAGATTGCGCCCTTTGTCGAGTCGGTCAACCGGATTTCAGAGGAGGAGGGCGTGCGCATCGTGGCTTTCGGGCACGCCGGCGACGGCAATGTCCACCTGTGCGTGCTCAAGGATCAGATCCCTGACGCGCAGTGGCCTGCGCGCCTGGATCGAGTGCTGCGCCGCGTCTACGACAGCGCCTACGACAAGGGCGGAATGCTCTCGGGCGAGCACGGCATCGGCAAGGCCAAGCGCCGCTATTTCCTGGAGCATGCGCACAAGGACGAGCGTGAGCTGATGCTCAAGGTCAAGGCGGCCTTCGACCCAGACAACCTGTTCAACCCGCACGATGGCTACGCGCTCTGAGGTTTTGGCAGAAACAGATTAAAATGGCCGCGGAGAAACCGCGGCCGCAACCATGGACATAACGGAAAATGATACCCACCAGCGAAAAATCATCACACTTCACCGACTCCGTCATTAGGCGCATGACCCGCATCTGCAACAAGTACGGCGCAGTCAACCTCTCACAGGGCTTCCCGGACTTCGATCCGCCCAAGGCCGTCACCGAGCGCCTGGCCCAGGTGGCGACCACCGGCCCGCACCAGTACGCCATCACCTGGGGCGCGCAGAACACCCGCGAGGCGCTGGCGGCCAAGCTCAAGCGCGACGCCGGGCTTGACGTCGACCCAGGCTCGGAGCTTGTGATCACCTGCGGCGGCACCGAGGCCATGATGTGCGCGGTGCTCTCGACCTTGAACCCAGGCGACAAGATAGCCATCTTCTCGCCCTTCTACGAGAACTACGGCGCCGACGCGATCCTGGCCGGCGCCAAGCCCATCTACGTCGAGCTGCACGCCCCTGACTTCACCTTCGACCCCAAGGAGCTCGACAAGGCCTTCGCCGACGGCGCCAAGGCGCTCATCCTCTGCAACCCGTCAAACCCGTCAGGCAGGGTGTTCACGCGCGATGAGCTCCTGGAGATAGCCAGGATCGTGCAGAAGCACGACGCCTTCGTCATCACCGACGAGGTGTACGAGCACATCGTCTACGAGCCGTTCCACCACACCTACTTCGCAACGCTGCCTGGCATGAGGGAGCGCACCGTGATGTGCAACTCGCTCTCCAAGACCTACTCCATCACCGGCTGGCGCATCGGCTACATCTTCGCGCCTGCAAGGGTGATCGAGGCGTGCCGCAAGGTCCACGACTTCCTCACCATCGGGGCTGCCGCTCCGCTGCAGGAGGCCGTGGTCGCAGGCCTCAAGCTGCCGCCTTCCTACTACGAGGATCTCAAGGCCGACTACACCCACCACCGCAACCTCTTCTTAAGCGGGCTGGACAGGATGGGCCTCAAGTACTTCAAGCCCCAGGGCACCTACTTCGTGCTCGTTGACATCAGCGAGTTCAACTACGATTCCGACTACGAGTTCTGCGAGGATCTGGCGAAGATTGTGAAGGTTGGCGCCGTGCCAGGCTCGAGCTTCTTCGCGCGCGACGAGCGCCGCTACATCAGGTTCCACTTTGCAAAGAAGGACGAGACGCTCAACGCCGCGCTGGAGAACTTAAGCCACCTCAGGGAGCTCATAAAGCCCAAGGCCTGATGAAATGCCCCGCGCAAGCGGGGTTTCACAATCTCCATAATTTCTCCACATTTCCTGCAAGGCTTCTTCAATGCCTAGGACCATGATGTGCCATGGCAGGATCCTCCTGCCATTTGAATATGGAGAAGCAAGCTCATGGCAATGACCCACTACATGGAATGGCTCTCGCAAAGCCAGCCTTGGAACCTCATCCTCTTCATGCTCGTGCCGATGGCATTGGCCGAGCTCATCCTCGCCTCCGAGATCTTCCTGCAGTGGTGCCCAATAGTAGACAAGTAAAAAAATATTGTCTGATTGGTAAAAAAATATTGACCGAACATATGATTGGGTGATATACTGTGAGTACTAATTTTATAATCATGGAGGACATTATGAGTGAGTTGGTTTTAGATAGAATTATTAATGCAGAATGTGTTTCTGAAATGAGAAAAATGCCAGATTCAAGCGTTGATTTGATTATTGCAGATCCACCTTATAATCTTTCAAAAGGCGGAGAATGGAAGTGGGATAATAGTGTTGAATTAAAAGGCCTTGGCGGAAATTGGAATAAAGTAATGCAAGATTGGGATAATTATTCTTTTGAAGCTTATATGCAATTCACAAAAGAATGGTTAACAGAAGCACAAAGAATTTTGAAACCAACTGGTTCAATGTGGATCTTTGGTACTTATCACAATATTGGAATTATTAATGTATATTGTCAGATGCTTGGAATAGAAATAATTAATGAAGTGATTTGGTATAAACGCAATGCATTTCCAAATCTTGCAGGAAGAAGACTGACAGCAAGTCATGAAACTGTTTTATGGTGCAATAAAGGTGGAAAGAAACGAGAATACTATTTTGATTATGAGTATTCCAAGAATGGAGATTTTTCATATGACGGGTTAAAGGCGCCGGGAAAACAAATGCGAACCGTATGGGATATTTCAAATAATAAAGAGAGGAGTGAATTGGCTTATGGCAAACATCCAACACAGAAACCTTTGAGAATTCTTAAAAGGATGATAAAGCTTGCGTCTAAGAAAGGCGATGTAGTATTTACTCCTTTTGCTGGCTCCGGTAGCGAATGTGTTGCTGCAAAAATGACAGGGCGAAGATATCTAGGAATTGAGATGGAAAAAGAGTATTGCGAAATTGCTGAAGAGCGATTATTGCATGCGGAGAGTAATGAAGATGATATGGGACAAATGACGCTTGATATGTTTACGGGGGTGAGCAGTAAATGCTAGTTGTCGATGAGAAGATTATTAGAAAAAGAATGGTAGACTTGGATATTAAATCGATAAATGAATTAGCTGCAAAGTCTGGAGTATCTAAGCCAACGATTTCGGATTATTTGAACGGAAAAACTCCTTTGTCTTCTGCGTTTGTACGTTTGTGTGAATTTTTAGAGTTAGATCAATCGGAAGTGTTAAAAAATAATGATGATAGTGTGGAGGAAAAATAATGTTTCAACCTGTAATAAAATGGAGTGGGAGTAAGAGAAGCCAGGCCGGACAGATTTTGAAATTTTTACCAGATGAATATGGAAAGTATTATGAGCCTTTTATCGGTGGAGGGTCGATGTTATATGCTATTAGGCCAGAAGAAAGTATCTGTGGAGATATTTGTGAACCGTTGATTGACTTATGGAATGCAATAAAGAATTCTCCAGAAGAGCTGGCTGAATCGTATAGGTTGCGATGGAATAGACTTCAGAATGAAGGATATGAAGCTTATTATTTGATTAGAGATGACTTTAATGCAACTAAGAATCCGGAAGATTTAATGTTTTTATCAAGAACGTGTGTTAATGGTCTGATTCGATTTAATTCAAATGGAGAGTTTAATAATTCGTTGCATCATACAAGACCAGGTATTAATCCAGATCGCTTAAAGAAAATTATATTTGATTGGTCAGAACACATTCAAGGCGCAGAATTTTTTGCTAAAGATTATCGTGAATCTACAGAGAATGCACAAAAGGGTGATCTTATATACTTAGACCCTCCGTATTTTCATACGAAGGGTCGATATTATGGAACTAAGACAATTGATTTTGATGAGTTTATGACATTTTTGGATGAATTAAATTCAAAAGGAGTAAAGTATATCTTGTCTTTTGACGGAAAACGTGGAGACGAAGATTATACAGTTGATTTACCTAAAGAATTATACAAACGTCATGAATTTATTTCCTCTGGTAATTCCAGCTTTAAAAAAGTAATGGATAAGGAAAGCCTTCAAGTTTATGAATCATTGTATATGAACTGGTAAGATTATTTAATTACAATCTCGGTTTGTTTACTTGATTTCACCTTATTTATAATAAAGTCTTTCAGTATTGCGGCTTGTTTTGTATTTGGAACTAATTCGATTTCCCAACCACTATTTAGTGGTGTCATAATAAATAGCATGTCGCAGTTACTGTTCTTAAAAACGACTGTATTCGGTTGTGCTTCACTTTTTAGGTATGCTGCAGCGGAAATTACTTCATAATCGCTATAAGATGTGAAGGTAGTTGCTCTGCTCCAGTTACCTACATGTGAGAGCGCTCTTTCAACATTAGGTATAAATCCCATTAAGAATTTAATATAATTTTTTAATCCATCTCCAACACCAGGCTCTAGATCAATTGCTCGTTCTTTAGACTCAACAGATAGTAAGAGTGGCTTCTCAAATACATCAAAAAGCTGAAGAACATGATCAGGGCGTTTACCATCAATTTCATCACTAACTCGCGGTAAAGATAACCATCGTACTTCTTTTGTACCATCAATAATTGATAATCCGCTCCAATCGCCACCGGGAGGATTACATAGTCCCTCAAAACAACAATCATTCAACACGTGAGAGAAGAGAAAGTGAATACCGGTGTCAACATCATCTTCATGATATTCTTGAGGACGACTAGAGAATAGAGGCTTTGTTAATCCAGTAGCAGTAGCATTTATAGCTGTATAGTATGCTTTTAATCTTGCTGTATCGAGTAATTCTGTATCATCTTTGAGGGCTCCTCTAAGGACAGGTACATCAAGTGCAACATAGTTACTGATAGATAAAATAGATTTCCAAAGTCCGTTCGATGATGCAAGTCGCTTGGGTGTATTCAATAAAGAATCAAGATTGTTTGCAAGTACAGGACCGTAAATATATGTCATGATTTCTGATTCAGTAGAAGCAAGCATTGCAGCTAATGGTAAGATACCTCTATCTGGTCGATTGTCATCTCCTCTAGGCTTAAAACCCTTAATCAGACATAAAATTAAATCCTTTTTATTAGATCCAATCGAATTTACAATAGCAGGATCATAATTAGGATATAGTCTTTGTAAACCCTTAGCAAAAGCAGGACGTGATGTAGCAGGTATGATACCAAAAGGTAAGTCTCTTGAAGCAAGACCTATACTGTGTTGGTCTATAAGATCTAGAAATTTTGCAGAGTTTCCATGATGACCTTTGGCAGTTATAGTTTTATGGAAGTTGAATTCAGTGTTTTCTTTTGAAAACTCTAATATCCCCTGCTCGTAAGTATATAAACGTTTCCATTGTGCGGGGGTAAAATTAGAAGTGGGGTTTGAACTTTGTGAAAGAAACATGACTACGTTCAAGTTCTTTTCCAAAATCAAAGCTTCTTCCGCAGAAGTGTCTATACCTGCCATTCTTTTTACTATGTATGCTGACAGTTCCTTTTCAGCAAAGTTATTTTCATCAAATGAAGTGAGAGCAGAATCTTTAGACTTATCAAATTCTTCGGAACGAACATACACCTGAGCTACAAAATTATCGATATCTTTTGAGTAGTTAATATAGCTATATGGAACAGCAGGATTTGGGAATCTTAAAGCCTTACGCTCACGGGTCTTACTATCCAATTCATATTTTACAAAATCTACGATGTAAAGATATGGGCAACCAGTTCGACCAGTTGAGAATGCACGACCACTTCTCTGCCATGCTTGATTTCCTGCTTGAAGTGCACTACAAAATTCGATTGCATAAATTATGGTTTCGTCTGTACCTTCTACATGGGTAACAATGGCATCAGGAGTTTCGTCTAGGAAACTACCATTTTCTTTGAGCGCATTAAAGATATTGCTTTTCCAACGCTTTCTGCCGGATTTGTTAAATCCAGGAAGAAGTTCAAGCTTCCATTCGTAATGATTATCGCAATATTCAAAAGCTAAATCGAATACTAGAGTTGAAGGGGAAGATAAAGAGATTTTTTGGCTCGAAGGAGCAATCTCAGATACTATTAAATTAGCAATGCGTTCACATTCGACAATGTTGTCGCCGTGAATGCGGAATATATCGCACATAAAATAAACCTCCATTCTATAGAATTATCTATAGAATAGCATAATGACGGTTGTAAAACTATAAAATGAAAGGATTATTAGCATTTTTTCACAATAAATGATGAACGTTTACAAATTTTCTATAAAAGAAAATTATTTAATCTCATATAGAAGTTCCATTGAGACTTCATAGTATTTGCTGAGTCTAATAGCTACATCCAATCGTGGATCTTGCTCCCCGCGTTCATAGCGGGAAAGAGAATCCTTGCTGATGAGAAGTGCTTCAGCAACTTCCTTTTGAGTGAGCCCCTTACTTTTACGGACTTCACGTAGGTGAGTGGTAACTGCCATATTCATAACCCCCAATCGAATAATTCTAATTAATTACACGCCCGAAGGTCCGGAAAGAATCTGTTTCTTGAACGATTTTCGGGCTATATTTTGTGCTATTTAGTGAGATGAGCTGCGGTTTCTGATCCTCATAGCCAAGCATTTTGCAGTAGCATTCATTGTTCAATTCGAAAATGCCAATCTGTCCGGCTTCCAAGGTCTCTTGCTGATGAACCCAAACAACCTGTCCGTCTGCATATCTTGGAGTCATACTGTCTCCGGAGATGCGAACACCAAAGTCAGCTCCTTCTGGTACATTATATTCAATACGATTTACTTCATCGTAACCACTACCATCAAGGAAGTTACCATTACCGGCAGATACTCGTGTATCGTAAATCCGGATAAGCTTTGACATGGTAGTGAAGTCAACGATAGTAGCAGAGCCTTTTTCTTCAGATCCATAAGTAACAGATCTGTCTTTCAGATACGCCCCGTTATTAAATCCTTCCAAAAGAGAAACATACTCTTCAACTTTCTTATGACCAGATTCATTGAGATTGTTCAAGGGATTGCTGGCATTCTCACCAAAATAAGCTTCCATCACATCAGGAATATTTAGAATTTTGCAGATATTAAGGAAGACTGTGACACTTGGTTCACAGACATTCTTTTCCCAGGTAGATATGGAACGGTATCCAATTTCAACTCCGTTCTTCTTAAGTTCCTCCGCAAGCTGTGGCTGTGTGAGCCCTGCTTTCTTGCGGTATGTGGACAGGAGTTTACCTATATCTCTCATGATGTGACCTTCTTTCTGGTAATGTTTTTCCACCTACATAGTACCATGGAGAATATAAAAATACAAACCATTTGGATAAAATAGACTAAAGCGACTATTGTTAAGAAAATGATTTGGATTTAATATATTAATATAGTCACAGGGATGTGATAAGACACAACAAGCTAAGACAGAGGTTGATGTCGACTTCGAAGTGGAGCATTTATGTTGGGAGATTAATGTGTAAGGAGGGACGGCATATGGAAAGAGAAGTAGCTCATAAGATTGCTAGGGGCTGATCAGCTGTACTTCAGTTGATCGGTCCCCTTCCAAGATCGTAGGTGTGTCCCTACGTTCTAGCAAATATTAGATCAGTAACCGGAATGACCTTCGCTACCTCGTTTCGGTAATCAAAAACTTGAGAAGGTTCTCCCTTATCCCTTTCAAGTACAATTCGTAACTATTTGGATTTGTACATGGGAAAGCGGGGATCGAGTAAATTGACAAGAGATAATAAGACGATTGATTTGTACTGTAAGCGTTGCAGAAAATCACTGCATGTTGCTTATGAACTTACCGGAGATATGGAATCGCCGGTATTACCTAACATTACTATGAAATGCACATGCTGTACCAGGGTTATGACCTGTCAAAGACCTCTAGGTTTGAGATCGATTTTGACCGCTGGAATGTGATTGCTGGCGCATCTGCTGCCAATGAGGTTTGTGATCCGGGGAACTCCGCC
>CACYPI010000014.1 GCA_902776275.1 uncultured Aeromonadales bacterium
CTGCTGCCATGTGCTGCGTTCCTCCTGTGCTTGTGAACATGGCCGCATCGTATCGGCAGAGGTCAGTTTTGGGAAATAGCGAAAACTATACAGTCACGGACGTTGATGAGCCTGTGATGTCCGGCACCGAGATCTTGCCTGCATAGGCGTCGTCGGCGAGATCGGCGATGCGCTCGGGGGCCTTGAGGCCCGAGTCCTTGAGCACCTTGGTGTTCACGAAGAGCGCGCCGGTGTTGCCGAGGATCGGGGCGTAGAACGGCACCTCGCTGCCGTCGGCGGCCTTGTGCGGGAAGGTCAGGTCCGCGAACACGTGATCCCTGGCCTGGGCCGAGTCGAGGTAGTAGGTGGACAGCGTGACGATGTCGGCCTCGATGTCCTGCTTCTCGGCCATGAGCTTGCCGCCAAGCTCGCTGGTGCCGAAAGCCTGGAGCACGTAGCGCCCGGCAAAGCCGTTGCCGTCAAGCGCGTGCTTCATGGCCTCCTGAGCCTCCTCGTCGGCGTTTGAGTAGATGACTATCTGATCTGCGGCGTAGCAGGCGGCGCAGGACGCAATGGCGGCCGCGGCGAGCGCGGCGATGGCGGTTTTCCTAAGCTTCATTTGGCATTTTCCTTTCAGAGCTAATGGCATTGGGCCGCAGGCGCAGCGGGCGCAGGCGGGAGACGGCCCCCGGGAGAGCCCCGCACAGCGCCTTGGCGGCGACGTTGGTGAAGAAGATGAGCAGCGACAGCGCGAAGATCGCGTCGTAGCGGTCGAAGTACTGCAGCTCGCGGATCCTGGTCGTGACGACCTGGGTATGGGCGCTGCAGATGAACACCACGGCCGACACCGTGACCATGGCGTTGATGAAGAGGTAGGCGGCCGCCGAGCAGAGCGTGGGCGCGATGTTGGGGATGATGACGCGAAGAAGCGTCCTGCCGTAGCTGTCGCCCATGAGCGCGCCCGTGACCTCGTAGCCTGGGTTTAGGCGCGAGAGCGCGTCCTTGCACATGAGGTAGGGCGTCGTGAAGAAGTGCACGGCGTTGCAGGCGACGATGATCGCGAAGGTCCCGTAGGCTGGGGTGCCTGCGAAGGCGAACATGAACCCGACGCCGAGCACCATGCCAGGCACGGTGTTCGTGAGCATCGCGATGAAGTCCATGAGGGCGCCGCACCTCTTTGAGAGCGCCGGGCGGGCGCTTATGAGCGCGGCGCCTAAGCACAGCGCAAGCCCGAACACCACGGTGAGCAGCGCCACGTGGACGGAGTTCAGGTAGGCCGAGGAGAGCTGCGGATCGGCCAGGGCCTGCGCCATGTGGGAGAGCGTGAAGTCAGGCTTGTAGGGCCAGTTCTCGACGAAGGGCAGCACGAAGATCACGGCAAAGACGCTTACAAGGCAGAGCGCCATGAGCGCAAGCCAGAGCACGGATGCCGCCGTCGCGGCCGCTCCCGCGCCCAAGGCCTGGACGGAGCTTTGCTGGGAGGGCTGCTGCAGCGACGAGCTGCGGCGCAGCACGAGGAGCGCCAGCGCCGCGGGCAGGAGCATCGCCATGGAGATGGCCGCGCCGCGTCCGAAGTCGGGCACGGCGCCCATCATCGTCGCGTAGAGCGAGGTCGCGATGACGTCGTAGCGCCCGGCTATCGACGAGGGGATCCCGAAGTCGGTGAAGTTCAGGAAGAACGTGAGCAGGAGCGAGCTTACCAATGCCGGGGCCGCCGGGCGCAGCGCGCTCATGATGAACGAGCGCAGCGGCCCGTCGCCCAGCATCGCGCAGACGGTGCGGGTGTTGGGGCTTATGTATGAGAAGGCGTTCTCAAGCAGCATGAAGGCGTAGGGCAGCGTGTAGACGGTGCCTGCGATGACGAGGCCCGAGAAGCCGTAGATGGAGAAGGGGAGCTGGAAGCCCAGGATCTGGGTTATGAGGCCCTGCTTTCCGAACGAGAAGATCACCGCAAAGCCGTAGGTGATCGACGGGAAGAAGAACGCGGCCATGATGCAGGTGCGGAAGGCGGACTTGAGCGCCCTGGGCAGCGCGGCCAGCCAGAGGCAGTAGGCGCACATGAAGGCGATGGCGGTCGAGGCCGTGGCGACGATGCCTGATACGAGGAAGCTGTGGGCGATGGCGCGGGCCATGCGCTTCTTCAAGAGCGCGCCTGAGTAGTTTGAAGCCGCAGCAGTGAGGCCGCCGTCGAAGGACTGGGCGAGCACCTCGATTAGCGGCAGCGCCAGGGCCGCGGCGAAGGCCATGCAGGCTGCGATGAACAGGACGCGCTGGAAAGATGCGCCCTCCCTGAAAGCGCCCTCCCTCATGCCGCGCTCCCCGACTGCTCGAAGATCTTGCGGATGTTCTCGCGCTTGATCCTAAGCTGGTCGCAGATGAAGCGGGAGACGAAGGCGTCGGCGGGATCGGAGATGATCTCGGATGGAGGCGCGAACTGGGCGATGCGGGCGTCGTGAAGGATCATGATGCGGTCCGACAGCGAGAGCGCCTCCTCGGGATCGTGGGTCACGATGATCGTAGTGAGCCGAAAGCGCCTTGCGATCGCGCGGATGCGGGCCTTGATGGACTCCTTTATCATGCCGTCAAGCGCCGAGAGCGGCTCGTCGAGGAGCAGGAGCCTGGGCTTGAGCACCAGCGTGCGGGCGATGGCCACGCGCTGCTTCTGCCCGCCCGAGAGCTCGCTGATGCGCTTTTGCAGGTGCGGCCTGAGGTCGAGCAGATCGATGAGGTCGTCCACTTCGGCCCTCGTGGACGCGCCCGGACGGTTGCGCAGCCCGTAGACGATGTTGCCCAGGGCGTCGAGGTTCGGAAAGAGCGCGTAGTCCTGGAAGACGATGTTGAAGCCGCGCTCGCGCATCGGCACCTTGGTGACGTCCTGCCCGTCGCAGAGGATCCGGCCCTCGGTGGGGCTCAGGATCCCAAGGATGATGTTGAGTAGCGTCGTCTTGCCGCAGCCCGAGGGCCCCAGGATTGAGACTATCTCGCCGTCGCGGACGGCGAACGTCATGTCCCTGAGCACCACGGTGTTGCGAAATTTCCTGGTGACGTGGTCAAGTTCGAGCATCTTCCGCGCATCCTCCTATCTTGCGCGGAAAGTATGGGGGTCCAATGACAAGTCCTCTTGAATGGAAGATTAAGTTTTGGTAAAGGCCCGGCGGGTCTTTTCCGGCGCACGACAAAGACGCCGGGGCCCCTCGGGCTTTCGCCTGAGGGGCCCCGGAGGCCTGCCCTTGGTCAGATTATCTGCAGCTCGCCGTCGATGGCGCCTGCCTGGTCGAGGGCCTCGAGCACCGACATCAGATCGCCTGGGGCGAGCCCGACCTGGTTTACCGCGCGCACGAGATCATCGAGCGTCGCGCCGGTGTCGAACTTGAACATCTTGCCCTTCTTCTGCTGGACGTTGATCTGCGAGTTTGGCACCACCGCGGTCTGGCCCTGGGAGAAGGAGTTGGGCTGCGAGACCTGCGGGTTCTCGCTCACCGTGACGGTTAGGCCGCCGTGGGTGACCGCGACCGGCTTCAACTTGACGTTCGAGCCGATGACGATGGTGCCGGTGCGCGAGTTGACCACAATCTTGGCCTTGTCCTCGCCCTGGTCGACGTCGAGGTTCTCAAGCGTGGAGAGAAACTCGACGCGCTTGGCCGGGTTGCGCGGGGCGTTGACGCGCACCGAGACCGCGTCCTCGGCCACGGCCGAGCCGTCGCCATAGGTCGCGTTGATGGCGTCGGCCATGTTCTTGGCCGAGGTGAAGTCGGGCCTGTCGAGGTTGAAGGTGATGCTGTCGGAGGTCTGGAAGTTCGTGGGCACCTCGCGCTCGACCAGTGCGCCGTTGGCGATGCGCCCGACCGTCGGGGTGTTGACGGTCACCTTGGAGCCGTCGGCGCCCTCGACGCCCAGGCCGCCTACCACGAGCGATCCCTGGGCGATGGCGTAGACGTTGCCGTCGATGCCGCGCAACAGCGTCTGCAAGAGCGTGCCGCCGCGCAGCGAGGTGGCCTCGCCGATGGCCGAAACCGTGACGTCGATGGTCTGGCCGCGCTTTGCAAAGGGCGGCAGCGTGGCGTGGATCGCCACCGGGGCGACGTCCTTGACCTTGAGCGTGGTGGAGTCGGAGACCTTGATGCCGAAGTTGTTGAGCATCGAACGGAAGCTCTGCTCGGTGAACTTGCTGTTCTTCTCGCCGGTGCCCGCAAGTCCGACCACCAGGCCGTAGCCTAGAAGCTGGTTGTCGCGCACGCCCTGCACCGAGGCGATGTCCTTGATGCGCGTGGCATTGGCCTCAAGCGGCGCGAAGGCCGCCGCGGCGCAAAGCGCGGCGGCGCAGAGCGCCGCTGCAATTCTGAACTTTCCTGCCATCGTCGATCCCTCCTTCAGGCGCCAGCCTCACGAGAAGATGTTGAACACGCTGTTGAAGAACTTCGAGAGCCAGCCGCGCTCCTGGGTGTTCGCGAAGTCGCCGGTCCCGCCGTACTGGATGCGGGCGTTGCCGATGCGCTGCGAGGAGACGGTGTTGTCGGAGTTGATGTCCTCGGGCCTGATGATGCCGGTGACGCGCACGTACTCGTTGCCGTTGTTGAGCATGAGCCACTTCTCGCCGCGTACCTGCAGGTTGCCGTTTGAGAGCACGTTCACGACGCTCACCGAGATCTGGCCGGTCAGGCTGTTGCTCTGCGAGGTGTTGCCCGAGCCGGAGAAGTCCTGCGAGTTGGAGTTCGACAGCGTGGGGGTGAGGCCCAGGGCCTTGACCTCCTTGCCGCCTAATGTAATCCCGCCGTAGGTGTTCGAGTCGCTCTTTGCAAGCGTGGTGCCGGCCTTCTTCTGGGCGGTGGTCCTCTCCTCGAGTTCCACCGAGATGATGTCGCCCACGCGGTGGGCCTTGGTGTCGGTGTAGAGGCCGTTGGAGGCGGTGCCCTGGCTGTAGATCCCGCCGTCGGCGACCACCTTGGTCACTGGGGGCTCGGGCAGCGCCGGCGCGAAGGCCGGATCGTCGGGCTTGGGATCGAGCGCGTCGAGGCTGCATCCCTGGACGAGCGCCGCGGCCGCGAGCGCGGCCGCCATTGCCAATGCGTGTTTCATTCTCTCCTCCGTCGTTTTCATGACTTCATCCCGGAGTCATTCATAAAACGTGCCCAAAAGGATCAGACCGACTGGATGAGCGAGCCCATCATGTTGTCGACCGTGGTCAGCACCTTGGAGTTCATCTCGTAGACGCGCTGGGCGGTGATGAGATTCACGAGCTCCTCGGTGACCTTGACGTTCGAGGTCTCGAGCATGCTCTGGCGGATGTAGCCCATGCCGTCCTGGCCGCCGATGCCCTGCTGGGGCGCGCCCGAGGCGGTGGTCTCCAGGAAGAGGTTGTCGCCCACCGGCTCGAGCCCCGAGGGGTTGATGAAGTCGGTCACGGTGATCTGCCCCAGGTCCTGCGCGGTGCGGCTGTTGGCCACGGTGACGCTCACCTGGCCGTCGCGGCCTACCGTGATGCCTGTGGCGTTCTCGGGCACCTGCATCTGCGGCAGCAGCGGGAAGCCGTCGGCGTTGACGATGGTGCCCTCCTCGTTCTTGGTGAACTGGCCGTTGCGTGTGTAGGCGGTGGTGCCGTCGGGCAGTTGGATCTCGAAGAAACCCCTGCCCTGGATCATGAGATCGAAGCTGTTGTCGGTGGTCTCGACGTCGCCCTGCGCAAACTGCTTCTGGGTGGCGACGACCTTGGCGCCTGCGCCGAGCATCAATCCCTCTGGCAGGTAGCCGTCGGCGCTCGAGCGGCCGCCTGGCTGGTTGATCTTCTGGTAGAGCAGGTCGTCGAAGATCGCCCTGCCCTTCTTGTAGCCCACGGTCGACGCGTTGGCAAGGTTGTTTGAAGTGACCGAGATGTTGGTCTGCTGCGCGTCAAGACCGGTCTTGCTTATCCATAGTGCTGGGATCATGGCGTGTGCCTCCTTAATTCATCATGACGTATAGGCCAGGAGCCTGTCCTGGGCCTGGTCCATCTGGCTGGCCTCGTCGATGAGCTTCACCGTCGCGTCGTACTGGCGCTGGATCCTGATGAGCGAGGTGAGCTCCTCGACGGGGTTGACGTTGGACGCCTCAAGCTCGCCGCTGCGGACCCTCACCGCCTGGTCTTCTGCAAGATCGGTGCCATCCCTGCGGCGGAAGAGCCCGTCATAGCCCTTCTCGACATCCTTGTAGTTCTGGGGCCTGACGAGCTTCAAGCGCTGGTACTCCTCGGTGACGTTGGAGTCGGCGCCCTGGGGGCGGCCTGAGATCACGCCGTCGTCGCTAATGCGCACGGCCTCGAGCATCGGGGGCAGGACTATCTGCGCCCCGTCGATGTCGCGCACCTCGAGCCCGGACTGCGTCCTCAGGACGCCGTTCTCGTCGGTCATCAGCGCGCCCATGCGGGTGTAGGCCTCCTTGCCGTCGCCGTCGGTGACCGCCAGGAAGCCGTCGCCCTGGATTGCCACGTCGAGCGCGCGCCCGGTGGTCTGGATGGCGCCGCCTTCCATGTTATAGCCCGGGCGCTCGTCCATCGCGAAGGCTCGCGAGGGGTAGGCGTCGGCGAACACCGACATCGAGCGCGAGTTCTCGAAGTCAGCCTTGAAGCCGGTGGTGTTGGCGTTGGCGAGGTTGTTGCTCCTCACCGCAAGCGAGTGGAAGTTCTCCTTGGCGCCAGACATCGCGATCCACAAAAGCTTGTCCATGTTCACTCCTCCAATAGGGGGTTCTTAGCAGGAGCTTAAGCACATGGCGTGCCATCATACGATTTCAGTTTTAGATCATTAAGATGCAAGCAAGGATGATGGATATAAAAAGGCGGAGCCAAATTTTTGGCTCCGCCCTCTGGGGCCTTGCGCCTGTCAGCCCGAGATCTCGGTGACATCCGAGAGCTTGACGTCGCCGTAGCCCACGAGGTTCAACACGGTGTCGCTCGTGGACGAGCCCAGGGTCACGCTGCCGACAGTCGCGTAGGTCGAGACCGGGAGCGCCACGCTCGAGCCGTTCTGATTGCCCGTGGCGGTGATCGTGTACTTGCCTGCAGGCAGCTTGTTGCCCTCGCTGTCGGTGCCGTCCCAGCTGAAGTCCATCGAGCCGCTGCCCGAGGAGGCGGTGTAGCTGCCGACCACCTGGCCGCTCTGGTCGGTGATGGTGATGGTTAGGTTGTCCGCGCCGTTGCCGGCGTTGATCTTCGCCTGCAGAGCGTTGGTGCCGTCGTAGAAGGCGGTGCTGCTGTCGGTGAGCACCGAGCGTCCGACCAGGCTCGACGCCGAGAGCGCCGAGGACGAGGAGATGGAGCTGACGATGCCGGACATGTTCGAGGAGATGGTATTGAGACTCTGCACGACCGAGAGCTGCGACATCGTGTTCACCATCTGGGTGTTGTCCACCGGGGACGAGGGATCCTGCTGGGAGAGCTGGGTCGTCAGGAGCTTTAAGAAGTCCTCCTGATCGAGGGTGTTCCTGCTGGCGCTTGTCGCCTTGCTCGCAGCTTCCTGGGAGGCGAGGTACGACGAGGTCTTGCCTATGGTGCTGTAATCAAAGCTGCTGTCGCTCATGTTGCTTCCTCCTCGCGCCGGCGGCCCTTGCCGCCGGCGCCTTGCCCTCCCATCTATTCAAGCGCCATGCCAGCTTTTGGAAATCTCTCCTCAAGGCGGCGATCGCGCTGAAAGGATTGGGAATTTGCCAAGGGCCCACGTGCCCAAGCCCCCGGCACGGACGCTCCTGCCCCCCATGAGGCGGCAGGTTTTGCCGCCTCAGCCCTTGCCGCCCCGGCCGCCTGGCGAGGACTTCCCGGGGCGTGACTTCAAGACCATGCCCTTGCCGGAGCGCACGGCCGCGGCTATCTCGCGATCCTGCTTGCGCCTGGCCTTGGAGTCGGCACGCGCCCACATGCACTCGTCGGAGGCGCGCTTGCGCTCGCGGCGCATCTGCGACTGGGTGAGCCTCACCTGCGCTGGCTTCTTCTCGGCATAGGGGTTCTCGCCGTCACGGAACTCGAGGATCACCGGCGCGCCCATGATCCCCAGGGCCTTCCTGTAGCAGTTTATGAGATAGCGGCGGTAGGCGTCGGGGATCTTGGAGGTCTTGTTGCCGTGGATCACGATCCGAGGCGGGTTGTAGCCGCCTGCGTGGGCGTACTTGAGCTTGATCCTGCGCCCGCCCGCGACCGGGGGCTCGTGCTCCTCGCAGGCGCGCCGCAGGATGCGGTTGAGCTCGGCCGAGCTGTGGCGCCTGGTGGCGCTGTCGTAGGCCTCGTCGATGGACTCGAAGAGGTTGCCCACGCCGGTGCCGTGGAGCGCGGAGATGAAGTGCACGCGCGCGAAGTCCACGAAGCCCAGGCGCTGCTGGAGCTCGAGCTTGATCTCGTCCTTGATGGAGGGATCGAGGCCGTCCCACTTGTTGACGGCGATGACCAGCGAGCGGCCCGAGTCGATGATGAAGCTCAAGATCGAGAGATCCTGATCGGTGACGTGGGCGCGCGCGTCGATGACCAATAGCGCGACGTTGCAGTCCTCGATGGCCTTCAGGGTCTTGACTATGGAGAACTTCTCGACAGCCTCGGTGACCTTGCGGCGGCGGCGCACGCCTGCCGTGTCGATGACGATGTACTTGCGCCCGGCGCGCTCAAGCGGGATGTAGATGGAGTCGCGCGTGGTGCCCGGGAAGTCGGCGACGATGACGCGCTCCTCGCCGAGCATGCGGTTGGTGAGCGTGGACTTGCCGACGTTGGGCTTGCCGACGATGGCAAACTTGACGGGGAGATCGGCAAAGGGCACGGCGGGCTTTTCAGCCTCCTGCTCCTCTCCGCCCTCGGCTCCCTCGGGCGCCTCGCCCTTTGCCATCAGGCGCTGCTTTTCGCGGAAGGCGTGCCAGTCGAAGCCGCCGCCCTGCGCGTCCATCGGCACGTTCTCCAGGAACTCGTAGCCCTCCTCCCACTCCGAGCGGGGCTTCTTGAAGGGGCTGCCCTCGTCCTCATCAGGCTCCGGGGGGAGATCGCTGTCAAGCGGCCCCTCCTCGCGCAGCACCGGGGCGACCGCATCCTCGAGCAGCACCTGGACGCCGCGGCCGTGCGCGGCCGCGGTGGGGTAGACCTCGCCCAGGCCCAGAGAGTAGAACTCGGCGCCCGCAGTCTCGGGATCTAGGCCGTCCACCTTGTTGGCGACCACGGCGCAGCGCTTGCCCGAGCGCCGGATGTAGTCGGCCACCGGGTAGTCGCCGGGCATGATCCCAGCGCGGCAGTCGACCATGTAGAGCACGAGATCCGACTCGTCGATGGCCTGCAGCGCCTGCTCGGTCATGCGCTTGGTGAGCTCCTCGGGCTGCTCGGTGTTGTCCTCGGCGATGCCGCCGGTGTCGATGATCACGAACTCGCGCCCGTCGTAGACGGCGCGCCCGTACTTGCGGTCGCGGGTGAGCCCCGGGAAGTCCGCCACCAGCGCGTCGCGCGTCTTGGTGAGGCGGTTGAAGAGCGTCGACTTGCCGACATTCGGGCAGCCGACCAATGCGATTACTTTCATATGCTGATCCTGCATGCGCCCCGGAACTTGGCCCTGGGGCATTGGTGTAGGTTTAAATTCGATCTGCGCAGGGATCCCCTGCGGCGGGACAAGGCACACGCCCGCTTATATATACTCAAACTATAGCCCAAAACCCCAGGCGGCCGGGATCGCAAGGTCCCGGCCGCCTTGGCGCGCCCCCTGGCGGGGGCCTTTAGTCAGTAGATGCCAAAGCCGCTGGCCTTGCCATCCTCGCCCTGCTGCTTCTCAGGAGCCTGGCTGCCCTGGGCCTCGTCAGCCTTGGGTTCTGCCTTGGACTGCTTGGCGGCCTGATCCTCCTGCTCTGCAGTCTCGACCTTGCCGCTCTCGGCGCCCGAGCCCTCGGACTTGACGCCCGGCATCAGGCCGAAGCCTGCGATCTCCTGGCGGCGCTGCTTCTCAGCCTCGGCCTGGGCCTTCAGGTACTCGGTCCTCTGGCGCTCGTACTCGGCCTTCTGGCGCTTGTACTCGGCGACCCTGGCCTCGTTGGCACGCTCCTGGGCCTCCATCTGGCTGACGATGGCCTGGGCCTGGCGGCGCCTGGCCATCAGCTGCTCCTCTGTGACCCCGCCGCCCAAGCCGCCGTAGGCGCTGCCGAAGGAAAGCCCGCTGCCTGCTGCGGCAAGCTCGTTGCGCGCGGCGGCGAGCTTGGCGCTGGCCGCGCCCTGGCCGTAGCGGTAGAGCGCGAGCTCCCCGCCCGAGGTCTGGATGAGCACGCCCTGATCGGTGACCACCGGGGTGGCGTAGACCGGGGTGTCGTCGGTGTCGTCCATGAAGTCTATCTTGCCTGAGTTGAGCGAGAGGAAGTAGACGTAGCCATCCATGTCGGCGACCACCGCGTAGTTGCCGTAGACGGCAGGCGCGGTCACGTTGCGGTTCGTGAGCTGGCCGTTCTCCCAGATCTCATGCCCGTCCTGGCGGCTTATGCAGTAGACATGGCCGTTGTCACCGGTGACCACGAACACCGAGTCATCGAAGCCGAGGTCATGCGAGCTGTGGTAGCCCAGGCGGTTGACTATGCCGTTGCTCTTGAAGGAGTACCAGACGAAGCCTGCGTTGTAGGCGCTGGTGTAAAGCTCGGAGCCCAAGAGCAGCGGGGTGCCAGCCACATCCGAGACGCGCTCGAGATCGTTGGCGCCCGAAGGCTGGGCCACGGTCACGCTGTCGAGGATCCCGCCGTCGCGCTGGGAGAGCACCAGCACCTTGCCCGAGGAGGTGCCAAGCAGCAGGGCGTCCTGCCCGACCGGCACCGGGCTTGACTGCGAGCGCAGCCTCAGCGCCCCGGAGTTGTCGCCGCTCTGCCAGAGCTGGGAGCCGTTTGCGGTGTCGTAGCAGGTGACGAGGCCGCGGGAGTCGGCCACGAAGACCTTCGAGCCGTCGGGCGCGAAGGCCGGGGCGGCCATGATCTCGGTGCCGTTGAACTTCTTCCAGCGGATCTTGCCGTCGGCGGCGTTCAAGAGGTAGACCCAGCCGTTCTCGGAGCCCACGGCGAGCAGCGAGCCCTGCACGGCCACGCCCGAGAGGCGGGCTGAGCGCTTGGAGTCGTTCTCTTCCTCGTCCCCGAGATCGGTGTGCCAGTTCTTGTCGCCTGAGGAGAGGGAGATGGAGTAGACGTCGCCGCTGCGGCCTGCCGCGTAGGCCGTCTGGCCTGACACCGCCGGGGCGAGCCTCGAGTAGAAGCCCTCGCTGCCGCCCAGGGAGTCCGACCAGATCTCGGAGGCGTCGATGGAGTTGTGCACCTCCGGGGCCTCGACCGGCTTTGCCAGATCCTTGTCAGAGGAGCAGGCGCAAAGCAGCGCCGCGCCGCACATAAGCGAGAGAACCAGGGCTTTCTTAGACATCACTCCACTCCTTGCGTCGACTGCGCGGCCCCTGGCCGCGCTGCCTTCACAGATCCTTGTTGTCACCAGCCTTGGCCAGGGCTTCAGCCTGGGCCTTGGCCATCTCGAAGGCGGGCTTGTCGCCTTCCTTGGCGACCGAGTCGAGCTTCATCTGCAGCAGGCCGCTTATCTGCTGCCCGGCATCGGTCAGGGCCTTGGCCGACTTGAGGTAGGCATCCCTGGCCCCGTCGCGATCGCCCTTCTTCAGGAGGATGTCGCCGCGGATCTCGTCCTTCTGGGCCTCATAGGCCTTGGACTTGACGCCGTCGAGGGCCTTCACGGCCTCGTCGTCCTTGCCTGCCTGGGCGAGGATCCGCGCCAGGTTGAGGCTCGCCTGCGGGGCGATCAGATCGCCGCCGTTTGCGGCGGCGAACCTGGCGTTATTTGCTGCTTCATCGAACTTGCCCTGGCGCGACTGCGCGGAGGCCAGGTCGAGCGCCAAAAGCGCCCCGTAGACGTCCTTGTGGGAGTCCATGAAGGCCTTGGCGTCCGCCTCGGCCTTGGCGTCGCCTGCGGACACGCGGTTTTGCAGCGTGTACATCGCCAGGGCCTGCTCCTGGGAGTCGTGGAGCTTGTAGGACTGGTACTGGCGGAAGCCGATGAGGCCCGCCAGCGCGATGGCCACGCCAAGCGCTATGGGCTTCCAGTTCTCATGCCACCACTTGCGGACTACTTCTTCCCTCTCGTGGTCGTCGGTCAATACATCCATCGTCATTCCACCTGCTGTCAATTGCCTGCGAGCATGTCCCCGAGAGCCCTCACGGCCTCCTCGAGGGGGAGGGTGCGCTGCTGCGCATCCTTGCTACGCAAGTCTTTTATGGTAACAGAATTATCCTTCATTTCCTGATCCCCGAGGATGGCCGCCGCGCGCGCCATGGCCTTGTCGGCCTGGCGGAACTGGCGCTTGAAGGAGCCGCCGCCGCAGTGGGAGAACACGCGCACGCCGGGGAGCGCCTGGCGCAGCGCCGAGGACACCTTCATTGCGTAGGCGTCAACGCCCTCGCCCGCGCTGATGACCGAGAGGTCCCAGCGGGGCTTGGGCTTTAAGATCCCCAAGTTCGTGAGGATGAGGATGAGGCGCTCAAGCCCCAGGCCGAAGCCCACGGCCTTGGTTGGCTGCCCGCCCAGCTGCTCCACGAGGCCGTCGTAGCGGCCGCCGCCGCAGACGGTGCCCTGGGCGCCAAGCTCGGAGCTCACCCACTCGAAGACGGTGAGGTTGTAGTAGTCGAGGCCGCGCACCAGGCGCTCGTTGATCTCGTACTTGATGCCCTGCGCGTCGAGCAGCCGGCGCAGCCCGTCGAAGTGGGCGCGGGTCTCCGGCCCGAAGTGGTCGGAGAGCTTCGGGGCGGACTTTAGGAGCTCGATGACGTGCGGATCCTTGGTGTCGAGCACGCGCAGCGGGTTCGTGGAGGTGCGGCGCTTGGAGTCCTCGTCAAGCTCGTCGAAGTGATCCTTCAGGAACGCCACCAGGCTTTCGCGGTAGGCCGCGCGCTCCTGCGCGCTGCCCAGGGAGTTCAACTGCAGCGTCAGGCGGTCCTGAATGCCAAAGCGCTTCCAGATCTCGTTCGTCATGCCGATTATCTGCGCATCGATGTCCGGGCCGTCGAGTCCGAAGACCTCGCAGCCCATCTGGTGGAACTCGCGCAGCCTGCCCTTCTGCGGGCGCTCGTGGCGGTACATGGGGCCCATGTACCACAGGCGCTGCTCCTGGTTGTAGATGAGGCTGTGCTCGAGGCAGCAGCGCACGCATCCGGCGGTGCCCTCGGGGCGCAGCGAGAGCATCTCGCCGCTGCGGTCCTCGAAGGTGTACATCTCCTTCTCGACCACGTCGGTGACCTCGCCGATGGCGCGGTTGAAGAGCGCGGTGTGCTCGAGGGCCGGGGTGCGGACCTCGCTGTAGCCGTAGGACTCGACCACCGAGCGGAGCACCTGCTCGGCCTGCTGCCACACCGAGGTGTCCTCGGGGAGCAGGTCATTCATGCCGCGCACGGCCTGTACTGACAATGCCATTTGTATTCAGACTTCCTTTTCAGACTTGATTGTGTTGCCGCCGGTGGCGCCGCCGCGCGCGATCCTCGCACGCACGCGGCTCTCGAGCGCATCTGCCGTCTGGGCGGCCTCGACGCGCCCCTGGAGCACGCCGTCCTCGTAGACGAGGCAGCGCCCGCCCCCGCCGCCGCAGACTGCGATGTCGGCGCGCAGCGCCTCGCCCGGGCCGTTCACGACGCAGCCCATCACGGCTATCTTGAGCTCCTGCCTCACGTCGGAGAGGCGCGACTCGAGCGCCTTGACCACCCCCACCACGTCGATGGCGTGGCGCGAGCAGGTCGGGCAGGCGACGATCTCGACCCCGCGCGACCTCAGGTGCATGCCCTTCAGGATGGCCCATCCGGCCCTGACCTCCTCGACGGGATCGGCTGCGAGCGAGACGCGGATGGTGTCGCCGATGCCCTCGCGCAGAAGCCAGGAGATCCCCATGGCTGAGAGCACGGTGCCCGACATCAGGCCGCCTGCCTCGGTGATCCCAAGGTGCAGCGGCGCATCGGTCTTGGAGGCGAGCAGCTCGTAGGCCCCGACGCAGAGCATGATCTCAGAGGCCTTGGCCGAGAAGGCGTAGTTGCGAAAGCCGTGCGACTCGAGCACGTCGGCTGCGCGCAGCGCGGCCTCGGCCATGGCCTGCGGGCACGGGGCGCCGTATTTCTTCAACAGATCCTTGTCGAGCGATCCGGCGTTCACGCCCACGCGTATGGGCAGTCCGTGATCCTCGGCGGCGCGGCAGACCGCCTCGATGCGCTCGCGCGATCCGATGTTGCCAGGGTTGATGCGCAGCGCCGCCGCGCCTTCCGAGGCGCACTTCACCGCGATGCGGTAGTCGAAGTGGATGTCGGCGACTATGGGCACCGTGGAGGCCTTGCAGATCCTTGAGAATGGATCGCAGGCCTCGAGCGTCGGCACCGAGACGCGGACGATGTCCGCCCCGGCATCGGCAAGCGCGCGCACCTGGGAGAGCGTCCCCTCCACGTCCATGGTGTCGGTCGAGGTCATGCTCTGCACGCTCACCGGGGCGAGGCCGCCTATCTTGACGCCGCCGACGTCAATCTGGCGCGACTTGCGGCGCCTGGGCAGGCTGTACTTCCACTCTTGCATCGCGCTGTCCTCAGCGGGTCGGGAGGTCGAAGCCGACGTTCTTGCCCGAGCCTGCCGCGACCGTGCCGCCGTTGTAGCTCACCGCGATCTGCGAGCTGTCGGAGACCTCGATGCGGATGGGCGGCATGCCGGTGGCGCTGACGCTCTGGCCCGCCTTGAAGGAGCCCTGCTTGAGCACCTTGCCGTTGCCGAGGATCCTGAGGTAAACAGGCCCCTTGACCCTGACTGACACGCTGTTGAGCGAGCCGATGTCGCGGCGGTTGACCACCCTGGCGCTGACGGTGCGCACGCTGGGCAGCGACGCAGGAGCGGCCTTGGCCGCGTCATCCTTCGCCTTGTCCTTGGCCTCGTCCTTGCGCTGGCTCTTTAGGATCTCGTCCTTGCCCTTGGCGCCGTCCCTGGCGCCTGCCGGCACGGCAAGCGCGAGCTTGCCTTCAGCAGGGGCCGGTGCGGCGGCGCTTCCCTGCGCAGGCTGCGCGGGGGCCGCCTGCGAGCCTGCCTGGGCTGCAGGAGCGGCGTTCTTGAGGCCCTCGTGCACGGCCGCCTCGGCCGCCGCGCCCTTGACGCTCAGCGCGCCGTCGGCGCTTTGCGCGGGGGCTGCCTTGTCATCCTGGGGCTTCTGGGCCTTGGCGATGATGTCGTTGGTGCCAAGATCCAAGGCCTGCTGGCGGGCCATCTGGGTGTTGCTGTCCAAGGCCTCGGGGGCCGGGGCCTCGGCAGGGGCGCCCTGGCTGGGGCCCATCGGCTCGATGGAGCCCTCCTCGCTTGCCTGGCGCACCTGCTGCTGGGCGCCGGGGCTCAAGGTCAGGGCGCCTGACTCAGCCTCGGGATCCGGGCCCCCGCCTGCGAGCTTCACGCCGATCGCAATGCCGACTGCAAGCACCGCCGCGGCAAGCAGGATCAGGATGATGATCTTGAGGGGCTTCACCCCGCCGCGGCGCGCCCCCGCTTGCGGGCGGGCGGCGGCTTCGGCCGCCGCGCGGCTCACGTTCTGGCGGTAGAGCGAGACCACGGCGGCGGGATCGACGTTGACGAGCTTGGCGTAGGCGGTGAGATAGGCGGTGGCAAAGGGCACCGCGGTCTGCTGGTTCAAGCGGTCGTGCTCGAGATCCGAGACTGTGTTGACGCGCACGTTGAGCCGAAGCGCGACCTCGCGCAGGCTCAGCCCGAGCATCTCGCGGGCGTGCTTTAAGATGGCGCCCGGCATGTTCGGGACCTTGTCGTCGGGAAGCTCCGGGGTCACCGGCACGCGGTCGGGATCATCGCCGTTTGGAAAGTCGGATGCGGCGTCGGCGGCCGCGCCCAAGTCGGGCGCTCCCATGCCGATGTCTGGCTGCGAGAGATCCTGCGCGCTGAAGGGGCGCGGCTCACCAGCCTGTCCCTGGGCGGCAGCGGGCTTTGCGGGTGAGGGCTCCTGCACAGCTGGCTTTTCCTGCTCCTGCGGCGCGTCCTGCGCGCCTGAGAGCTTCAATTCGTTTGCGTCCATTACCGGCTCCTTGTGCAGGTTTGCTTCGGGGCGGCCGGATGCGCGGCGCTGCCCCCTCAGATGCTTGCTCATGATGCTGTCCTAGATCTGCCTTGAGGCGATGCGCTCCAAGCGGTTCTTGACCTGGCCGGCCAGCTGGCCGCAGGCGGCCGCGATGTCATCGCCGCGCGTGGTGCGCTTGACCACGGTGAAGCCCGCGTCCGACAGGATCCGGAAGAACCTCTCGACGCGGTTCCCCGACGGGCGCCTGAACGAGGCGCCGTCGTGGGGGTTGTAGGGAATGAGGTTTATCTTGCACGGGATGGCCTTGAGCAGGCGGCAGAGCGCTTGCGCCTGATCTATCCCGTCGTTCACCCCGTCGAGCAGCACGTACTCGATGGTGACCTTGCCGCAGTTGGCGTTGGACTTGTCCAGGTACTCGCGCACCGCGCCGAGCACCTCGGCTATGGGGTACTTGCGGTTTACCGGCACGAGGGTGTCGCGCAGCGCGTCGTCGGGGGCGTGCAGCGAGAGCGCCAGCGCCACGTCGACCTTGCCGGCGATGCGCCTGATGATCGGGGCGATGCCGGAGGTCGAGATGGTCACGCGGCGCTTGGAGAGGGCGAACGCGTAGTCCGAGAGCAGGATCCCGCAGGCCCCGAGCACCGGCTTTAGGTTCAAGAGCGGCTCGCCCATGCCCATCATCACCACGTTGGAGATCGGCTTGTGCTCCTCGTTCTTCGAGAAACCCACGGTGCAGGCGGCGCGCCAGACCTGGCCTATGATCTCAGAGAGCGTGAGGTTGCGCCCGAAGCCCGAGTAGCCGGTGCGGCAGAACGCGCAGCCCACCGGGCAGCCGGCCTGGGTCGAGATGCACAGCGTGTTGCGCCCTTCCTCGGGGATGAGCACGGTCTCGACGAGCTGGCCGCCGCCGATGTCCAGCGCCCACTTGATGGTGCCGTCACGCGAGTGCTGCTCCGAGACCACCTCGGGGGCGCGGATCTCGCACTTCTCCTTGAGGATCTCGCGGAAGTCCTTGGCGATGTTGGTCATGCAGTCGAAGTCGGAGGCGCCGAACTGATAGATCCAGCGCAGGATCTGCTGGGCGCGGAAGGGCTTCTGCCCAAGCGAGACCATGAAGTCCCTCATCTCGTCGACCGAGAGGTTCAGGAGGTTGGTTTTAGGAGTAGGGTCGGACACTGCATGCACCTTTGTATCTGCCTTTGTGGCAGATGCGAATTATACATCGTATGCCGCATCCCCCAAAGGCGCGGAGCGCCTGCGGGATGCGGCATTGCGTAATGGCGGCGCGGCCTTGCGCCGCGCCTTTTTTGGTTCAGCCTTGGGCTTGGGCAAAGAGCAGCATGCCCATCCTCAGCACCGCGATGATGGTGAAGGCGAGGTAGGCCGCGCGCTGCTTTTTAAAACCGAAGCGGGCGATGGCGTAGCCGATGAAGGGCAGCGCCAGGGCGCCGATGGAGCGCCCAAGGCGCGCCCAGAGTTCCTCCTGCGTGGTAAGGCCCGCGTAGGAGGGCCCCACGAGGTTGAACACCGCCACGGTCGCGATCATCGCGATGTAGAACGAAACGCGCTCGCGCGTCCAGGCGCTCATGCCGGGACCTCCCGGAGCGCCTGCCCGTCCAAAAGCAGCCGGTCCACGAAGGCCGGCACGGTTCTGGTGGCCTTGCCGTAGAGCCCGTAGTCAAACTGCGAGCCGGTCGCCGAGGGGGCGAGGTTGAACTCGACGCAGAGCGCGCCTGCGGCCTTGGCTATCTCGCAGAATCCCGCGGCCGGGTAGACCACGCCCGAGGTGCCGATGGACATGAAGAGATCGCACTTTGAGAGCAGCTCCCCGATGCGGTCCATCTGGTAGGGCATTTCCTCGAAGAACACGATGTCCGGGCGGGTCTTCTGCCTGCCGCAGAGCGGGCATTGATCGTCCGGGTGCGAGTCGCCCTCGAAGGGGAAGCGCCTGCGGCAGGCGGTGCAGAGCATCGAGAAGAGGTAGCCGTGCATGTGGATGGGATCGGGGCTTCCGGCCAACTCGTGCATGTTGTCGATGTTCTGCGTGACCAATGAGGCGCTGCCGCCTGACTTTGCAGGCCACTCCTTTTGAAGCCTAGCGATGGCCAGGTGGGCGGCGTTTGGCTGCTTCTCCTTCACCTCGCGGCGCAGCTTGTTGTAGAAGTCGTGCACCTTCACTGGGTTTCTCACGAGCGCGGAGGGGACGCAGACGTCCTCGATGCGCTCGTTCTCCCAAAGCCCGGTCTCCGAGCGGAATACCGGGATCCCCGACTCGGCGGAGACCCCCGCGCCGGTGAGGATGACGATGTTCCTAAACACCTATCTTCCCTCCCGAGAGCCAAAGTCCCAGGGGCGCGATGAGCGCCCCGGTGGGGCCGGGGGCGAGGAACGGGGAGCCCTCGGGCAGGTAGGCCGAGGAGAGATCCACGTGGATCCAGCCGATGTCCTTCTTCACGAAGTGGCCGAGGAAGGCCGCGGCGACGCTCGCCCCCGGAGCCGAGACGCCCGAGCCTGCGTTCTGCATGTCGGCGCGGCGGGACTTTAAGAAGCGGGAGTGGAAGGAGCACAGCGGCATCTGCCAGAACATCTCGCGGCTCTCGTCGAAGGCCGCTGCCAGATCGGGATCCGGGCGGTTATCGCGCGTGAAGACGCAGCACATGTCGCGCCCCACCGCGGCCTTGGCGCTGCCGGTGAGCGTCGCGGCATCGACGATGGCGCGCGCCCCGTCGTCGCAGGCCTTGATGAGGCCGTCGGCGAGCACCAGGCGCCCCTCGGCGTCGGTGTCGTTGATCTCGACGCGGGTGCCGTCGGGGTAGCTGATGATGTCGCCGGGGACCATCGAGCCCGGGCCCACCATGTTGCGCGCGCACGGGAGGTAGGCGCGCACCCTCGAGGAGAGGCCGGTGGCGATTGCAAAGCATAGCGCCGCAGCCACGGTGACCGCGCCGGTCTTGTCGGTGCGCATGTCCTCCATGAACTTGCCGGGCTTCAAGTTGTACCCGCCCGAGTCGAAGGTGATGCCCTTGCCCACCACCGCGGTGAAGGGCGAGCTCTCGCTGCAGCCTTCTGGCATGTAGTCGATGATCCCCATGCAGGCGAGGCTGTCGGCGCCCACGGCGTTGAGCCCTGCAAAGCGCGAGAACTCCGGATCGCCCTTCCTGATGATCGCGGCCTCGCAGCTGCCGCCGAACTTGGATGCGGCCTTCTCGACCCAGTGGGCGCAGGATTGCACGACGGAGAGCGGATCGGCGTTGCGCGATCCGGTGTCGCAAAGCTCGCGGGCCTTGGAGACGATGCCGATGAGCGAGGAGAGGCGCTCGAGCCTGGCCTCGTCAAGCGGCAGCGCGACCTCGTACTCAGCAGCTCCGCCCAGGGCGCGCAGGAAGGAGTAGAGGTCGGCAAGCTCCGCCCCCTGCAGCGGCTGGAGCTTGAACCTCACCAGGCCTGCGCGGCAGAGCGCGCGGGCCGCGCGCATGTAGGCCAATGGCTCGTCCTTGCGCACGAGCACGCCGACGCGGCCCTGGCCCTCTGGCACCACCTCGGTGCCCTCGGCGTAGCTCGCGCCCGCGCCGCCTTCGCGCATGACGGCCTCCACCATGCCCTCCGGGGCGTTCTTGACGCCGTAAAGCTTGATCTTCATGATTGCCTCCACAGGTTCGGGCCTTGGCCCTTCAAATCCTAAGTTTATCGACAGCCTGCCTTATGGCCGCCGCCGCCTCGTCCACCTCTTGCGCCGTGGTGAACCTGCCAAGCGAAAGCCTAAGCGAGGCGCGGGCGAGATCGCCGGGAAGCCCGATCGCCGTGAGCACGTACGAGGGCTTGAGATCCGACGAGGAGCAGGCAGAGCCTGCCGACGCGGCCACGCGCAGCGAAAGCTCGGGGAGCAGCCTGCGCCCGTCGATGCCCTGGAAGCTCACCGAGAGGATCCCCGGCACGCGGTGATCGGAGCTTCCGTTGACGATGCATCCCGGGATCGGCCTTAGGGCATCCTCGAGGCGTTTTCTCAAGTCCCCGATGCGCCTTGCGTCCTGCGCGCCTTCTTTTTCCATTATTTCAAAAGCCATGCCCATTCCGGCAACCTCGTGTGTCGGAACTGTGCCGCCGCGCAAGCCTTTTTCCTGCCCGCCGCCCATGATGAGCGGGCGCAGCGGGACTGACTGCGCGCGCTGCACGTAGAGGGCGCCGACGCCCTTGGGGCCGCAGATCTTCTCGGAGGTGAGAGTGGCCATCGAGATCTGCGAGGCATCGAAGTCCGTCCTCGCGTAGCCCGCGCTCTGCGCCGTGTCGGTGTGGAAGAAGGCCCCGCGCTCGCGGGCGGCCTTGGCGATGGCGTGCACGTCGCTCACCGTGCCGAGCACGCTGTTGGCCTGGGCGATGGACACCAGGAAGGTGTCGCCATCCAGCGCCTCCTCGACCTGCGAAACGCTGATGGACCCATCGCGCTGCGGGCGCAGGCGCACCACCTCGTAGCCCTCCTGCTCGAGCTCGTCGCAGGCCTCGAGCACCGCCTTGTGCTCTATCTGCGAGGTGATGACGCGCCGCCTTTTGTCGCCCTTGAGCCTCAAGGCCTTGGCAAGGCCAAGGATCGCCAGGTTGTTCGCCTCAGTGGCCCCGGAGGTGAAGGTGATCTCAAGGGGGCTTGCGCCCACAAGGGATGCCACGCGCGCGCGGGCCTCCTCGACCTTCTCGGCCGCCTCCCAGCCGTAGGCGTGATCCTTTGAATGGGGGTTGGCGAAGGCGCCGCCTATCTCAAGGCAGGAGACCATCTCCTTGATGACGCGGGGATCGCAGGGGGTCGCCGCGGCGTAGTCGAGGTACGCCGGGCGCTTTTTTGAATTGTTCATTGGACCTGGGCCTATTCGTGGATGTGGGTGACGGCCATCGCGAAGACCTTCTCGACGTGGTCGTCGTTTAAGGCGTAGAAGACGCGCTTGCCGTCGCGCTTGATGCGCAAGAGCTTGTTCAGGCGCATCTTGCTCAGCTGGTGGGACACCGCGCTCTTGGTGAGCCCCAGGAGCCTTGCCAGATCGGAGACGCACAGCCAGCGGTGCTGCTGGAGCGCGTCGACGATGCGGATCCTGGTGGGGTCTGAGAGCGCGCTGAAGAACTCGGACATGATCTCCACGTCGTCGTCCGGGAGCATGCGCTCGCTCAGCGACTCGATCTCCATCGGAGTGAGGCTGTCGTCCTGGATGTCGCCTACCCTCATGGGACCTCCGGCTTTAGCTAGAGTCCGGAACCGCCGGACGCGGCGGGGCCGGCCCCTGCGGGCAGGCCGTACTTCTGCTTTATCGAGCGGATCTCGCGCAGCGCGTAGCGGTACTCGAGGAAGCCGTAGCGGTGGGTCGCCGCGCACAGCGAGAAGTAGTCGCAGGCGAGCGCGTCGTCCCCGTCCATCTGCGAAAGCTTTCCTACATAGAAGTAGCCCTCGCACAGATGGTCGGCGTAGTCGTCGGGGCGATCCTGCGAGGCCTTGATGCGCGCGAAGAACTCCTTGAGCGGCAACTCGCCGCAGTAGAGCCTCACCACGTCAAAGCCCCAGTTGTCACCGGCGGCCTGGGCGGGGGTTGCCGCGTAGCGGCGCTTCAAGTTCGCAAGCGCCTTGTCCCTGCCCAGGGCCCTCTCCTCGCACAGGAAGAGCCAGAGCTGGCGGTAGGGATCGGAGCGGTCGGCCTTGTAGAAGGCCTCGAAATCCGGCAGCGCCACCTGCGGGCGCCCTGCGTAGTAGAGCACGATGCCGCGGCTGAAGTTGACGTAGCGGTCGCTGCCGTCGAGCTCGAGGCTCGAGTCGAAGGCGTCGAGCGCCTCCTGGTAGCGGCCGTCCTCGGCAAAGTAGATCCCGATGAAGTTGTAGGGCGCGGCGTACTTGCGGTTCTCAACCAGCGCGTTCATGAACATCGTGCGCGCGGTCGCCTCGAGCCCCAGGCGGTCGTAGATGATCCCAAGCTCATAGAAGACCTCGGCGCGCTCGCGATGCGTGCGCGCCTTGGTGTCGAGGAGCTGCGAGACGTTGAAGAGCAGAGCCTGATCGCGCTCGGAGGAGCCGTAGAACGGCTGCGGGAACATCACGTACTCGGCAGGCACGCGGAAGGGCCCGCCGGGCCTTGCCTTTTCAGGATCAGGCCCGGCCTGGCCGGTGGACGAGCAGGCCGAGAGGGCGGCTGCAAGCACAAGGCCCGCGGCGACCATGGCGCCGCGGGCCTTTGCGGCGCGGAATAGGCGTTTCACGCTGGGAACCCCTGGGACTTAGTCCATGGACTCCATGATGTCGGTCTCCTTCTTCTCGACCTTGCGCGGGATCAGGTTCTGGCGGGTGATCCCCAGGAGCAGCGTCCAGGTGGAGGCCACGTAGATGGAGGTGAAGGTGCCGAACACGATGCCGACGAAGAGGGCGAGGGCGAAGCCGTAGATCATGTCGCCGCCGAAGATCATCAGCGAGACCACGGTGATCAGGGTGGTGCCCGAGGTCACGATGGTTCTCGAGAGGGTCTGGGTCAGCGAGATGTCGAACATGCGCTCCATGCCGATGTTGCGCGGCAGCCTGGTCGCGTTCTCGCGCACGCGGTCGAACACGACGATCTTGTCGTTGAGCGAGTAGCCCACTACGGTGAGCACGGCGGCCAGCACGGTCAGGTCGTACTCGATCTGGAAGAACGAGAACACGCCGAGCACCACGATGACGTCGTAGGTCAGCGAGATCACCGCGCCCGTCGCCATCCTCCACTCGAAGCGGAAGGCGATGTACGCGAGGATCGCGATCAACGACACCACGATGGCGAGGATGCCGCTCTCGACGAGCTCGGCGCCGACGGCCGGGCCGACGTACTCCGAGCGCATGAGCTTGACCTCGGGGTCGAGGCTCCTGGAGGCCGAGAGGATGCTGTTGGTGGCCGACTGCTGGTTGATGCCGTCCTTAGGGGCAACGCGGACCATCACGTCGGAGCTCGAGCCCGCGTACTGCACGGTGCCGTCGATGCCCTGCTTGAGGTAGGCCTTGCGGACATCCTCGAGGTCGACGGCCTTGGAGTACTGGGTCTCGACGACGATGCCGCCGGTGAAGTCCAGGCCCCAGTTGAGGCCCTTGACGGCCATCGAGACGATGCTGGCGATGACGAGGCCCAGGCATATGAGCTCGATGAAGATCTTGATCCTCATGAAGGGGATCACGACCCCTTCCTTGATGAACTGCAGCATGCTTGCCTCCTTAAATGCTCAGGGTCTTGAGGTTGGCGCGGCCGCCCCAGATCCAGTTGACGATCGCGCGGCACGCGGTCACGGCCGTGAACATGGAGCTGGCCAGGCCGATCATCAGCACCAGGGCGAAGCCCTTGACCGAGCCGGTGCCCACCATGAAGAGGATGAGGCCGGTGATGAAGGTGGTGATGTTCGAGTCGGCGATGGTCACGAAGGCCCGCGAGTAGCCCTCGTTGATGGCAGCCTGCACCGGCCTGCCGGCGCGCAGCTCCTCGCGGATGCGCTCGTAGATGAGCACGTTCGCATCGACTGCCATGCCCAGCGTCAGCACGATGCCGGCGATGCCCGGCAGCGTCATCGTGGCGCCCGGGATCATCGACATGACGCCGACGATGAGCACCATGTTGAACACCAGCGCCAGGTCGGCGATGAAGCCGAAGGCCTTGTAGTAGACGATCATGAAGAGCACCAGGAAGATCATGCCGTAGAGCATGGCCTTCATGCCGTTGTCGATGTTCTGCTGGCCAAGGGACGGTCCGATGGTGCGCTCCTCGACGATCTGGATCGGGGCGATCAGGGCGCCGGCGCGCAGCAGCAGCGCCAGGTTGTGGGCTTCCTTCACCGAGTCGATGCCGGTGATGCGGAAGCTCGAGCCCAGGCGGGTCTGGATGGTCGCAACGTTGATGATCTGCTCGACCTTCTTGAACTTGGGCTTGTAGCCCGGATCGCCGGGCTTGAGCGCATTGGGATCATCGTCCTGGATCACCTTGTACTCGATGAAGTTGGTGGCCATCGGCTTGCCGACGTTGTCCTTGGTGAAGTTGGACATGATGTTGCCGCCGCGCGAGTCGAGGCTGATGTTCACCTGCGGGCGGCCGTTCTCGTCGGCGCTCGAGGAGGCGTCCACGATGTGGTCGCCGGTTAAGATCACCTGCTTTGCGACCACCACCGGGTAGTGCCTGGCGTCGTAGAGCACCTCGGTGCCCGCGGGCACATGGCCCTGGGCCGCGGCGGCCACGTCGGCGGTGTTGTCAACGAGCCTGAACTCCAGCGTGGCGGTGGCGCCCAGGATCTCCTTGGCCCTGGCGGTGTCCTGGATGCCCGGGAGCTCGACCACCACGCGGTCGGCGCCCTGGCGCTGCACCAGCGGCTCGGCGACGCCCAGCTCGTTGACGCGGTTTCTGATGATGTTGATGTTCTGGTCGACCGCGTTGGTGCGGACCTCGGAGAGCTTCTGCGGGGTCATGGTCGCGCGAATGAAGAAGCGGTCGTCCTGATCGTAGCCTTGGAGCTTGAAGTCCTTGTGCTTGGAGGTCAGAAGCGAGAGCGCGTCGTCGCGGGTCTTGGAGTCGCGGAAGGCCACGACCACGCTGTCGCCCTCGGCGCGGGCGCCTGAAAGGCGGATGCCGTTGTTGCGCAGCTCGGTGCGGAAGTCGTTGACGAGCTGGTCGGTCATCTTCTTCATGGCAGCGTCCATGTCCACTTCCATGAGGAAGTGCACGCCGCCGCGCAGGTCAAGGCCGAGCTTCAGGGGGTGCATGCCCAGCGAGCGCATCCAGGCGGGGGTGGCCGGCGCGAGGTTCAACGCGGTGATGTAGTTCTCGCCCAGGGCCTTGGATGCCAGGTCGCGGGCGACCAGCTGATCCTCGGTGGTGTTGAAGCGGACCATGAGCTGGCCGTTTTCAAGCTCGTAGCGGGCCTTTATCCCGGCGCCGTCGAGCGCCTTCTGCACCGACCCCATGGCAGCTGAGTCCACGTCAAGGCCGTGCGCGCCCGAGACCTGCAGCGCGGGATCCTCGCCGTACAGGTTGGGCAGAGCGTAAAAGGCGCCGATCAGGATGATCAGCACCACCATCACGTTCTTCCAAAGCGGAAACTTGTTTTGCACTTTATATCTCTGCTGATGCGCCGGCTCGGCCGCGCGCTCTTGTGGGAAAACCAGGCCGCGCCGGGTTGCCCGGCGCGGCCGCTTGAAAGGAGGCTGTTACTTGGCCTGCCCTTCCTTCTCCTCGGCAGGCTGCTCCCCAGCCTTGTCCTCGGCACTCTTTTCAGCCTTGGGCTCGAGCTTGGCCTCTACGGCCTTGGGCTCGCTCTTGGCCTCGGCGGCCTTCTCCTGGCGCTTGCCGCCCTTCTGGTTCTTCACGGCCTTCTTGTCGACGGCCACGGAGATCAGGGTGCCGCGGGGCAGCACGGCGACGATGTAGTTGCGCTTCATCTGCAGCACGGTGCCCTCGGACACGGCCACGAGCACGTACTCGCGGTTGTCGGGGAGCTTGGTGATGCGGCCGGCGATGCCGCCGTTGGTCAGGACCTCGTCGCCCACAGCCAGGTTGTCCAGGAGCTTCTGCATCTCTTTGCGCTTCTTGTTGTTAGGACGCATGATGAAGAAGTAGATGGCGATCATGCACACCGCGAGGACGATGATCATGCTGAAGTCGCCGCCGGCCTGGCCCGCTGCGGGGGCGGCATCGGCTGCATAAGCCTGGGAGATTATGTTCATTGCTTGTTCCTGTAAAAATGGAGCGCTGGAGGCGCTGGCGTATTGCGGTCAGTCAGTTGACAACCTGCCAACTATAGCACAAAAAGTGTGAGCTATCGCCCACTCCGGCAGGCCGGGGATCGCCGCGGGAATGCCGTTCCAGGGCGCCCTTGCGCAGGGCGGGACGGGGGCGCGCAGCGCCCCCGTCCTCATCATCTTCATCTATGCCTGCGATCAGGCCTCGGGCCTGCCCCAGACGCTGTAGAAGCGCTCGGCGAACTCCTCGAGCGTCCCCTGCTCGATGGCATCCCGGATGCCGGCCATGAAGTGCTCGTAGTACCAGAGGTTGTGCAGCGTGTTGAGGTGGGCGCCCAGCAGCTCGTTGCACTTGTCGAGGTGGTGGAGGTAGGCGCGGCTGTAGTTTTGGCAGGTGTAGCAGCCGCAGTTGGGGTCCAGCGGCGAGGTGTCCTCGGCGTACTTGGCGTTGCGGATCCTCACCGGGCCCTGCGACGTGAAGAGGTGGCCGTTGCGCGCGTTGCGCGAGGGCATCACGCAGTCGAACATGTCCACGCCGCGCAGCACGCCCTGGAGTATGTCCATCGGCGTTCCCACGCCCATGAGGTAGCGCGGGCGATCCTCTGGCATCAGCGGCGCGATGTGGGAGAGCTCGCCGTACATCTCGGCCTTGCCCTCGCCTACTGCAAGGCCCCCGATGGCGTAGCCGTCAAAGCCGATGTCGGTAAGCCCCTTTAACGAGCGCTCGCGCAGCGCCTTGTCGGTGCCGCCCTGGATGATTCCAAAGAGCGCGTTGGGGTTGCCAAGGCGCAGGAACTCGTCCTTGCTGCGCCTTGCCCAGCGCAGCGAGAGCTCCATCGCCCGCTCCTCCTCCTTGTGCGGGGCCGGCAGCCCGATGCACTCGTCAAGCTGCATCACGATGTCCGAGTTGAGGTCGGTCTGGATCTGCATGGAGATCTCAGGGGACAGGAAGAGCTTGGAGCCGTTGATGGGGTTTCTGAAGGCCACGCCCTCCTCGGTGACCTTGCGGATCCCCGAGAGCGAGAAGACCTGGAACCCGCCCGAGTCGGTGAGGATCGGCCCGTGCCAGTTGGCAAACTGGTGCAGCCCGCCGTGGGCCTTGACCACCTTGCACCCGGGCCTAAGCCAGAGGTGGAAGGTGTTGCCCAGGATGATGTCGGCGCCGAGCTCCGAGACTTGCTCGGGGCGCATCGCCTTGACCGTGCCCTGTGTCCCAACCGGCATGAACGCCGGGGTGCGGATCACGCCGTGCGCAGTCTCGATGGCGCCCAACCGCGCCTTGCCGCACCTTGCCTTTAGAGTGAACTTCATCAGGCCTCCTGCGCCGAAGGCGGGAGGTCATGCATGGCCTCGGGGTTTCTGGTGATGAACATGCAGTCGCCGTAGCTGAAGAAGCGGTAGCGCTCCTCCACGGCGTGGCGGTAGGCGGCCATGGTCTTCTTGTAGCCTGCAAACGCAGCGACCAGCATGATGAGGGTCGACTCGGGGAGGTGGAAGTTCGTGATGAGGCAGTCCACCACGCGGTAGGGCACGCCCGGGTATATGAAGATCGACGTGTCGCCTGAGAACTCGCAGATCTCCTTTCCGCAGCCGTTCTTTTCGGCAAGCTGCGCGGCGCTCTCGAGCGAGCGCACCGCGGTCGTGCCGACCGCGACCACGCGGCCGCCGTGCTCGTGGGTCCTTATCACCGCGTCTGCGACCTCCCTTGGCAGGTGCACGTACTCGGTATGCATGTGGTGGCGCGAGATGTCATCCTCGCGCACCGGCTGGAAGGTGCCGGCGCCGACGTGGAGCGTGCAGAAGGCCTCGCCCACGCCCATGGCCTTGAGATCCTCAAGCTGAGCCTTGTCAAAGTGCAGCCCGGCCGTAGGGGCGGCCACGGCGCCGGGCACGCGGCTGTAGACGGTCTGGTAGCGGTCGCGGTCGAGCGCGGTGTCCTCGCGGTCGATGTACGGAGGAAGCGGGATGTGGCCTGCGCTGTACATGAGATCGAGTATGGACGAGCCGTCCTCAGTCCTCACCTTGAAGAGATCGCCCTGCCGGCCTTCGACCACGAGCCTCAGCTGCGAGCCTTCCACCGAGAGCACGGCGCCCTCGCGGCAGGCCTTGCTAGCCTTCATGTGCACGAGCGCGCCGTCCTTGGAGAGCACGCGCTCGGTGAGGATCTCGACGGCCCCGCCGGTCTCCTTTTTCGCGTACATCCTCGCCGGGATCACCTTGGTGTCGTTGAAGACGAGCAGGTCCCCGGGCTTGAGGAAGTCCTTGAGATCGTAAAAGTGCCGATCCTGGAGAGCGCCGGTGGCGCCGTCCAAGGCGAGCATGCGGCACCCGGTGCGGGTGTCGCTTGGGTATTCTGCAATGAGCTCGCGCGGGAGCTCGAAATTGAAATCGCTGCGAAGCATATGTCCCTCTGGAAATCGCGGCTATTCTACCAAATAGAAGCCGCGCCACCGCCCGATGCGGCAGGAACGCTTGCCTTTATCAGCGCGCCTGCTCTCCAGGCAGGATCGCCTTCTGGAACATCTCGAACACCGCGCCGAGCACCTCCGCGGGATCCTCGATCACCGTGCTGTTGGGGATCAGGCTCTTGATGAACTCAAGGCAGATCCCAATCCCGTAGACCTCCACGCCCCGCGAGCGCGCGGCGGCAAGCGCCGTGCGAGCCTGCCCCACGCTGTCGGGGATCCCATCGGTGATGACTATCACGACGTGGCGCTGGGACTCGGTGCGCGCGGCGCAGCCAATGGCGTGCCACACCGCCTGCGCAAGCGGGGTCGAGCCTCGCGGCACCTGGTCGAAGTAGGCCTGCCGCTCCGAAGCCCGCTGCCCGTCGCGCAGGCAGACGTCCACCTCGTGCTCGGAGCCGGGGAAGAAAGAGCACATGGTGTGGATCCCGCTTATGCCCTCGAGCGCGAGCGCCAGCGAGAGCGCGCAGCGGCAGGCCGCCTCGCAGCGCGTGAGCTGGCGCTTGTCGTCGAAGGTGAGCATCGAGCCCGACGAGTCCACGAGCAGGTGCACCGAGGTCGAGTTGTCGCGCCTGATGATCCGATCGCGGAAGACCCGCGTCTCGCCGATGGGCAGGAGTGCCAGGCGGTATGGGTTGAGGCGGTTGCCGCGCACGCAGGTGCTGCCGTACTCCTCGACATAAGCCCGCACGCGGGCCGAGAGCTCGCGCCGAAGCCTTGCAGACGATGCAGCCATCTTGGCAAAGCCGGGCCTGCCCGGGCGGCACTCCCCTGACTCGAAGACGCCCAGATCGTCGCGGGCGCACATCTCCTCCTTGCCAAGCGCCGAGACCGCCGCGGCGTGGTCGGCTCCCGGGGCCACCTTGGAGGCCTCCCCTCCGGTGCTGGCCTTGAGCCTGGCCTCTGCCTCGGATAGCTCCTCGCAATACCTGCGCATGAGCACCTTGCGTGGGGGTGATCCCCTGCCCCTGCGGGCGCGGGAGGCGCGCGGCGGCATCAGATCGCCGCGCGCGCCCTTCGTTAGCACGCCTTCGGCGTTGATGGTGTTGATGATCCGCTTGGCGATGCTGATTGAGTCTGCCGTGTCCTTGGCATCGAGCACCATGAGGCTCTGCGCGCAGACCCTTGCGACCGTCGCGTGGTCCATCCTCTGGCGCAGCAACCTCAGCATGAAGGCTGCGCGGGGCCTCAGAACCCGGAAGCGCTGGCAGTAGGCCCCGGTGTAGAAGAGCACCATCGCGAGCACCTGCTGGAGCGACTCCATGGAGGGCGCCCTTTGGCGGAAATCCTCGTAGCCTGAGCGCGGGTTTGAGCGCAAGAGCTCGAGGTTCTCCCACACCCCGACGAACTGCCTGCCGATGAGGCGCTCGATGCGCGCGTCCTCGATGATGTTGGCAAGCGTGTGCAGCAGGAAGCGGCGCTTCACCCTCGCGGCGGCCTGGAAGTCCGAGTAGCGCACGTGCGCCGACTCGTGGGCCAGGTAGCCGTAGGCCATGCGCGAGGTGATGGGATCGGAGAGGTCGAGCCTTGGGATGGTGATGGTGCTCCCGTTGGTGTAGGCGCTGCAGCCCTGCATGCGCACCTTAACCCCGAAGGCCCGCGCGTAGTTCGTGACGATGATGGGAAGCGCGCCCTCAAGTTGCTTGGCCATTGGCACCTCCTGCGTTGTCCTAGCCGGAGGATTATGACAAAGGGAAAAATTCCATGGCGCGCGTTTTTGCCCCCGCGTTTTGGGATGGCATTCGGGCGCGGATCCTGACGCATGCTAGAATCAGCAAAACAGCTGTGAATAGCACTATGGCAGATCTCAATTTCCCCAAATTCTTCAGCTACCGGGAGCAGGTGGCCCGCGCCAACCTGTGGGGCCGGCAGTTCCTGTTCCTAAACCTCCTGCTCTCAAGCGCGATCGGGCTTGCGTACTTCTACGCCACGCCTGACACCTCGGCCTTCCTGCCCTTCTTCTACCTGCTCGTCTCATGGCTTGGGCAGATGTGCTTCCTCACCTTCGCGGTGTACCTCGTGGGCTTCTTCCCGGTGTCGCTCATAGGCTCGTTCAGGCTTTCAAAAGGCATCGCGGTCGCCCTCGCGGTCATAGGCGACATCGTGCTGCTCTTCGATGTCAAGCTCTACCTCATAGCCCGCGTCCACATCGTGCCGCCGGTCATCAGCATCATGATGCGCGACCTCGACTTCTACACCGGACTCAACTACAACTTCATGTACATCGCCGTGCCACTGGTCATCGCGCTGCAGCTGCTCTTTGCGCGCCTGGCCGGGCGCTCGCTCTACACCCAGCGCGGCGGCGCGGTCCGCGCCGCCTTCGAGATAGCCGCGCTGTGCGCCTTCCTCTGCTCCCACGGCCTGAGCGCCTGGGCCGACGCGGCCTCCTACCGCCCGATCACCGCGCTGCGCAGCGTCTACCCCGCGCACTATCCGCTCACCGCCAAGTCCTTCCTCGCAAGCCACGGCTGGCTGCCCGAGAAGAGCACCGCAGGCGGCGCCCCGGGCTACATCTACCCGCTCACCGACATCACCTCATCCGAGGCCCGGCCCGTCAACATCATCATGGTGTTCGCAAACGGCCTGTCATACTCGGATCTCAACGACGAGGACACCCCGCAGATCCTGGGGATCAAGCGCACCTACATGAGCTTTGAGAACCACTACCTGCCCTACGTCTCGGCCGGCGACAACTTCTTCGCCGCGATGTTCGGCGTGCCGGTCGAGTACAGCGCGGCCTTCGCCGAGCACCGCACCTACCCGGTGACGCTCGAGCAGATGTACCGCAACGAGTACCTGGTGCGCGCGATCTCAGACGGCAGCCCCTCGGACTCGAACTACGTCTTCGTGAACGGGGCGCTGCGCTCGGTGAACTACGTCTCAACGAAGTCCGACGAGGAGAGCCTCAAGGCCGGAGCGGCCGACGCGGGGCTCTCCAAGCCCTCGCGCCCGCTGGCGCTGTCGGTGGTGCTCAACGATCTGGCCAATCCCAAGCTTTCGGGCAAGGCGCGGCGCCAGAGGCTGCGCTCCATCGACGCGGCCATCGGGCAGTTCATGACCACTCTCGACGAGGAGGGCAAGCTCGAGCACACCGTGGTGTTCATCACCTCGGCGCAGGGCAACCCAGGCATCGTGGAGGAAGGGAGGATCTTCCCCCACCAGCAGAGCCACGTGCCCTTCATCGCCTGCCTGCCCGGAGGGGCCAACCGCGGCGTGAGCATGCAGATCCTAAGCTCGCACTTTGACATCGCCCCCACCATCGGCGAGTCGATCCTCGGGATCACCACCAATCCCTCCGACTACTCCATAGGCGAAGATCTCCTCTCCCCAGACGCGCGCGACCGCAGCTTCATCGTCAGTTCCCGCAAGGACGATCTGCTCTTGATCCGCCAAGGCTCCGTCTCCATATACAAGAGTGACGGAAACGCATACTTTGAAAGCGAAGGCACGCAGAAGGCCGTGAGCCCCAACCTGGAGCACCTCATCGAGGCCATGCGCATCATCAACCGCTTTGAGAAATGAACCGGAAGGAACAATAGAGATGCTGCTTACAGAACAGAACGTCCAGCAGGTGATCCTCAAGGGATCGCAGGACAAGGCCGTATTCGTTTACTTCTTCGCCGACGCGCCGGAGTGCCAGGCCGCGACCAAGGCGCTGAAGGCGGCCATCCCGGACGGCAGCCCGTACATCACCCTGGCCGAGGCCGACGTGGGCGGCGCGGTTGGCCAGGCCATCGCCATGCAGCTTGGCCTGCGCGCGGTGCCTGCGGTCATCGTCTTCAGCAAGGGCCAGCCGGTGGACGCCCTGCAGGGCGACGAGGTCGTGACCGGCCTGCAGGCCCTCATCGCCAAGTACATGCCCTCGCAGTGCGAGCTGCTCTTGAAGGAGGCTGCGGATCTCGAGGCGAAGGGCGATCTCCAGGGTGCCATGGCCAAGGCCTCGGACGCCTTCAAGGCTGATCCGAAGTCCACCGCCGCCAAGTTCAAGCTCGCCTCCCTCTGCATCAAGGCCAAAAACCTCGAGCGCGCCAAGGAGCTGCTCTCAGGCTGCGGGCGCACCGAGACCGAAACCCAGGACTACAAGGACCTGATGTCGGCGCTCACGCTGGCCGAGCAGGCCGCCGACTCTCCTGAGCTGCGCAAGCTGCGCGAGGATCACGAGAAGGATCCGGACGACAAGGGGATCACCATCAAGTACGCCGCGGCCCTGTCGGCAAGCGGCAAGCACCGCGATGCCCTCGAGATGCTCTTCGCCCTGCTCAAGAAGAACAGCGCCGATCCCGACGTCAAGAAGACCTTCATCGACATTCTCAACACCCTAGGCGGCGATCCGCTGCAAAAGGAGTTCCGCCGCAAGCTCTACGCGCTCATGTACTGAGGCTTGGAACGTCGCCTGATGCGACGGCAAAAGAATGGGGAAAGGCGCCTGCGGGCGCCTTTTTTTAGTCATCCTGACTGATTATGGGCAAGACCGCAATCGATCGTGATGGCGCCTAAGCGCGAGGGAAGGCAGCAGCGCCCGCAGCTGCCCGTGGCTGTCCGGCTTTCGATGCTGACCACTGGCACCGCAGCGGGCGCGCTGGCGCTTTTGAAGGCGGAATCCTTGAGGGCAGGCCTGCTTGAGTCAAGCCTGCTGCGGCTAAAGAACCTTGCCCAAGTCAACCACTGGGTCTTTTACTCCGCAGGCGCGGGCGCATCCGCTCGGCTGCAAGAACCACAGGATGCCGCAGACAATGAAGAGACACAAACGGCGCATGTGCAGCTGATTGCGCTGGCACATCTGCTGGATGGCCGCTGCGCCAGCGCTTTAATGCCAGGGGATCTGCCGGCAGGACGCAGATTCCCACTTGCCTTCATGGCCTACCCTGCTGGCGCTGGATCCGGGAGCGCGAGCCTTGGCCGCCGCCCCTTGGCCCCTCTGCCCTGCGCTCCTGCCTGCCATGGTGCCCATGATTGCTGTGCACGCGCGGCCACTGGGAGATCAGCGTGTCGATGAAGCGGGCCAGCGGGATCGAGAAGAACACGCCCCAGAAGCCCCAGAGGGTGCCAAAGACCATGATCGCAAGCAGGATCGAGAACGCGTCCAGGTCCATGGTCTTTGAGAAGAGCACCGGAGTCAGCGCGTAGCTGTCCAAGAGCTGGAGCAGGATGTACGCGGCAAAGAACCATCCTAGGTAGGCCGAGAGTCCGAACTGCACCGCCGCGATGAGCACCACGGGTATTCCGACGAGCACCGCGCCGACGTAGGGGATCACCACGCTGAAGCCCATCGCGACGCCGAGCAGCACCGCGTAGTTGAGCCCGAAGGCCCAGAAGAGCAGCCCGTTGGCGCAGGCCGAGATAGCGATGTGCAGGAGCGATCCGTTGATGTAGGACTCAAGCTGGGAGTTGATCTTCGGCCAGAAGTCGTCGATGACCGCGCTGTTGCGCGGCATCACGTAGCGGCGCACGCGCCGCTGCAGCATCTCCTTGTTGGCGAGCATCAGGAACATGAAGATCGGCACGATGATGGCGTACACCGTCCACGACATCACGTTCACCACCGAGGGCATGATCTGGTTCCTGAGGATGCTGGCGAGGTTGGACATCAGCATGATCCTGAGCGAGTGGATGTAGTTCTGCAGCGCCGTCTGCGAGAGCATGGTGGGCCAGGGGTCAGGCAGCGGCTCAATGAAGGTGTAGAGCTTGTCGGCAAGCACCCCGTCAAGCGCGTCGGCCGCGATCTCCGACTGCTCGCGCGCGTCGGCCGGGGTTCCGTCGGCGTCAGCCTGCTCGCGGGCCTCCTGGGCCTCCTGCCTGGCCTTCTGCACCGTGTCCTGGCTGTAGAGCACCATGTTCGAGTAGAACTGCGTGCCCTGGTTGACGATGCGCGGCGCCACGAAGACCACAATGCCGGCGGCGATCCCGATGAACACCACCATGGTCGCGGCTGCGGCAAGGCGCCTGCCCATGCGCAGCCTGCGCTCGAGGAGGCGCACGAACCAGTCAAGGCAGTAGGCCATGCACAGCGCCACCACCACCGGCCCGAAGAGCCACATGAACCAGTAGACGCACGCGAAGCAGGCTATGAGCAGCAAGGCGAACTCGGCGGTGCCCGGCACTGAGAAGTTCCTGCGGTACCACTTCCTGAAAATTTCGATCATCTTGCCTAGCGCCTCGCCGCTGCCTTCAAAACATGTGTATATTTTTCACCGTCTGACATCAAATACAAGATCAAAATCGGCGCCGCGCGGCGCCCTGGGAGTTTGATGATGCGCCTATGCCGCCTGTTGGCAGCCATCGCGGCCGCCGCGGCCCTGTCGTCAGCGGCAGGTGCCGACGAGTTCTCGCAGTACCAGCAGTACCAGATCCCCGACATCGGCACCGCGGGCGTGCGCGGCATGACCGTCGAGCGCGAGCGCCAGATCGGCGAGTACTTCTTGAGAAACGCCCGCGGCGCGCTGCCCATAATCGACGATCCGGTGATGAACGAGTACCTCGACAGCATAGGATCGCGCCTGGTGATGGCAGCCTCGGGCGTGCGCTTCCCCTTCACCTTCCTGCTCGTGAACAACCCGGCGCTCAACGCCTCGGCCTTCTTAGGCGGCGTTGTGCAGGTCAACTCGGGGCTATTCCACTACTGCGACACCGAGGACGAGTTCGCCTCGGTGCTCGCCCACGAAATCTCCCACGTGACCCAGAGGCACATCGCCCGCTTCATCGAGGCCCAGAGCCGCAAGTCGCCGCTTACGATGGCAGGGCTAGTGGGCGCGATTGCCATGAGCATCATCAACCCCACCGTGGGCCTGGCGGCGCTCTCGACCACGATGGGCGCGGCCCAGCAGTCGGGCATCAACTTCACGCGCGAGAACGAGGCCGAGGCCGACCGTGCCGGCATCGAGGTGCTAGCCCGCGCCGGGTTCAACCCCTACGCGATGCCCGACCTCTTCAAGGTGCTGATGGGCCAGCAGGGCAGCATCAACCCCGCATTCACCATGCTCATCGACCACCCGCTCTCGAACGTGCGCGCCGCCGAGGCTCAATCGATGGCCGCCCAGCTTGGGCGCAGGCCCGACTCCTCGAACGTGAACTTCCAGTTTGCCAAGGCCCGCGCCGAGGTCAGGTACATGGGGATCTCCGACTACGCGAGGCTGCGCGACTCGCTCTCGGCCAACCCCTACAAGCTGCCTAGGACCTACGTCGACTACGCCATGGCGCTTTGCAGCTACGAGATGGGCGACACCGCCGCGGCCTTGGAGAGCCTAAGCCGGCTCTCCTCATACCAGGACAACGTGTTCGTGCTCGATCTGCGCACCGACATTGCCATCAAGCAGGGAAGCCCGCAGTCGGCGGTGTCGATGCTCCAGGGGCCCTACTCGAGGAGCCCTGGCAACGCCGCGCTGGCGCTCAACCTCGCCAACGCCCTGCTCAAGGCAGGCAGGGCCAAGGAGGCTGTGGACATCTTAAAGCGCTTCACCTCCAAGAACCCCGGCAGCGTAGCCGGATTCTCGCTTCTGGCCGAGGCCGCCGACGCGGCGCGCGATCGCTGCCAGTCGGCCCAGGCCTCGGGCGCGCAGTACGCGCTGTGCGCGAACTACTCGCGCTCGCTCAACTTCTACAACCGCGCGCTCACGGTCTGCCCGGGGCAGTACTCGCGCGACATCGTGCGTGCGCTCATGACCAAGGTTAGCGAGCAGCGCAACTTCGACGACTCGATCAAGAAGGCGATGGAATAAGGCTTGCGCCTTGGAGAAGGCCGCCCGATCGGGCGGCCTTCTCATTGGCCCGGGGCCTGATCGGCGCCCAGGGCGCTCTTGATGAAGGGGATGCTCAGCGCGTGCGAGCGCTCAAGCTGCGCGCAGTCGAGTTTGTCGAGGATCCCGGAGAGCTTCCTCAAATCCCGCCCGTAGCTGCGCACGAGGTAGGCGCAGGACTGCTCTGGCAGCGTGATCCCGCGCGCGGCGGCCTTGAGCCCCAGGGCCTTGGCGCTGTCCTCGTCCGAGAGCGGGGCGAGCGGCACCGTGACCCCCGACATCAGGCGGGTGTTGAGATCGTGCCTTGCAAAGGGGATGCGGTCGGCGCTTGAGGTCGAGCTCATGAAGAGCGCCCCGCGCCTTCCGTCGTACCAGCGGTTGAACAGCCCGAAGAGCGCCATCTCCCACACGCCGTCCCCTGCGATGGCGTCGACGTTGTCGAGCACCGCGCATTCTGGCAGCTCGACGTCGAGGAACTGGGGCGAGAAGTCGCGCGCCAGCGCAAGGTCGATGCTGAAGGTTCCGGGGTTCTCGCAGGCGATGGCGTTCAGAAGGTGCGACTTGCCGCACCCGTGCGGCCCCGTCACCATGAAGAACTCCCACTGCGGGGCCGAGGCGGCCTTGCGCATGGCCTCGATGAGCGCGCTGGAATCGCCTTGCACGAAGGTGTCGAAGCTCTCCTTCTCGCTCACCTTAAGCGGCAGCGCGCCTTGGCGGGGCTCTGCCACTAGAGGTCCCCCACCAGCTGCGAGGCGCGGCGCGCGGGCGCGGCCGGCTTGGAGGCCGTCTTCCCGCCCTGCTGCGCCTTCACAGCACCGGCTGCAGGCCTTGAAAGCCCGCTCGTGGCGCTCTGGTATGAAGGCGCGCCTACCTGGCCGTCGCGCCCGGAGTCGGCCGCGGCGGTGCCCTGGTTGTAGCGGTAGATCCAGTCTCCGGTCTTGGTGAAGGTGCCCGAGTGGGCGAGCGTGCCGTCGAGGATCGCAGGGGATGCCGAGGTCGGCACCAGGAAGACCACGCCCTGCGGCGTGTAGCCGATGGCCCTCGTGGAGCCCTCGTAGCCGAAAGTGATGATGGCGCTCCTCACTGCCTGCAGATCGGAAAGGCTCCCGACGCCTGAGACTAAGATGCGCACCGAGCCGTTGCGCGGGCCGATGGTGTCGGCCGCCGCGGCGGCCTCGCCTGAGCCTGAGTCGGCTGCGATCTGGGAGGCCTGATCGCCGCCCTCGCCGCTTACGTTCTCCATGAGCGAGGAGGCGATGCCCGAGGCGGCTTTGGAGGCGGCCTCGTCCATCGGGGCCTTGGCGCTGCCGTTGCCGAGCTTGCGCCCGCCCGCGTCATAGACGTCCCAGCGCAGATCGACCGCGTCACCGTCCTTGGAGGCGGCGGCTGCCACGTAGAAGGTCGGCTTGTAGCGCGCGGAGGCCGTCTTGAGCGCCTCGTCGTCGTGGGTGAGCAGCGCCTGGGCGTTCACCGCCTGCACGTCGTCGAGATCCATGAGCGGGAAGATGAGCTGGTAGCGCAGCTTCTGCGCCGCCGCGCTCATCGAAAGCGCCAGCGGATCGGAGCTGTCCCCGCCGATGATCTTCCCGCTTGCGGCGTCGGCAAGCCAGACGAGCACCGGATCCTTGAGTCCCGACCACACGGCCGCGCCCGAGGAGGAGAGCTGGCGGGAGAGCTTGTCGCGGTCGAACTTGACGACCACCTTGCCCCCCTGGATCTCAACTGACGAGACCGCCTTCCCCGCGTCGGCCGCGCTGCCCCTGGCCTCCGATCCCGGGGCCAGGGAGGCTGCGGCCTGCGCGTAGCCTGCCGCGAGCGCCTTGTCGACGCCCTCGGAGATCGATCCCTCGTAGACGAGCGGATCGCCATCGTCCGCAAAGGCCGCGCCGTGCGCTATAAGGGCTGCGGCGAGCGCCGCCAGGACTGATCTTCTCATGTTCGTGTGCCTCCATAGGGCGCCGCGGCATCTTTGGAAGCTGCGCCGCAGGCGTTTTCACAATTATACAGCCCATGCCCCAGGACCCCCGATGCAAAGCGGAAGGCGGCGCTTGAATTTGCCAGCGCCTGCAAAAAGGCGCTGGCAGATCGGCTAAAATCATCGCCAGTGTTTTTCCTGTCCCTTCTTGGAGGATTCATGGCTAAGTTAACCTACAAGGAAGCCGGGGTCGACATCGACGCCGGCGAGGAGCTGGTCGAGAGGATCAAGGCTCCGGTCAAGCGCACCAACCGCCCCGAGGTCATCGGCGGCCTGGGCGGGTTCGGCGCCCTCACCCGCATCCCGGAGGGCTACCGCAAGCCGGTGCTGGTGACTGGAACCGACGGCGTCGGGACCAAGCTGCGCCTTGCCATTGACTACAACCGCCACAGCACCGTGGGGCAGGATCTCGTGGCCATGTGCGTCAACGATCTCATCGTCCAGGGCGCCGAGCCGCTGCTCTTCCTCGACTACTACGGCACCGGCAGGCTGAGCGTCGACACCGCGACCACCGTGGTGACCGGCATCGCCTACGGCTGCGAGCTGGCAGGCTGCGCGCTGGTCGGCGGCGAGACCGCCGAGATGCCCGGCATGTACTCCGAGGGCGACTACGATCTGGCAGGCTTCGCCGTGGGCGTGGTCGATGAGGACAAGATCATCGACGGCTCGAAGGTCAAGGTTGGCGACGCGCTCGTGGGCCTGGCCTCCTCCGGCCCCCACTCCAACGGCTTCTCGCTCATCCGCGCCATCCTGAAGGAGACCGGCACCGATCCTGCTACCGCCAGGCTGCCCTCCGGGAAAAACCTGCTCGACGCGCTCATCGAGCCGACCCGCATCTACGTCAAGAGCGTGCTCAAGCTCCTCAAGGACTGCGACGGCGTCCACGCGCTGGCCCACATCACCGGCGGCGGCTTCTGGGACAACATCCCCCGCGTGCTGCCCGACGGCGCCTGCGCTACCATCAACGCCGGTTCCTGGAAACGCCCCGAGGTCTTCGACTGGCTTGAGAAGGCAGGCGGCGTCGACCGCCACGAGATGTACCGCACCTTCAACAACGGCGTCGGCATGGTCATCGCCGTGGCAAAGGATCAGGCGGAGAAGGCCATCGAGTCGCTCAAGGCCTCAGGCGAAAACGCCTGGCTCCTGGGCGAGATCACCGAGGCCAGAAAAGGCGAGCCCCAGGTCGTGGTGAACTGGTAAGGCCGCCGCAGGCGCCGCGATGGCGCCTGCGCCACCCTTTAAAACCACTATGAAATCCCTGCTAAGCAGGGATTCTCGTCATCAAGTCCAGCCTGCGCTCCAACATCTGCGCCATCTTCCTGAAATCCATAATTCCCGCCCCAAAGACTCCCGCTCCAAGACCACTTTGGTATTTTTACATTAATTTATTGATAATAAATACTTAAATTACAATTTAAAGCGGAAACAGCGTTTTTTGTGAAAATAGAATGTGCGAAAAAGCCAAATTTGTAAAGAAATATAGACGCGCAAACATCAAAATTTGGCTAAAATATTTAAGCGGAAAATGCGTATTTTCAAGTTTCGCTTAATGCGCAAGTTTCAAAGAAATCGAGAACAGAATCAGCGGAATGAGACATATGTCATTCAACAGCAGATTTGACATTGCTATTTTTGAGTGACAGTACATGATAAGTTTTTATTTATCAATAAGCTAAACATATAATCTTATGACCAATCAAAAGAATCCTTCCAAGACAAATTCATCTCTTGGCACAATGTTGTTTAAGAGAAAAATCTATGCGCAGATGCTTGATTGGAAAGAAAAATCCGCCGGCTCTACCGCCTTAATGATTGAGGGACCTCGACGTGTTGGGAAAACGACGGTTGTTCAAGAATTTGCCAGTAACGAATTTGACATCCTCCCCTCTCTAAAGAGAGGGGATTCCTACCGATCTCTTGGGAGATCTTCGGCGGGTTCCTCTTGCTGACCACCAATGTGATTCACTTGG
>CACYPI010000015.1 GCA_902776275.1 uncultured Aeromonadales bacterium
ACCTATGCGGGCACCGCCATGATGCTAAGGCAAGCTGGTTTTTAAAAAATGCACCCGCGCGAGGAGAAGGAAATCATAAAACTAACTGATCAAGTACGGCTGGAAGCCTTGTTGAAACAATTGAACGAAAAAGGGCGCCGCAATGGCGCCCGTCCATTCAAAGGCGAACCTGATTACAGGGACTTGAGGAAGTCCGCCACCTGCTGGTCCTTGCAGTTGGGGTAGAAGAGGTCTGCAAACTGCGGATCGTCGATGGTCTTCTTGATGAAGTCGCGATCGAGGCCCTTGAGCACTTCCATCAGCGGGCGATGGGTGATGGTCTTGACGTGGTCGAGGATCTTCTTGTTGCTCTGCTCGGCCTGAACCCTCTCAGGAGGATAGCCGCCGCCGAACGGGGTGACGAAGAGCTTCTCGAAGATGTAGCGCAGGTTCAGCTCGCCGCCCCAGCCGTAGCCCAGGGCATAAGGTAGGGCGATGGCGTTGCCGGCGTTGATCTGGGTGAAGAGGTAGGAGTCGACCGGATTCTCGATGTGGCCGCACTCGACGCCCGGGAAGGCGTTGAGGGCCAGAGTGGCTCCCTCGCCGGTGCCGCAGCCGGTGACCACGAAGTCGGCGGCCTTGGTGTTCAGGACGATGGAGGCGAGCAGGCCGTTCATGACGTAGGTCAGGCAGCGCTTGTCCTTGGCGGTGTACATGCCGTAGTTGTCAACGGTGTGGCCGGCGTTCTTGGCGGCGGCGGAAAGCTCCCTGAAGATGACCGGATTCTTGTCGGCCTGGGAGTTCTCGAGGATCAATGCGATTTTCATGTGATGCTCCAGATGAAATCAAGAATAAGCAAACAACGTAAATGGGATTCCGTTTGCGCAGATCATAAGCCAGCACGAAGCGCTAATCAAACGTTTGAGCACCGCATTTTCATTTTTGAGCCATGGATCATGCTGCGCACTCCAGTTGAGGCGGATTCAGGGGCCTGCGCGCCTTGGGGAGGGCTTGGAGTGGAAAATTTGAAAAAAAGCTTGCACGAAGGTTCATTTTGGGTAAAATGTGCACCGTTGACTTTGAGGTCAGCATGCAGGGCGGGTCGTTAGCTCAGCTGGTAGAGCAGCGGACTTTTAATCCGTTGGTCGAGGGTTCGAATCCCTCACGACCCACCACCCTGCAGTGTAATTCAGTTGGGTTGTTAGCTCAGTTGGTAGAGCAGCGGACTCTTAATCCGTTGGTCGCGGGTTCGACCCCCTCACAACCCACCACTGAATTGCAAGATCGCACGGCATGGGTTGTTAGCTCAGTTGGTAGAGCAGCGGACTCTTAATCCGTTGGTCGCGGGTTCGACCCCCTCACAACCCACCACCGCAGTGCAGATCGAATATTTTCGGCCGGGTTGTTAGCTCAGTTGGTAGAGCAGCGGACTCTTAATCCGTTGGTCGCGGGTTCGACCCCCTCACAACCCACCACCGAAAAACCATTCCCCATTCCTAGCGGACGTTTAGCTCAGTTGGTTAGAGCATCTGCCTTACAAGCAGGGGGTCACAGGTCCGAGTCCTGTAACGTCCACCAGGCGCCTCTTTGCGCAAGGCCTGAACACGCCATGCACCAAGCCCAAGTGAAGATCAAAAGCCGCGGCCGCATCATTGCAGTTGAGTCCTTTGCCGATCCCTACACGCTTGAGAACTCCTACCTTGCGAGGACCGGCCCGGGCCGGGCGCTCGTCATCGACCCAAACCCAAGCCAGCTCCTCTTAAGGCGGTTAGCCGAGATCGGGGCAGGACAGGTCACCGTCGCGCTCACCCACGCCCACGCCGACCACATCTGCGGCATCGCGCCGCTCATGGAGCGCTGCAGCATCCGCATAATCTGCTCTAGGTCCTGCGCCCCCAGGCTCATGGCCCCATCAAAGACCGGGCTTGAGTTCCTGCTCGCGATGCTCAGGATGCAGGACATGCGCGACGGCGGGCACCGCGGGGACGGATTCATGAGGGAGTACCGGCCCTGCCGCGCCCGCGCGATGATCACCTTCGATAACGGCCTGTCCCTCAACGATGGCAGCCACGCTCTGCGCTTCATTCCCGCCCCCGGGCACTCCCCGGGCTCCTGCGTCATAGTGCTCGACGGCGCATGCGCCTTCACGGGCGACAGCCTATTTAGGGATTGCGCCGCGGTGACCCGCTTCCCGCGCGGCTCCACCTCCTCCTACCGCGCGATCGCAGTACCTGCGCTGAAGTCGCTGCCGCCATGCATGCAGGCCTTCCCGGGCCATGGCGCGCCCTTCCTTATGCGCGATGGCGTCTTCTCATCCTGATAAGTGCGCCCTAGGCGCAAAAGCGTGCGTTTTTTCAACAAGCACTGGCTTTTGCTCACGGGATCTATAATCGATTCCATCGTAGCGGCGTCAAAAAAATCAAGAAGAAAGGAGGTCGGAATGTTCAATAAGATCGCGGCAGGGTTCATCCTCGATTACCTCAAGCGCTTTAACAAATACCCGTTTGCAGCCGAGGCAGGCGGCAAGACCGTCAACATCGGCACGGGCAAGCCCCTCTTCAAGATCATCTTCCACGACGACATCCCCAAGGCCAGGCTCCTGACCTCGACCTCCCTTGCGCTGGGCGACGCCTACATCGACAAGAAGATCGAGCTCGAGGGCGATCTCTTCACCGCGCTCTCAGCCCTGCTCTCCCAGGCCGACAAGTTCGAGCTCAAGCGCCGCTCGCTTTCGATCATCAAGCTTTTGAACCCCTCGGAGTCCGAGAAGAACCAGAAGAAGGAGGTCTCCTCCCACTACGACCTCGGCAACAACTTCTACAAGCTCTGGCTCGATCCGACCATGACCTACTCCTGCGCCTACTTCAAGAACGAGGGCGAGACCCTCGAGCAGGCCCAGCGCGACAAGGTCCACCACATCCTGGAGAAGCTGTACCTAAAGCCCGGGATGACGCTGCTGGATATCGGCTGCGGCTGGGGCTACCTGCTCATCGAGGCAGCCAAGCAGTACGGAGTCGAGGGGTATGGCTGCACACTTTCCAAGGAGCAGTACCAGAAGGGCTGCGACAGGGTGCGCGAGGCCGGGCTTGAGGGCAAGGTGCACATCGAGCTCGTGGACTACCGCGATCTTCCAGCCCGCGGCAAGACCTTCGACCGCCTCGTGAGCGTGGGCATGCTCGAGCACGTCGGGCGCAAGAACTACAAGCTCTACATGCAGACCTGCTCGAAGCTCCTGAAGGACAAGGGCCTCTTCCTGCTGCACTACATCAGCGGCGCCGACGAGGTCTCGGCCAACCCCTGGATCCGCAAGCACATCTTCCCCGGCGGGACCATCCCCTCGCTGCGCGAGATCATCTTCGACTCCTATGAAAAGGACGTGGGCTTCATGGTGCTCGACGTCGAGTCGCTCAGGCGCCACTACTACAAGACGCTCATGTGCTGGTATCAGAATTTCCAGAAGGTGCGCGATCAGGTCATGGCCGATCGCGGCGAGGCATTCTGCCGCATGTGGGACCTCTACCTGTGCGGCTGCGCAGCGGCCTTCGAGCTTGGCAACGTCGATCTCCACCAGATCCTCTTCTCAAAGGGCGCGAACAACGATCTCCCGATGACCCGCTGGTTCTGAGCAAAAACCATGGCAGGGCCCCGCAAGGGGGCCTTGCCATTCAAGGCTCAGCAATCCTTCCTGAAGCTTCCTCCCGCCCACCTCAACTTCCGCGATTTTTCTTCTTTAATCTTCTGATCCTCAAATTAAAATCTCAGCGTTAGGCTGGAAAATGTGCGCTGGAATTGACTGCCAAGAAAATCAGATTAAGAAAACATCTCCCATTTGTATAATGGGCATCAGGTTCAAATCAGAGGACATTGAAGGTGCTCGCTCCAGTATCAAAGACCAATGAAAACTCCATCAGCCTCATCGAGAACACTGGGATCCAGTTCATCGACATGGAGTTCGCGCTAAACCCCAACTCGGAGGCCGGCAGGGAACTGTCTGAGATCTACATGATCCCGATGCTCGACCGGGCTGGCAAGGAGTCGCACCTGGCGCTTTTGGAGCGCAATCCCTCAGGCGATCTGGTGCTCCCGGGCGCGCGCGACGGCCGCAAGTACAGCGACGGCGACAGCAAGGTGGTCTCCCGCGAGTTCTCCGAGGTCGTGAAGGCCTACGACGGGATCTGGTTCCCGGTGCCTTACTTCACCACCAATGTCCTGGACGAGAAGGGGCTCATGAACCCCAACGGCAGGGACGTCGGCCCGCTCAACTGGGCGCGCGTCCGCGTAGTGCGCATCGACCAGCCCCACACCTACCGCGTGGTCTTCGCGTTCGACACCTCGCTGCAGAAGGACTTCGTGCAGCACTACTTCGCCCCCAGCGAGCGCGACCGCCAGTCGGGGTCGAACTTCGCGCTGGCGTGGCGTGACGGCGGCTCGGAGCTATTGACCCCGGGCGAGAACGGCATCAGCTGGGTGCGCGAGTGGGCCAAGAGCGTCTACGAGCAGCGCTGCTGCTTTGACGAGATGGGGCAGAAGTTCGATCAGGACACCATCGAGGACAACGAGAAGCACCTGCTGCACGAGGCCTACTACCTATCGATGCTCCGCATCATCGGCACCAAGGCCAACCCCGGCCGCATCAAGATCTGCTCGCTGGGCCGCAGCACCGAGCCTGCCGTGGAGGCGAGTTTGGTGCTCGACGTCGGCAACTCGAGATCCTGCGGGCTCATCTTCGAGGACGACGGCGAGAACCGCACCGATCTTTTGAGGGTCTCAAAGCTCACGCTGCGCGATCTGAGCGCGCCTGAGCAGATCTACGACGATCCCTTCGAGAGCCGCATCGAGTTCTCCCGCGCCGACTTCGACTTCGACGGCCGCTCGGCGCGCTCGGGCAGGGCCGACGCCTTCTCCTGGCCCTCGCTCGCAAGGGTGGGGCGCGAGGCTGCGAACCTCGCGAACCTGCGCACCGGCAACGAGGGCGCGACCGGGCTCAACTCGCCCAAGCGCTACCTGTGGAACGAGAAGCTCGACAAGCAGCACGACGAGTGGGCGCTCAATCCAAATTCCTACTCATACAGCTACGATCCGCGCCAGGGCGGCTGCCGCGTCGTGAAGTCCGACCGCCGCTATCCGTCGGGGATCCCGGCCAACCCGCGCCCGGTCTGCGACTTCATAAACTCAAGCGGCGACGCGCTCTTTGCCTGTGAGGACAACAAGCGCAACATGCTCGCCCGCTACTCGGGCAAGTCCTGCATGACCTTCCTCTTGCTTGAGATCTTCCTGCAGGCGCTCACGCAGATAAACAGCGTGCTCTTCCGCGGAAGCTCCAGCAACAAGGAGCGCCCGCGCCGTCTCAAGGCCGTGGTGCTCACGACCCCGCCCTCGATGCCCGCCTTTGAGCGCGAGATCTATCGCGGCTGCGCCTACGAGGCGCTGGGGATCCTCTGGAAGTGCATGGGCTACGACACGACACCGGCAACCGAGATCAGGCTCCCTTCAGCCATCACCAATGAGATAAATCCGCCTTACCCGGACGTCATCGTCAACTGGGACGAGGCTGAGGCGGCGCAGATCGTCTACCTCTACAACGAGACCCAGTACGTGATGGGCGGCAACGCCAAGCCCTTCCTCAGGATGCTGCGCCGCAGCGACGCGGACGGGCGCTTTGGCGAGTGCCTGCACCTGCACGGCGGCATGGGTGCGGATCTCGAGCTCTTCTCGGCGCGCATCGCCTCCATCGACATCGGCGGCGGCACCACGGATCTCGTGGCGACCGACTACTACTTCCCCAAGGAGGCCAACGAGGAGAGCGCCAACGTCACCGCGCGCGAGGTGCTGCGCGAGGGCTTCAAGATCGCAGGCGACGACATCGTGCTCCAGGTGATCCAGCGCTATATCCTGGACCAGCTTGCCAAGCTCCTGGACTCCAAGGAGAGCGTGCTCTCGGATCGCGTGCTCTCGAAGGTCTTCGGCAAGGGCAGCGACTCGAGCTCGCAGTTCATAAACCGCCGCCGCCAGGCAGCCGAGGAGCTTCTGAACTACCCCGCGCGCAGGATCATCAACCATTTGGAGCTCCTGCCCAAGCTCGGACCCGTGCCCAAGGCCATAGTCACCGGCACGCTGGGGCAGTGGCTTTCGGGCACTGAGAAGTGCCCCGAGGGCGTGGCGCTGCACGACGGCGCGGCCATGGAGCCTGAGAAGGAGACGCTCGACTTTGTGAACAAGGCCAACGGCGATCCTGACTTGAATCGCGTGTGGCCTGATTTCGACATCCTCAAGGACTTCACGCTCAGCGTGGACCTCGTGGAGGTGAACCGCAGGATCGTCCAGGGCGGCTTTGACATCTCCCGCCCGCTCTCGGCGCTGTGCGCGCTCTGCGCGCTCTACAAGCCCGACCTGCTGATCCTCACTGGCCGCCCGTCCCGGATCCCCGGGGTGCGCGAGTTCTTCTTGGAGCGCGTGGGCATGCCGTCCTCGCGCGTGATCCTGCTCTCCGAGTACTCCTGCTCGAGCAGCTGGTACCCGCTTGCGACCAATGGGCTCAAGATCGGCGACACCAAGGCCACCGTGGCCATGGGCGCCGCCATCGCCTGCATGAAGTCATCGACCAGGGCCATCTCGAACTTCCGCTTCGACCTCAAGATGCCGGCCGTGCCCAACAACATAAGGTACCTGGGCCACATCGACAGCCGCAACCAGGTAAGCTCGCCCGTCTGCCGCTTCGCCTCCTTAGGCGAGATCATGAGGGCCTCGGGCGATCAGGAGGGCGAGGAGGGCTTCATCCCGAACGACAAGTCGCTGGAGCCAAGGCTCCTGCAGGAGCCCACCTTCGAGTACGAGGAGGGGGACAAGGCCCAAGGCAGCGCCATCTTCCGCGACCGCCACGTGCTCCCCGACTGCTTGGGCTTTAGGCAGTTCAAGAGCAGCAACGATCCTGCCGCGCCTGAGAACTACCCGGCCACGCCGCTCTTCAGCGTCGATGTGATCACGGGGCCCGAGGAGGTCAGGCGCGTGCGCAGGATGGCCGCGCTGAGCTTCTTCGACGAGCGCGACATGGACGCGCTCACCGATCCTGAGACTACCCCGCTGGAGCCGCAGCAGGTCGAGGAGTGCCAGGCGCTCAAGGCTGATCACGCCAAGATCGTGGACGGCATCGACAGCGGCAGCGATCAAAAGGTTCAGGAGTTTATAGCGCAGACTGATCAGCAGCGCACCGCTGCAGCAGAGAGCCAGGCCCGGCAGGAGCTTGAGAGCCAGAAGCCCACGGGCTTGCTTGCCGGCATGAAGATGAAGGGCTGGGAGGCCAAGGTCCAGGCGCGCAAGGGCGAGCTCTACGCCTCCTTCCAGAAGATGGCCGACGATCTCATCGCCAAGAAGAAGGACGAGCTCAAGGCGGCCGAGCGCGAGCGCTACATGACCGAGGTGCGCACCAAGCTCAACGAGTGGTACACCGCGACCCTCAAGGAGGCGATGGACGGCTTCGAGCGCGTCCAGGCGGCCAACCGCGACCAGAAGCCCTTCGAGGTGCGCTTCAAGATCGAATCGCGCCAGGAGCCGCCGGTCGAGCGCCTCAATGCGCTCTGGAAGGAGATCGGCAACAGCGAGAACCACCGCAACTCGCTAGGCGGGGTGCCCAGGCTCATGCTGCCCAAGCTCAAGGAGGTCAGATCCGGCAACGCCAACGTCATGGACTACGTGGTGCTCCAGGTCAAGACCGTGAACCAGAACGGCGAGCAGTACTGGAACGACACTGGCCTCGTCTACACCGCAAGCGCGGTCGCACGCTGAGGGAGGATTTGAGATGAACAACATCAAGAGCGAAGACTACGCTTCCATCATGGCCAAGGCCCTGGGCGCCTCCGAGTGGATCGAGGCCAACTCAAAGGATCCCGGCGCAGGCGGCAAGGCGCTGACCGAGATCTCCGACAAGGCGCAGTCGCGGCTGCTCGCGCTTGCGAACTCGGCGCGCTCCGCCTCGTTCGTAAGCGCCCGCCCGACCACCATCGGCGTGTTCGGCGCCTCCCAGGTCGGCAAGAGCTTCCTCGTCAACACCCTGGCCGCAGGCGGCGACAAGCTCACCACCAACTGGGGCGGGGCGGACATCAACTTCCTGGGCCTCGTCAACCCCACGGGCAACAACCACGAGGCCACTGGCATCGCCACGCGCTTCACCCACGAGAAGGGCAAGTCGCTGAGCGCCGGGGGAAGGGAGTTCCCGGTCGAGCTCAAGATCATGCGCCCGGTCGAGATAGCGATGATCCTCGCAAACTCCTTCAACAACGATCTGAGCATCGAGAGCGACGAGAAGAACGCTTTGAACGAGGCCCTCTACACCGACGAGGCGCTCGAGTCCTCGGTGAAGGCGGTGCTTGACAACCAAAGCTACCGCCTCGAGGAGGGCGCGGCCCCGATCATCGACGCTGCCGACGCGGTGCTGATGGCAGGCTACGTCAAGGGCATCTGTGTAGGCTTCGACCTAGGAAAGCAGGAGGTGGACGGCCCCTACTGGTCTTCAGTGCGCCGCGCCGCCCCGCTTTTGAACCTCGACGGCCTGTGCGCGCTGCTCTCGCCGCTTTGGGGCGGCATGGGCGGCTGCACGCTCATCTTCAGGAAGGTAGCAGGCGAGATCGCAAGGCTCGGCGGGGCGCGCGAGGCCTTCACCGGGCTTGACGCCTTCATCTCGTGGGACGGGCAGGAGGACTCGCCGAAGCAGCAGAAGCACAACACGGTCAACAGCATCCAGACCGTGAGCCTGCTCTTCGCGGGGGCGGGCGATCCCATCGACGTCGCGGTGGAGGACCCGGACGGGCAGGCCAGAGTGGTCTCAAAGGTGGACTTCGCCTGCCTTGCCGCGGCGACCATCGAGCTCGTCTTCCCGCTCTCCGAGGAAGGAGGCGCGGGGAACTTCGACATCATCGACTTCCCGGGCGCGCGCGAGCGCAACAAGGAACCCTACAAGTCGTTCCTCGACGACGAGGAGCAGAACCGCACGGAGATAGCGGAGGGCAGGCCTACGGAGTACATACGCAAAAACTCCCCGGAGATGCTGCGCCGCGGCAAGGTCGCCTACATCTTCGACCGCTACACCGAGGACCGCGCGGTGGACGTGCTGCTCCTGTGCCTGAGCACCTACACCCAGGCCGAGGTCACCTCGCTCACCCCGATCATCGACAAGTGGATCTCCCTCAATATCGGCGCGACCCCGGCAGAGCGCGCCAAGGCCGCGCGCAGCCCGTTCTTGTGCGTGCTCACGCGCTGCGACCAGACGGTCGAGGCCGACATCGACAGGACCGATGGCACCCCCTCGGGCGCCTCCGCGTTCATCACCAAGTCCTTTGAGAAGTTCATCGGGAGCAAGTGGCTCCACGACTGGAACGGCAAGCCCTTCTCCCAGATCTTCATGGTGAGGAGCCCGGGCTGGGCCGACAGGCTCTTCAAGAAGGGCGATGATCGCAAGGAACTGGGCTTCAGCGACGGCACCACCAAGTCCACGCTCATCCCCATCAAGCAGGCCGTCATGGAGTACCGCGACGGCGTCGCCTCCGACAAGCTGGCCGGGCAGATCTACGGCGGCGCGCTCAACGCCTTCGACAGCATGCTCGCCCTCAACGACGGCGGCGTCAGCATGATCAAGGACTTCATCTCAAAGAACTTCGCAGGCTACAACGAAAGCCGCACGCGCCTGGACACCCGCATCGAGGGCCAGGCCAGGGACGCGCTCTCGTACATCAGCCCCTTCGCAGGCGCAGGCAGCGGGACCAAGCGCGACGCGGCGCTTGAGAAGGCGCGCTTCATCGCAAGCGGGCTCTCCCAGTGCGACGAGACCTCCTGCATCCAGGGCTATATCCGCACGCTCCTGGAGCTTGACGACGGGGATCTGCGCGAGCGCTACCTGCGCGACTACACCGAGTACAAGAACGCCCCGCGCTTTGCCCAGGCCTGCATCGACGTGCTCAAGGAGAAGCTTTCAGGATTGTGCTCGGGGGCGGGCTTTGACGCGCTGCTCTCCATGGTGGACGATGCCTGGACGAACGGGGCGCGCAGCTTCACGCGCTTTGAGGACGCCAAGGAGCGCTACTCGTTCTTCTACGATCAGGTGAAATCCCGCTTCATCAAGAGCGGCGCCGAGCTGCGCGAGCGCTTTGCAACGCTCATGCAGGACCTCTGCCAGGCGCTGCGCGAGAGCGCGTTCTCAACCGATCTGCAAGGCAGGCTTGAGAAAGCCTTGGAGGAGAACGAGACCTTAGGCGGCAGGCAGGACGTGATGGCCTCCATCCAGGTGAGGACGGCCCAGCAGATGATCTCAGGCTTCCTCTGCTTCCTGGGCTTCGACCTGCCTGGCCACCCGAGCATGGCCATCGAGAAGCGCTCGGAGGTGGTCCCTGGCGCCGACGACTTACGCCCGCTCTTTTCAGAGAAGGTCGAGCTTGCCAAGGAGCCGCAGAACGAGGGCAATCCGGTCAGCACTCTGCCGCTGGTCTCAGACGAGCTCATGGCCTCAAGCGGCAGGCACTACCTTGAGGACTTCCTCTGGGCGCTCTCAAGCCTGATGTGCGGCAGGAACCTGCAATCCGGCAGCCCCTACCGCTTCAGCGAGGACTCCCAGAACGAGATAGACCGCATCCTAAGCGGCTTTGCGAAGTTCCTCTCGCTCAAGGCAGCCTGAAGGCAGCATGACGGCGCAGGCGAGGATTCCAGCCTGCGCCTTGGGAATAGGACACAGGAAACATGAAGCTTGAGTATTACAACCAGGGCGCCTCGGGCAGCGCGGTCGCCACGATAGAGCCGGCAGGCCCCGGCGCCTCCAGGCTCACCATCAGCCATGTCAAGGCTGGAGCGGACGACGGGCAGGGCGTGGCGCTGAGGTTCAAGGACTTCAAGGACGGCACGCTCATCGAGGGCACCCCAGATCCGGCATATGCGATGCCGCTCCCGGGCGGGCGCATCGACGATCTGGTCTTCAACCTGGGCGATGAAGTGACGAACGCCCTGGTGCGCAACCTGGGATCGAACAACACCATCTGTGTCGAGGCCGACGGCATCGGCGACGTGAGGACGCTAGTTGCAGGCGAGCTTAAGCTTGGCGCCGACAAGCCCAAGGCCGCCCCCGCGCAGCCCTTCGCCTCTGCCGCGCCTGAGGCGCCGCAGGCGGCGCCTGCCGCAGCCACCTCCGCCGCCCCGGTGCAGAAGAAGGGCCGCGGCGCGCTCATCGCCATCATCATCGCCATCTTGCTGCTGGCCATCGCCGCGTTCGCGGCCTGGTGGTTCCTGCTGCGCCAGCCTGCCGCCGACGCTGCGGCGCTGCCTGATGCTGCAAAGCAGGAGCAGGCAGCCCTGGCTCAGGATGCCCAAAAGGCAGACGGCAATAAGGCCGGGGATCAGGCAGATGTCCAGGATCAGGCAAATGCCCAAGGCGCTGGCGCCGATGCGGCCAATGCCCAGGATGGCAGTTCTCAGCAGGGATCGCAGGGCGATCAGGGAGCTGCCAATGCCCAGGATCAGGCGCAGCAGCCCCAGCAGCCCCAGGATCAGCAAGCAAAAGGCCAGCAAGATCAGCAAGCCCAGGATCAGCAGCCTCAGGGCAGCGTGGTCGACGGCTCGGCCATGGGCCAGAACGCCAATGCAGCCAAGGCCGCATCCGGCCAGGCCGTGGGCGGGCAGGCTTCCGGCGCCACGGGGCCTTGCACGGTTGCCGCCAACAGCGACGATCAGGCGCTGTTGAAGGGCTGCCTTGCGACAAAACCCTCTGATCAGGATCTCATGGGCCTTGCCAAGGACGCGCTCTCCAACAAGCGCTGCGACGTCGGCACCAGGTTGCTTACGAGCCTCGGCAGGTCCGGCAAGCAGGACTTCTCGCTTTACTACGCGAAGCTTGCCGATCCGAACACCCGCGACGCCTCGGCGTGCATCAAGAAGGATGCTGCAAGCGCCAAGTACTGGTACCAGAAGGCCCTCGACGCTGGAAACAGCGACGAGGCCAAGCAGGCTTTGGAGAAACTAAAGTGAAGAATGCCCTTAAGATCGCGGCGCTGTGCGCCGCCGTGTCCTACGGCATGGCCGCCTATGGCGCGCCGCTGCTCATGGATGGGAAGAAGACCTTGTACCAGAGGGTGCTGACCACCCCCTCGTGCGTGCTCAAGAAGGACGCCTCCGCGTCCTCTGGCTCCCCGGTGCCCGCGTTCACCCGCTACTACGTCTACGCCCGCGAGGGCAAGGCGCTCAAGGTCGGCCCCGACACCACGGACAAGATCTCAGGCTATATCGACGCCTCCTGCGCCGTGGACTGGAAGGCCCAGACCGCGCTGGTGTTCACGAACCCGGCAGGCCGCGATCGCGCCATCGTCTTTGAGAACAAGGACACGCTCCAGAAGATCATCGAGTCCAAGGATCCCGCCCCGGCGGTCGACGCGCTCGACAAGTCGCTCGACGCCTCGGGCAAGGCCCAGGGCGTGGTCGCCCGCGAGCCTGCCGAGTACACGGACATCTCGAAGAACTTCTACCTGCTCCCGGTGCTCGACAGCGAGGAGACCATGTTCGACGACGGCTCCTACGCCCGCGAGCTTGAGATAGCCTCGGTGACCAAGGAAGGCGTGGCCGGGGCGGCCGGCAAGGCCAAGGCCGATCCCTCCAAGGTCAAGACCTTCAAGGCCGCGCTCGTGTTCGTCATCGACTCCTCCATCTCGATGCAGCCGTACATCGACCGCACTAAGCAGGCCATCAAGACCATCTACAAGAGGCTCGAGTCAGAGCACCTGCAGAACTCCGTGCAGTTCGGCCTGGTCTCGTTCCGCTCCAACACCAAGGCGGTGCCGGGGCTCGATTACGACTCGAAGATGTACGTGAACCCTGGCGAGGCCAACTCGGCCTCCGAGTTTGACGAGAAGCTCAAGACGCTCTCGCAGGCCAAGGTCTCCTCGGCGCTCTTCGACGAGGACGCCTACGCGGGCATCAACACCGCGCTCTCCAAGGTCAACTGGAAGGACTACGGCGGCAGGTATGTGGTGCTGGTGACTGACGCCGGCGCCATCGGCGGCTCGGACAAGCTCTCCACCACCGGGCTTGACTCCAAGGAGCTGAGGCTCGAGGCCGATCAGCAGGGCGTTGCGATCTACGCTCTCCACCTGCTCACCGCCTCCGGCAGCAAGGCAGGAGATCACGAGAAGGCCAAGAGCCAGTACGAGGACCTGACCTTCAACAAGACGCTGCAAAAGCCGCTGTATTACCCGGTGCAGGCAGGCAGCGTCGACTCATTCGGATCGATGGTGGATCAGCTTGCAACCTCGATTGCATCGCAGGTGAAGGCCGCCTCGCAGGGCAAGGAGGGCGCAGGCTCGAACACCGCGCAGTCATCCTCCAAGGGCAGCTCGATGGACGAGGACACCAAGCTCCTGGGACACGCGATGATGCTTGCCTATCTTGGCAACGTCAACGGCACCGTGCCGCCTGACTTCTTCAAGGGGTGGATCTCCGATCGCGACCTGAAGTCCCACAACAAGATCTCCGCAGAGCCCGTGGTGCTTTTAACCAAGTCCCAGCTCTCTGACTTGAAGGAGATCACCCAGAGGGTGCTCGAGTCTGCAAACAAGGGCCTTCTCGACGCCGATCAGATGTTCTCGCAGCTGCGCTCCATCGCAGCCTCGATGGGCCGCGATCCTGCTGGCCTCAAGCAGGCTGACTCATTGAAGCTTGGACAGCTCGGGCTCTTTGGCGAGTACCTCGACGACCTTCCGTACAAGAGCCGCCTCCAGGAGCTTGATGAGCAGACCTGGATGTCGATGGGCCCTGACGAGCAGAACCGCGCCATCGAGGATCTCGAGCAGAAGCTCAACTACTACCAGAAGTGCAACGACGACGCCAGCAAGTGGATCAAGCTTGCCGACGACGCCCAGGCCTCCGAGTCGGTCTACCCGGTGGCGCTGGAGGCGCTGCCCTGATGGAGGCGGCGCTCGAGGCATCCGGCCTCTCCTACTCCTATGAGGGCAGGAAGGGCCGCGACGGGGGATTCACGGTGTCGCTGCCGCGCCTTGAGCTTGAGAAGGGCGCGGTGACCGCGCTCACCGGGGTCTCAGGCAGCGGCAAGTCGACGCTGCTCGAGTGCCTGGGGCTCCTGCGCCCCGTAGGCAGCGCGGAGGCCTTCAAGGCCGCCGGGCGCGACATGCTCGCGCTCGGCGCGCGCGAGCAGCACCTTATAAGATCCTCGCTCATGGGCTTCATGCCCCAGCAGGGCGGGCTCATCCCCTTCCTCACGGTCAGGGGCAACCTCGATGCCGCATTCGATCTGGCCGCCTCCTCGATGAAAAAGGCCGGGATCGCCCCTCCTGACAGGCAGAAGGCGCTATCCGAGGCCCTGGCCATGTGCGAAAGCCTTGGCATCGAGGATCTCCTGGAGCGCTATCCCGGCGAGCTTTCAATCGGGCAGGCCCAGCGCGCCTCGTTCGTGCGCGCGACCGTACACAGCCCCAGGATCCTCTTTGTGGACGAGCCGACCTCGGCGCTCGACCCTCCAAGGGCCCTCGAGCTTTTTGAGAAGATGAAGGATCTGGTGTCGGAAAAAGGCCTGGCCGCGCTCGTGGTGACCCACGACACCGCGCTTGCCGCGCAGTGCGGCTTCAAGCGCTGCTCCTATGATCGCGCCTTAAGCAGCGCCGACAGGAGCGTCTTCACCTACGAGGCGGGGAGGCTCTCATGATCCTGAAACTCGCGCTCTCAGACCTAAAATGCGACAGGCTCATGAGCGTGTGCGCCGCGGCGGCGATGACCGCGGTCATCGCGCCGCTTCTGCTGCTCTTCTCGCTGCGCTACGGGATCATTACCTCGCTTGAGGACAACCTGCGCAACAGCCCGGCAAACCTCGAGATCAAGATGCTCTCAGGCTACGACCTCGACGAGGGGTTCTTCAGCAAGATGCGCTCTGACAAGGACGTGGGCTTCGTCATCGAGGTTACGCGCGCGCTCTCGCTCACCTCGGACATCATGGGCAAGGGCAGGGTCAGGACCATGGTCGACACCGTGCCCACGGGCAAGGGCGATCCGCTCTTTGCCTTCTCGAAGATCCCCGATCTCAAGGGCGATGGCGAGTGCGTGCTCACCTCCCAGCTCGCCTCCGACCTCGGTGTCGCCAAGGGCGGCAGCGTCAAGATAGCGATCTCGCGCACCATGAACGGGGAGCGCCAGAGCGCCGCGCGCACCTTCCAAGTTGCAGGCGTGCTCAAAAACGCCGCCGCCCCGGGCCTTCACGCCTACCTGACACTGCCTGTCATCACCGCGATGGAGGACTGGCGCGACGGCTATGAGCCTGCGATCTTCTCTGACGGGTCCAAGCCCAATGTGAAGCGCACCACCTTCTCGAAGGCGAGGATCTACGCCTCCTCGATAGACAGCCTCGAAGGCCTTTCAAAGAAGCTGCGCGCGCGCTTCAACATCTCGGATCGCACCTCGGAGGTTGAGAACATCCGCGCCATCTCGCGCGTGCTCAACTTCATCTTCCTGACCGTGGCGCTGGTTTCGGTCGCAGGCGGGGCGGTGGCGCTCGGGGGGCTCATTCTCTCGTCTGTCTCGCGCAAGGCCAGGGCCTACTCGATGCTACGCTTGATAGGCCTGCCTGGCTCGGGGGTCTGCGCGCTCATCGTCATCGAGAACCTCATCCTAGGCGGCATCGCCTTCCTGCTCTCGCTTGGCCTCTACGGGGCGGGCGCGCTCGCCTTCAACACCCATTTTTCCCGCGCGGTCTCCGACGGCGCGGTGATCTGCTCTCTCACCCCCACGCACCTTGCCTGCGCGCTGCTCCTCTGCGAGGTGCTGTGCGCGCTCCTGGCCCTCGCCGCAGTCAGGCTCAGGGTGCTCTCGTTTACGCCCGCGGCCGCGCTTCGGGAGCTCTGACATGAATTTGAAGCAGGCTGCCGCCCTGATGGCGCTCTGGCCGGCGCTTGCGCTGGCGCAGGACGATCCCTACAACCCCGATCCCTCAAGGGACGACGTGGTGGTCTCGATGCCCTGCGGGGCGAGGATGGCCTTCGTGAAGGTCTACACCTCGGCAGGGCAGGATCGCCTGGCCGATCGCAAGTTCCGCGCCGGCCTCTCTGACAGCGAGAGCCCCTTTGCCCAGAACCCGGCCGCTTCCTACATCCAGGGCGGCTTTGAGGACAAGAACGGCTTCTACTACCTCATGGGCAAGTACGAGGTGATGCAGCGCCAGCACGACGCGCTCTTAGGGAAGTGCCCTGAGGGCGAGCCCTCAAAGCGCGAGCTCCTGCCGGTCGTGAACATCTCGTGGTTCGATGCGATGCAGGACGCCCGCGCCTACTCGGACTACTTGCAGACTGCCAAGGACGCCCCTGCCTCGGGCGGGGCCAGAGGCTTTGCCCGCCTGCCCACTGACGCGCAGTGGGAGTTCGCCGCACGCGGCGGCCTCAAGGTCTCGGCAAGCCAGTTCGAGGCGCGGCTGCCCCCGATGGAGGGAGAGCTTCGCGACTACGCCTGGTTCCAGGGCAGCAAGAGTTCAAACGGCAGGCTCAGCCTCCCGGGCAAGCTCAAGCCCAACCCGCTTGGGATCTACGACATGTTCGGAAACGCCCAGGAGATGGTGCTCGATCCCTTCAGCGCCACCCGCACCGGCAGGCACCACGGGCAGGACGGCGGCATGACCGTGCGCGGCGGGAGCTTCCTCACCCCCGAGCAGAGCATCACCTCGGCGCTGCGCACCGAGAAGCCATATTTCGTTGGCGGGCAGGAGCTTAAGGCCAAGGATCTGGGCTTCAGGCTTGTCATAGGCACCGTGGTCGCCGGCAGCGCCAGCGACGTCAAGGCGCTCAACGACGAGGTCTCAAAGCTCGGCAATGAGGAGACCACGGGCTCGGCGCAGGGCGGCAAGGACGGCACGGTCCAAAAGCTCAACGGGATCATCGAGAAGAACCGCAAGGCCATCGAGGCGGTGCAGAAGGAGAAGAACTCGCTTGAGAAGAGCAACGCGATGCTCGAGCAGAACAACTCCGAGCTCACCTCGGAGCTTGAGACGCTGCGCGAGCAGATGGTCGGCGCCAACGCCTCGCGCGACGAGATGCGCGACGTGGCCATCACCGCCAACCTGCGGCTCGGCGGCTTCCTGTGCCGCACCATGACCGACGAGTACTCGACGCAGCAGTACTTCGAGAAGACCGCGCAGATCTTGAAGTCCCGCTGCAAGGACGGCACCGAGCCCTTCTGCAAGTCCTACGAGGCGGCAAGCTCGAGCGCCGAGAAGTCCAAGAAGGCCTTGGAGGTGCTTGCGACCTATTACGGCGACAACCTCACCGAGGCTGTCAACACCTATGATCTCAAGCTCTTTGAAAAGCAGCTTGCCGCATCGAAGACCGCGATGGCCAACACCAACTTCAGCACGTACATCGACATGTACTACAGCCACCTGAAGGGCTTTCGCAAGATGGGATCGGACAACGCCAGGAACCAGGCTTTGTGGATAAGCCAGTGCCACAGCCTGGTGGAGGGGAAGAAGTAAATGCTGAGGCTAGCTAGGATCCAGAAGTCGCGCATGGCGCCGCAGTCGGCGGCGCTGGCGCACTCGCTTGCGGATTGGACAGAGGAGCTCTCAGGCAGGGTCTCGCGCGAGAGCCTGGGGCTCCTGCCCGTGGCGCGCGATGACGGGGAGTACGTGAACTTCCTGACCGCGCGAGAGGGCGAGGCAGCGGAGGCTAAAGGCCCGCTCTCTGGGGCTGCGGCATCCGCGTTCAAGTCGCAGGCGGAGGAGCTCTTGCACTTTTTAAAAGGCGGCGAGGCGCTCTCAAACCGCGCCCTTGAGCCGCAGCGGCAGTACCTTGCCAGGATGATCGAGCGCGCCGCCCACGTCTACCTCTTTGAAGGTAAGGTGCCGGTGCTTCTGCCCTATGAGACCGTGGAGGAGAGCGCTGCGGCCGCGGCTGCGGCGCAGCGCGCCAAGGCGGCGGCAGCGCCGCCTCCGCCTCCCAGGAAGCGCGGGTGCCTGCTGCCCTTCCTTCTGCTGCTCTTGCTGCTCTCAGGCCTGCTCTTTGCTCTCTGGTGGTTCCTGCTGCGCCCCTGGCCGATGCAGGGGAGCTTTGCAGACGCGTTAGACCGCCTCGGCATCAGCTCGCCCTTCAAGCAGGACTACACAAAGCAGCTAGGCGAGCTCTCGGAGATAGAAAAGCGCGCCGACGCGCTCTTAAAGAAGATGGACGAGGAGGACGAGGCTGCGCACATCGCCGCTGAGAAGAAGCGCCAGGAGGAGCTTGACGCGTTGAAATCCCAGAGCGCGAAGAACGAGGATGAGATAAAGGCGCTGCAGCAGCGCCTGGACGAGGCCGAGAAGGCCAAGGCGGCGGCTCCGGCCCCCGAGCCTGCAAAGCCCGAGCCCAAGAAGCCCGAGGCCCAGAAGCCGGCGCAAAAGCCCGAGCCTTTGAAGCCTGAGCAGAAGAAAGACGACGGCAAGGCCCAGGGGAGCGCCAAGGCGCTGCCCAAGTGCCGCGTGCTCAAGCAGGATGGGACGATGCCCAAGATGGTCATCGCCTTTGACGGCTCGCGCTCGATGCTCACGCCTGACGTGATGGGCGCGGCCAACCGCCTGGACGCGGCGACCTCCGCGGCCTCCTCGCTGGTGAACTCCATCGACAAGAACGTCGACATCGGCTTTGTCGAGATCAACGGCTGCTCGGCTGCCAAGTCGCGCGGGTTCTTCACGGGGATCCAGCGCCCGGCGCTCCAGCAGACCATCATGGGTGTCAACCCGATGCGCTATGACGGCATGACCCCGCTCGTGAACGGCCTCTCGAAGATCGCCTCGATGACCGACGGCGTGAACGCCGACGCGGTGGGCGTGCTCATCTCAGACGGCGAGGACACCTGCCCGGTGACCCGCGACATGGACGTCTGCCAGGTGGCGCGCGCGATCCACGCCCGCAAGCCCAGGCTCAAGATCCACACCGTGCTCATAGGGCAGGATGCCGGGAAGGCTGCCTGCATCGCCCGGATCACCGGCGGGCGCGTCTACAGCCCGCAGGATGCAGCGTCCATCCGCACGGGGCTGCAGGCCACCGGCGCGGAGATGCGCAAGGTCTGCGACAACAACTGATAGGTAAGGAAAAGGCAATGAGGAATTCATACCGCATCAACGGCGGAAGCGTCCGCGACTACGTGCCAATCGGCGTCGACGGCCGCCCGGTCTGGAAGAACGCCGAGGCCTTCCTGCGCAGCATCACTGTAAGCAGCCCCCTGGGCACGGCAGCGGCGCGCCACCTGGCCGAGCCTGAGTTCTCGGACAACGGCGAGCACGTCGACTGGTTTGTGGGCTTTCCCCCGAAAAACAGCGGTGGCTACGAGGTCATAAGGTGGGACGCAGCCTCGCCTGATGAGCGCAAGGCCGCCTGGGAGGACCTCGAGCGCTTCGGGCACAACCTTGAGATCTACGGACGCGATCTTGAGAAGAAGGCTTTAAGCGCCAACGACGAGCTCTTTGCGCACTACCTCACCGGGACCTCGGGCTACGAGAAGCTCCCGGCCGTGCACTTCCCATCAAGCGACTGCATCTTCATCGTCGATGGAGTGCCGGTCGTGACCTTCTGGGGCTTCCTGCGCCCAGGCCAGACCCTTTCAGGATCGCCCTTTAAGGCGCTCGCGCCATCTGAGGCCTCAAACCCCTTCGGCGCCGCAGCCGGCGGGGCAGGGGCCGGTGCGGCAGCGCCTGCCGCAGCCGCGGCCCCCTGGTGGAAGCGCCACCTGCTGTGCCTCATATTGCTGCCCTTGTTGCTGCTGCTCCTGCCTTTGCTACTTTACCTGCTCTGGTGGTGGTTCTTTGCGCGCGGGACAGGGCTTCCGGCGTTCGGGGCCATCCCTGATCTCGCGCACGGCTCGCTTGATCCCGTGAAGATAGAGGCCCCGCTCGTTGAAAACGATGACGACGAGCCCGTGGCGCTGCAGCGCCGCGATGTCGTGGTCGATGGGAATGGGCGCGCGGTGGTGCCGGACGGCACAGCCGATGCGGCACTTCCTGCGGGGCAGGCCGAGGATGAGGCCGCCGGCGGCACAGCCGTCGTGCCCGATGCTGCTGCCAAGGATGAGGCGGCTGCCGATCAGGATGCAGCCAAGGACGACGCAGCCAAGGATGATGCTGCAAAGGATGACGCATCCAAGGACAACGCGGCCAAGGATGATGGCGCCAAGGACGCCCAGGACGGCAAGGCTGCCGCTGACGCCTCGTCAAAGGATGATCCAGCCAAGGCCCCTGAGCTTAAGAACACCGATGCAAACGGCAACCTCGTGCTCGATCCCAAGGATCTCTCGCAGGGATCGCTGCGGGGCCTGGACGGCACTTGGAACACCTCCTCGGGGCTCTTTGACACCAAGACCGGCAAGCCTCTGTCCATCAAGTACAGCTTCGACAAGGGCAAGGGCACCGCCCAGGTGACCAAGGCCGACGGCACCAAGTGCTCCGTGGGCACTTCAGGCTCGGTTGCAGGCGGCGGGCTTGAAATAGCAGGCGGCATGGCCTCCTGCGCCGACGGCTCCAAGATCTCGCTGCCCAAGGTGCGCTGCACCCCTGGCAAGGACGGCAAGGCCGACTGCTCGGGCCTCTATGGTGACAAGCAGGACAACATCAAGATGGAGCTCTACAAGTAGGGCAGGGCGAAGGCAGGACGGCAGGTTGCGCCCGCCGCCTGCTTTCAGGCTTTCATGCAATCGGCCTTTGCCTGAAGCATAATTGAAGCGCATAAACATTAGGGAGAGCAGAACAGATGAACATGATCGCAAAATCCATGGCCGCCGCGGCGCTGTGCGTGCCGCTGGTCTTCGCCTCAGGATGCAACTCGCTGATGGGCGACTCGGACGGCTCGGCATCCTACGATGAGGACTCGGACGTCAACCCTGAGCTCAAGCAGGACTCGCCGCAGTTCTTCTCGAAGTCCGGCGCGACCGGCTGCGCCACCGGCGCCCTCGCCGGCGTGCTCGCCTGCATGCTGAGCAACGCCAAGGACAAGGGCACCTGCGCCATCGTCGCCGGCGCCGGCGGCTGCGCTGTAGGCATGACCGCCAACTACCTGCTCGACAAGGTGCGCGCAGACTACCACAACACCGAGGATCAGCTGAACGCCACCAAGGCTGCGGTGCAGGAGAACATCGACAAGACCACCAAGCTGCGCGATCTCTCCTCCAAGACCTTGAAGGAAGACCAGGCCGCGGTGAAGAAGCTCAACTCAGACTACGAGAAGGGCAGGGCCACGCAGGAGCAGCTCAAGGCCAAGGACCGCGAGCTTGCCGCCAACATCAAGTTCCTCACCGAGAAGAAGGAGGAGGCCGAGGCCAAGCTCAAGGAGGCCGAGACCGCGCGCGACGGCGTGGTTCAGGCCGCAGGCGGCGAGGAGAGCCTCAACGCCGACAGCAAGCGCTCGGTGAAGGAGCTTGACGAGCAGATCTCCGAGTACAAGCTGGCGCTGCAGGACATCAACAACAACATCATGGCCTACTCGGACGCCAAGAGCTCGCTTTTGATCAAGAACGCCTGACAAGGCAGGAAATGAGAGTTTGAAAATGAGAAAACTAATCCTGGCCGCGGCCATCGCGGCCTCTGCCGCGGCGCTTGGCGCCTGTTCAGCTGACCAGTGCGATCCCTCGACCGATCCTGGCTTCTTCTCGAAGATCGGCTGCGCCGCAGGCGGCGGCTACGCCAAGCGCGTCGAGGCCAAGAAGCAGGAGATCGCCGACCTCAGGGCAGAGCAGCAGTCCCTCACAGACGAGGTCATAAGCTTGAACGACGAGGACAAGGTGGCAAAGGAGAGCCGCGCCAAGGCCCAGCAGAGGCTCGATCGCATCGACGAGAAGCTCGACGCGCTCAAGGCCAAGGTCGCAGCCTCGGGGGCGAAGAGCGCCAAGCTTGAAAAGCAGATAGCAGACGCCAAGTCCCAGGTAGGCGTGGTGAGGAAGCTCCCTTCAGATGCCACCTACCTGCAGAAGGAGGCTGAGCTTGCAGATCTCAAGCAGAAGCTCAACGATCTCACGCAGACGATGACCGCCCCCGGCATCAGCGCCGCCTACTGAGGAAAACCGATCCAAAAAAAAAGCCCCTGCGATGATGCGGGGGCTTTTTGCATTAGCGTGATTCCGTAACCGTTTGCAAAAATCCACAGCCTCTTTTTGGAAAACCCAGCCTGCGAGAATCGCGCCTCGGATTGCAAAAAAGCGCCAGCGCCTATCACCTGAAGATCAATTCTTTCCTTGAATGCCTTATTTGTATGCAAGATTTGTGAGCTTAGTCCAATATTCAGCATCATCTGCAACGAAAAAATGTCATGCGGTCACGTTTCCGTATTGATGCGGCGGCAAGCGTTTACGGTTTTACTAGAATCAATCGTGCGTGGGGAGCGCATGCGTTCCGCCGCATTTTTACTAAAACACGTGAGGAGTAAATATGAAGCTTGTCAAAACTCTGCTCGCCGCCTCGCTGGGTGCCTTAATCGCCGCCTCCGCGGCTTCCGCCGTCCAGGCCAAGCAGATCACCATCGGCTTTTCGCAGATCGGCGCCGAGTCCGAGTGGCGCACCGCCAACACCAACGACGTCAAGGCGGCGGCCAAGGCCCACAACATCAACCTGAAGTTCTCCGATGCCCAGCAGAAGCAGGAGAACCAGATCAAGGCCATCCGCACCTTCATCGCCCAGAAGGTCGACCTCATCGGCTTCGTGCCCATCGTGGCAACCGGCTGGGACAACGTGCTGCGCGAGGCAAAGCGCGCCAAGATCCCGGTGCTCGTCATGGACCGCGACCTGACCGTCTCCGATCCTTCGCTCTATGTCGCGAAGATCGGCACCGACTCCGTCACCGAGGGCAAGAAGGCCTTCGAGTGGCTCGATGACTACGTCACCAAGAACAACATCAAGCCCCGCAACGGCGGCGACAAGCTGAACATCGTGATCCTCGAGGGCACCGTGGGCGCCTCCGCGACCACCGGCCGCGCCAAGGGCTTCAACACCGCCCTGAAGAACTCCCCTAACAAGGACCGCTACAAGATCCTCGCCTCCCAGACCGGCGACTTCACCCGCCAGAAGGGCCAGGAGGTCATGGAGTCCTTCCTGAAGTCCTATCGCAATGACATCGACATCCTCTTTGCCATGAACGACGACATGGCCCTGGGCGCCATCCAGTCCATCGAGGCTGCCGGCCTCAAGCCTTCCAAGGACATCATCATCGTCTCCGTCGACGGCGTTAAGGGCATCTTCCAGGCCATGAAGGACGGCAAGTCCAACGTGACCGTCGAGTGCAACCCGCTGCAGGGCGATCTGTTCTTCACGACCGCCGAGAAGATCTTAAAGGGCGAGTCTGTGCCCAAGAGCGTCTTCGTCGAGGAAGGCGTCTACCCAGCCGAGAAGGCTGCGGAAGTCCTGCCGACCCGCAAGTACTGATGCGCCCGCGGCCTTCATTTGAAAGGCCGGCGTGAAGCGCATTGAAGCGGCCGCATCCTGCGGCCGCGCCCCCGGGGTTCCCCGGGGGCTTCATTCCGGGCGTGTCCCGGACAGTTTCCAAAACCGTCTTTGGAGGGCTTTTATGGCCTCTGACAATGAAATTATCCTGAGGATGGAGCACATCAACATGTTCTTCCCCGGGGTAAAGGCGCTCAAGGACGTCACATTCAACCTCAGGCGCGGCGAGATCCACTCGCTGATGGGCGAGAACGGCGCCGGCAAGTCGACCCTCATCAAGGTGCTCACCGGAGTCTATGCCAAGACCTCGGGCGACATAATCTACTGCGGCAACCACATCAACCCGAAGTCGACCCTTGAGAGCCAGCAGATCGGCATCTCGACCGTCTACCAGGAGGTCAACCTCTGCCAGAACCTCACAGTCGCCGAGAACATCTACATCGGACGCGAGCCGCGCGGCCGCTTCGGCGCCATCGACTGGCGCAAGATGTCCAACGACGCGCAGAAGCTCCTCAAGAACTCCCTGGGCATCGACATCGACGTCAACCAGACGCTGAGCTTCTACCCCGTGGCGATGCAGCAAATGATCGCAATCGCCCGCGCCATCGACACCAGGTGCAAGATCCTGATCCTCGACGAGCCTACCTCGTCGCTCTCCGACAAGGAGACCGAGAAGCTCTTCTCGATCATGCGTGACCTCCGCGACACCGGCATCTCGATCATCTTCATCTCCCACTTCCTCGAGCAGATCTACGCCATCTGCGACCGCATCACGGTGCTGCGCGACGGAGAGTACGTCGGCGAGTACGACGTGAAGACGCTGCCCAGGATCGAGCTCATATCCAAGATGATGGGCAAGGAGATCAAGGAAGGCGAGATCGAGACCACCCAGTCCAAGTCCAAGGCGCGCGAGAGCGTGTTCCTCTCAACCGAGCACCTGACGGTGCCAGGCAAGGTCAAGGACCTGACGATGAACATCCACGAGGGCGAGGTCATCGGCCTTGCAGGCCTCTTAGGCGCCGGCCGCACCGAGATAGCCGAGTCGCTCTTTGGATTGAACCAGGCCACGTCCGGAACCATCGAGGTCGAGGGCGTCAAGGTCTCCGTGAAGTCGCCCATGGACATGATGGATCGCCGCGTGGCCTTCTGCCCCGAGGACCGCAAGAGCGCCGGCGTGTTCGGCGACCTGTCGGTGCGCGAGAACATCATGATCGCGCTGCAGGCCAAGAACGGCATGTTCAAGCACATGCCCAGGGCCAAGCAGAACGAGCTTGCCGACTACTACATCGACCTTCTGCGCATCAAGGTCTCCGACCGCGAGCAGATGCTCTCGAACCTCTCAGGCGGCAACCAGCAGAAGGTGATCATCGCAAGGTGGCTTGCGACGCAGCCTTCGCTTTTGATCCTCGACGAGCCGACCCGCGGCATCGACGTGGGCACCAAGACCGAGATCGAGGCCCTGGCCGTGTCGCTGGCCCGCGAGAAGGGCATGTCCGTCGTGTTCATCTCAGGCGAGATGGGCGAGATGGTCAGGACCTGCTCGCGCATCCTGGTGATCCGCGACCACGTGAAGATCACCGAACTTGCCGAGGACGAGATATCCGAGGCTCACATCATGCAGGCCATTGCGGGGGACTACCATGGACATGCTTAAGAGATTCTCCAGGAGCTCGCTGGCCCTGCCGCTGGCCGCGCTGGCGATCCTGCTCCTGTTCAACGCCATCTTCGTTGACGACTTCTTCAAGATCCAGATGATGGACAACGGCAACCTGTACGGGCGTCCCATCGACATCCTGCACCGCTGCTCGTCGCTAATCATCATCGCCCTGGGCATGACCTTCGTCATCGCCACCGGCGGCGTCGACATCTCGGTCGGCGCGGTTATCGCCATCTCGTCGGCCACCTGTTGCGTCATGCTCGGCGGCGACATCTCGGGGATCCCGCACCATCCGTTCGCGCTGGCGATCCTCTGCTCGCTGGGGGTGGGCATACTCGCAGGCTTGTGGAACGGCCTCCTGGTGGCCAAGTTCAAGATCCAGGCGATGGTCGCCACGCTGATCCTGATGACCGCAGGACGCGGCATCGCGCAGCTGATGACCGACGGCCAGATCATCACGGTCTACTACAAGCCGTTCGCGTGGATCGGCGACAACATCCCGGGCGTCATGGTGCCGACGGCGATGATCATCGCGCTGGCGATGATCCTGCTCGTGGTGCTGCTTGACCGCAAGACCTCGATAGGCCTCATGATCCAGGCCGTGGGCATAAACCCCGTGGCCTCGCGCTACGCCGGCATCAAGGTCACCGCAGTGCTCTTTGCCGTCTACGTGTTCTCAGGCTTCTGCGCCGGAACCTCGGGCCTCATCGAGGGCTCGCTCATCCGCGCGGCCGACGCCAACAACGCAGGCCTCAACATGGAGATGGACGCCATCCTCTCGGTGACCCTGGGCGGCACGCTCATGATCGGCGGCAGGTACTTCATTGGCGGCACCATCATCGGCGCCATCACCATCCAGACCCTGACGACCACGATGTACGCCCTGGGCGTCCCGTCAGACTGCCTGCCGGCGGTCAAGGCGGTGGTGATCCTGCTCATCATCGTGTTCCAGTCCGAGAAGTTCAAGCAGATGTTCCGCGAGTACCGCATGAGGAAGGACCAGTTGAAGTCCGGCGGCAAGGGCGGCAAGGAGGCAGCAAATGTCTAAGAAGAACTCTGGCGGCCTGCTTGCGTCGCCGCATTTCCCGTTCTACGTGACGGCGGTGCTGTTCATCATCCTGTTCGGGGCCGGCAGTGTCATATTCGACGGCTTCTTCAGCGCGATGAACTTCCTGAACCTGTTCAACGATAACGCGCCGCTGATCATCGTGACGGTCGGCATCACCTTCGCCATCCTCTCGGGCTTCGGCGGCATCGACCTGTCGGTGGGCGCCGTGGTAGCGCTGACCTGCATGACCTTGGCTGTGCTGATGCGCGACACGCAGATAAGCCCGTTCATCTGCATGGCGATCGTGCTGGTCATCGGAACGGCGGTGGGCGCCCTGAACGGCTTCCTCATCACGTTCTTCCGCCTCCAGCCCTTCATCGTGACGCTGGGCACCATGTTCCTCTGCCGCGGCCTGACCGCCATCCTCTCGCGCGATAGCGTGCCCATTGACAACGAACTCTACGGCCAGCTGGCGTTCATGTCAGTGCCGATCGGCGAGGGCTTCCTCTCGCTCTCGGCCATCGTCGCGCTCATCGTCGTGGTCGTCGCGACCATCGTGCTGCGCTACACCTCGTTCGGCCGCGGCGTTTACGCCGTGGGCGGCAACGAGCAGAGCGCCCGCCTGATGGGCCTCAAGGTCAACGCGATCCGCCTCAAGGTCTACATGATCTCAGGCTTCTGCGCATCGTTAGGCGGCATCGCCTACTCGATGTCGATGCTCTCTGGCTACACCCAGCACGGCCTCGGCATGGAGATGGACGCCATCGCCTCCTCGGTCATCGGCGGCACCCAGCTGATGGGCGGCGTCGGCTTCATCCCCGGCACACTGCTCGGCGTGATGATCCAGGGCTCGATCCTCGAGATCATCTCCTTCCAGGGCACCTTGTCGGCCTGGTGGACCAAGATCGTGGTCGGCATCCTGCTGTGCCTGTTCATCGTGATGCAGGCAGTGGTAACCGCCCGCAAGAACAGGTTCATGAGCCTGACTGCCGAGGGCAGCGCCAAGAAGGAAAAGAAGTGACAAGCGCCTTTGCCTGAGCGCCAGGCAAAGCGAGATGGCCCGCCGCAAGGCGGGCTTTTTATTGCTTGAAAAACAATGGTGCTTATGCCATCCCATGCTTCAGGTGGGCAGCTTTGCAGTTGACGTGCGCGATCTACATCGCTTAAAAGCTGGCAGGGTGCCAGGTGGAAGGCATTCTGAGGGCGCGGCATTAAACAAGGGCAGGGCTGCGCGGCTCGGCCTTTTGGCGCAGGTCGAGCCTGATCTCATCAGGCAAATATTCGGAAACAAGTGAAAATACCTGTATGACAGAAAATAAGGCGCGAGAATACAGGTGTTTTGGCAAACGTTACGCAGCAGGATCAAAAAACGTGTGCCCCGTGCCATTCCAAGCGCATGTTACGGGTAAAATTTTTGCAATTTTCTCAAATTGTTGCACGCGTCAAATTCACAGTGTTTCCGCATGTCTAACATTCCATCGTGACGCATACGTTTGCAAAGCATCGTTTGCAAGGCATGCGCCCGCAATCAGACAAACATAGGGAGTCACCATGAAGAAACTCACTGCGCTGTGCGCCGCCATCGCGGCAGCAGCCGCCATAGCCGCCGCTCCGGCATATGCCAAGTATCCTGATCACGCCATCACCCTGATCTGCCCTTGGGGCGCAGGCGGCGGCTCTGACGCACAGGTCCGCTTCATCGCGGGCCTCATGGAGAAGGACCTCGGCCAGCCTGTCAAGGTCGTCAACAAGACCGGCGGCGGCGGTGCCGTGGGCTGGTCTGCGATCGCACGCTCCAAGCCTGATGGGTACACCATGGGCCAGCTCACCGCAGAGCTCGCCATGGACCACTGGATCACCCCGGCCGTCACCGTCAGCTACAAGGACTTCGATCCGCTGTGCCTGATGAACGAGGATCCTGCCACCGTGACCATCAGCGCCAACGCCCCTTACAAGACCTATGACGAGTTCGTCTCCTACCTGAAGGCCAACCCGGGCAAGGTCCGCGGCGGCGCCACCTCGGTCGGCGGCATCTGGCACGTGGCCATGGGCATGTGGCTGAAGGCCATCGGCCTGCCGGTCACCGCGATCACCTACATCCCGACCTCCGGCTCTGCTGAGGCTTACAAGGAGATGGCCGCAGGCGGCATCGACTCCTGCTTCACCTCCGTCCCTGAGTCCTCGACCATGTATAAGTCGGGCAAGGCCATCGGCCTCGCGGTTATGTCGGACAAGCGCGATCCGAAGTTCCCTGACATCCCGACCATGAAGGAACTGGGCCATGACATCCAGGTTGGTACCTGGCGCGGCCTCGGCCTCCCGAAGGGGGTTCCTGCTGACAGGCGCGACGTGCTGGTCAAGGCCATCAAGAAGGCCATGGACGATCCTGCCTACAAGAAGTTCATGGAAGACCGTGGCTTCGGCATCAAGGTGCTCGAGGGCAAGGACTTCGAGGCCTACATGGCAAAGTCCGATGCTGAGCTCGGCGCCACTCTGAAGGATCTGGGCCTGGCCAAGTAACCCACATCCACTATCCGGGGCCGCGGAAGCGGCCCCTTCCAATTCCTACCCAAGCGGAACAAACACATGCGCTTTCATGATTTCCTGCTAGGCCTGCTCATCATGGCGGCCTCGGCGGCAATTTACTTCACGGCCTTGGGCTTCCCCGACCAGAATGACGGCAAGCCTGGCGCGTGGCTCTTCCCCTGCGCCCTCTCGATCCTCTTTGGGATCTGCGGCCTCTGCCTGGCCGTCAAGGGGCTCATGCACTTCAAGGAGCAGAAGCTCATAAGCCTCATCCCAGGGCTGACGCTGCCCGGCGCGCTGCGCATCGCTGCGACCGTCGCGCTTGTGGTGTTCTACATCCTGGCGTCCGACTCCCTTGGGTTCCTGATCACGATGTGCATCGTGATCTTCCTGATGATGGTGATGATGCGCAACAAGCTCTGGGTCTCGGTGGTCGCAGCCCCGATCTCCACGGTTGCCATCTACCTCATCTTCGCAAAGCTCCTGCTGGTTCCCCTCCCCGAGGGGCTGCTTTCGTTCTAGGAGGGGATAGATGTTCACGCCTGATCTTTTCATGCAGGGCCTGCAGCTGGTCTTCGACCCCTTCGTCCTGCTCGTCGTGATTTGCTCCGGCCTCTACGGCCTGTTCATTGGCGCAATGCCGGGCCTCACCGCAACCATGGCCGTGGCGCTCCTGGTGCCTATCACCTTCTACATGGAGCCGGTGCCCGCCATCGCCTCCATCATCACGATGTCCGCCATGGCCATCTTCGCAGGCGATCTGCCGGGCACGCTGTTGCACATCCCGGGCACGCCTTCGTCGGCGGCCTACTGCGATGACTCGTACGCCATCTCCAAGAAGGGCAACGCCTCGCTGGTGCTCGGCATCGACCTGATGCTTTCGGCGATGGGCGGCCTCTTCGGCTCATTGGTGCTGATGTGCGCAGCCCCGGCGCTTGCCGAGGTGGCGTTGCAGTTCTCCTCCTACGAGTTCTTCTGGCTGGCGGTGCTCGGCCTCTCCTGCGCGGTGCTGATCTCAGGCCGCTCGGTGCTCAAGGGCCTCATCTCGCTGCTCATCGGATTGCTGCTTACCTGCGTGGGCGCAGACATCACGCTTGGCTTCCCGAGGTTCACCTTCGGCAGCATGGAGCTTCTGGAAGGCTTCTCCTTCATCCCCGCCATGATCGGCATGTTCGGCCTGGCCGAGGTCTTCAAGAACGTCTCGGCAAAGCAGACTGAGGACGCCGAGATGATCACCTACTCGACCAGGATCCTCAAGGGCGTTGGCGGTGTCATCCGCAAGTTCAAGTTCCAGCTCCTGCGCTCGCAGATCATTGGCACCCTGGTGGGCGTGCTCCCGGGCGCCGGCGGCGACATCGCCGCGTGGATCTGCTACGGCGTGGGCAAGCGCTTCTCCAAGCATCCTGAGGAGTACGGCAAGGGCAGCGTCGAGGCGATCGCCAACTGCACCACCGCAAACAACGCCGCCATCTCCGGCGCCTTCATCCCGGCCTTGGTGTTCGGCATCCCTGGCGACTCGCTCACCGCGATCATCATCGGCGTGCTGTTCATGAAGGGCCTGGAGCCGGGACCTTCGCTGTTTGCCCAGCACGGCGACTTCCTCTACGCCATCTACGTGGTGTTCCTGCTCGCCAACATCCTGCTCATCCCGCTTGGCTACATCGTGATCCGCTGCGCCACCAAGGTGCTGCGCGTGCCGCCTGCCATCTTGAACCCGGTGATCCTGGGCTTCTGCATGGTCGGCGCCTACGCCATCAACAACGGCGCGTTCGATATCGCCAGCATGCTGGGCTTCGGCGTTGCGGCCTACTTCATGATCGCCCATGGCATCCCGGTTGCCCCGGCAGTGCTGGGCCTGGTGCTCGGCCACATGCTCGAGAACACCTTCATGCAGTCGATGGTCAAGTCCGAATGGGATCCGTTCTCGTTCTTCTCGCGCCCGATCGCAGCCTCGCTCGGCGTCATCACCATCTTCCTGTGGTTCATGCCGCTCATCGTCAAGGGCATCAAGCGCATGCGCGGCAAGGCAGCCCCTGCCGCATAGCGCAAGGACGCATCCTCGCCAAAGGCCCTGCAATGCAGGGCCTTTTTCGACCCTGGCGGACGCGCTTGCGCCACCACAGGGCCGGCCATAACATTAATGGGGGGCTGTCACTTGCCGAGGTTTCAAATGCACTTCAAAACGCTGGTTCTTTCCGCTCTTATCCTGGGCTCGGGCGCCTGCATGGCGGAGGGGCAGGAGGCGCAGCTTGGCGGCGGGGACAGCATCGTGATCCCAGATGAGTGGAAGGTAAGCAAGCCGCAGGAGGGACTGCCAAGCCAGGTTTCCGCCACGATCCTCATCGCGGGCTCAAAGGACGGGTGCGGGCTGCGCATCGACAGCGCCGGCGAGCAGAAGCAGGAGGACTTCAAGGCCACCACGGCCCAGTACGACGACTACCTCTCCCAGCTCCTGGCCACATCGGGCCTCAAGATCAAGTCCCAGGGCGCAAGCTCCAAGACGAAGGTCGCAGGTTTCAGGGCGCTCTCGAAGGATTTCAGGCTTGAGATCGAGGGCGGGGAGTGGGGCGCCCGCGTGATCCAGTTCAACTCGAAGTCCCGCCTCTACAGCGCCTGGCTCCTCGCCCCCTCGCAGGCGAGCGCCGACAAGTGCTTTGGCAGCGCAGGCAAGGTGCTCGAAACCTTCAAGAGCAGATAGGGGCCTGTAGGCGGGAAGAGGCCAGATGTTCATGGAATGGGGCTTTTCTAAAATACGGCGACCAAATCATGACGTTTAAGATCTCAGTTTTGGGTTATCCATTGCTAATTCATTCGGTGGCATAGCTTGCCGGGGGTTCTTTGAAATCATGTTCGGAAACGCCTTGTGCCTGAGGAGCAAGGCATCGGCTTGAGGTCTTGCGTGAAGGATGCTTGCCGGGATTGGATGAAAGGCGACGCTCAGGCCTGGCTCTCAGGCTCGGACGCAAGGTAGCTGACGATGCAGTCGACGGCCACGAAGATGTCGTCGGCCATCTCCCTGACCGTCTCCTTGTACGAAAGCAGGCGGGCGTTCTTTTCGGTCTCCCTGCTGCGGAACTTGATCCTGCGCAAGCCCTGGGCCGAGAGCCTTGCCCTGGCAAAAGTGAGGATGTTGTACGCGCACTTGTTCAACCCGATGACGGTGGACAGGTGGTTCTCGTCGCACAGCGCCCTGCGATCCTGAAGCAGGACCTCGTCGATGGTGTTGTGGTGTGCCTCGTAGAGCCAGCGCACCGAGAGCGAGTGCTTGATCTGCCGGTTGTTTTCCTCGCTGTACGGCAATGATGACATGTAGCAGATCCTGCTCGTCTCGGGGCGCCTTGGCTTTTCGCACCCAATGCGCGGGAACTCGGTGCGCTTGTCGACAATCGCGATGGTGCCGGTTCCGGGATAGGCGAGGCCCTATTTCAAAGAGCTCCCGGCAGGCTGCGCTCCGGGATGAATTAGTAGTGGCTAACCAAATCTGTGATCTGAATCAGTCTGATTTGGTCGCCGTAACAGATAAAAAGAGGCGCCGTTTCCGGCGCCTTGTGGAAGGCCCCGCTTGCGCGGGGCTGGATGGAAATTAAAATCGTCACTTGAGGCACTGCGTTGCGGCCTTCTCGACCGGCAGGCAGGCTGAATAGCGCTTCATGAAGCGGCTGAAGCCGGCGACGCCCTCGCTCTTAGGGTCGAGCTTCGACCTCTCGGCGTTCTTGAAGATGACCTTGTCGAGGAAATCGGGCAGGTCGAGCGAGCGGTCGGGCCTTACGAGGAAGGCTGCCAGGAGCGCCATGCCCCACGGGCCGCCCTCGCCTGCGGTGGTCATCACCCACACCGGGGTGTCGAGGGCGTCGGCCATGATCTGCTGGCCAACCCCCTTGGTCTTGAACAGGCCGCCGTGGCCCAGGAGGCAGTCGACCGCGACGCCCTCGTCCTTCAGGATGTCCATGCCCAGCCTGATGGCGCCAAGCGAGGTGTCGAGGTTCGAGCGCATCAGGTTTGCCAGCGTGAACTTGGCCTCCGGGGTCCTGACGAGCAGCGGGCGGCCCTCGTCCATGCCGGTGATGAACTCGCCTGAGAGGTAGCCGTAGGAGAGCACGCCGCCGCAGTCGGGATCGCCGTTCTCAAGCGCGTTGTTGTACAAAAGCGCGAAGAGGTCGTTGTCGGAGATCGGGTGCCCGGAAAGCTTTGCAAACTCGCGGAAGATGGAGACCCACGCGTTGAGGTCCGAGGTGCAGTTGTTGGCGTGGACCATAGCGACCTGCCTGCCGTCAGGGGTGGTCACGTTGTCGATCTCGCGGTGGAGATCCTTGAGCGCGCGCTCGAGCACGATCATCGCGAAGATCGAGGTGCCGGCCGAGACGTTGCCGGTGCGCACCTTGACGCTGTTGGTCGCGACCATGCCGGTGCCGGCGTCGCCCTCGGGCGGGCACAGCGGGATGCCAGCCTCAAGATCTCCCTTGGGGTCGAGTAGCCTGGCGCCCTCGGCGGTGAGCGCGCCGGCATCCTCGCCTGCCGCCAGCACCTTCGGGAAGAGATCCTTGAGCTTGAACGAAAAGCCCTTGCTCTTGAGCAGGGCGTCGAACTTCTCGACGAAGTCCGCGCGGTAGTCCATGGTCTCGGAGTCCACCGGGAACATGCCTGCGGCATCGCCCACGCCGAGCACCTTCCTTCCAGTGAGGCGGCGGTGGATGTAGCCTGCCAGCGTGGTCACGCTGTCAAGCTTCTTCAAGTGCTCCTCGCCGTCGAGGATGCACTGGTAGAGGTGCGACACGCTCCAGCGCTCGGGGATGTTGAAGTTGAAGAGCCTGGTCAGCTCCTCGGCCGCGGCCTTGGTGTTGGAATTGCGCCAGGTGCGGAACGGGATGAGCAGCGTCCCTTCCTTGTCGAAGGCCATGTAGCCGTGCATCATCGCGCTGATGCCGATGGCCGCGGCCTTCCTGATGGTGGCGCCGCACTTCTCCCTCACGTCGCGCTTGAGGTCTGCGTAGCAGTCCTGGAGGCCCTCGATGATCTCGTCAAGGTGGTAGGTCCAAAGGCCGTTTTCAAGCCGGTTCTCCCAGCCGTGGCCGCCTGAGGCGAGGACCTCGCCTGTCTGCGGATCGGCCATGACCGCCTTGATGCGGGTAGAGCCGAACTCAATGCCGATGACCGTCTTGCCTTCCTCGACAAGCTTCTTCATGTCTGCTGCCATACGTAACTCCCTTTTGCGCTTTGCTTGCGCCATGTTTGACTGCATGAAGGGAGTATAGGGCCGTAAACGTTTGCAAAAAGCCGTCCATGTCTCATTTTGAGCATGATGCCAAACCGCCAATGCGCGGGTGTGGCATGATAACCAAAGTACCTAGGCGCCCGCGTGCGGGTGTTTCCGCCTTTTTTGAACCAGGAGGCCGTTGATGTTATTTGGCAAGGCTGATTTCCATGAGATAAAGTCCCCGCTGAGCGGTAAGGCGATAGCCCTTTCGGATCTTGACGATCCGATCTTCTCAGGCAAGGTGGTGGGAGATGGCGTCGCCATCATCCCCAGCGACGGCGAGGTGGTCGCGCCGGTCTCCGGCGAGGTTTCCTTCATCGCCCCGACCTTCCACACCTATGGCATCAGGGGCTTTGACGGCATCGAGGTGCTGGTGCACCTTGGCATTGACACCGTCAAGCTCAACGGCAAGGGCTTCAAGCCGCTCGTCGAGAAGGGCAAGATGGTCGAGGCCGGCCAGCCGCTGTGCCAGATGGATCTCGAGATGATCCGCAAGGAAGGCTATGACGCGACCACCCCGGTGGTCATCACCTCCAACACCATCGACGAGGTGAAGAGGCTCATCATCCGCACCGGCTTCTGCGAGGCCGGCAAGACCGCGATCATGAAGTACGCGGTCAACAAGAAGTGAGCTGAAACAATTCCTGACGTGAAAGCGCCGCACCGGCAACGGAGCGGCGCTTTTTCACGCTATTGGCAGGGGAAATGTTCAACAGGTCGATCTTCTTGAATGGCATGGCATCCTGCTGGAGTGGTCTCAAAATCTGTGTCGCTGGCAGCTCGGGCCCATCCATAGCCTTTGAATTATGTCGCCTTTGGCTTCAGGGCCTTGCGGCTTGAGGCAAGCCCCCTCAGGCAGAAGCACAGCCCGGCAATCCCGAGCGCAGTTGAGATCATGAAGGAGATGCCAAGCGATCCCTGGAGCTCCTCAAGGTACTTGAAGCTCCTTGCAGGGGCGGCGAGGGTGAGCGCGAACACCGCACTCACCAGCGCCATGCACAGCGACATCCCGGCGTTGCGGGTCATCGACTGCAGCGCCGAGACGAGCGCGAAGCGCGAGCGGTCGACGCTGTTCATGACGATGGTGGTGTTGGGCGCCGAGAAGAGCCCGAAGCCGATGCCGCACAGCGCCTGCCCCAGGAAGAGCACCTCCATGGGCGAGGAGGCGGTGAGCCTTGAGAACACGAAGGTGCCGATGGTGGACAGGCTCATGCCGGCGGTGACTATGGCGTTGGGGCTCACCTTGGTCGCAAGCTTCCCCGAGAAGGGGGAGACCAGGCACTGCAGCCCCGGCTCGATGATCATGATGAGCCCTGCCTCCATCGCGCTGAAGCCGCGCAGCAGCTGCAGGTGCATCGAGAGCAGCAGCGCGATGGCGAAGGTCGCCATGTAGTTGCAAAGCGACGCCCCGAGCGCGCAGCCGAGCACCGGGTTCTCCCACAGAAGCGTGATCCTCATGAACGGGTGCTTCGAGCGCTGCTCGAGGGCGAAGTACCAAGCGATGAGCGCGACTCCGGCGCCAAGCTGGGCGAGCATGATCATGCCGGCGTTGAGGCGCTCGAGAGAGTAGAAGAAGAGCACTAGCCCCGCGCAGGCAAGCGCCATCTTGAAATAGGGGTAGTAGGTGGTGTTGGGGCGGTCTGCCTTGATGTGCAGCGACATCGCAACGGCGATGAGGTTCAGCGAGGCCGAGATCAGGAACATGCTCCGCCAGCCCAGGGTGACGGTGAGCATACCGCCTAAGCTCGGGGAGAGCGTGAGTCCTGCGTAGACCGAGGCTACCGACAAGCCGATGGCCGCGCCGCGCCTCTCCCTTGGGATGTTGTCGCTGAGCACGGCGGTCGCCGTCGCGAAGATCACTGAGTTCACGCATCCCTGCACGGCGCGCGCGGCCACGAGGATCCAGAAAGTGGGCGAGAGCGCCACCGCGATCGCAGCGAACGCGGCGGCCGCAGCGCCCATCGTGTAGGTCCTGCGGTAGCCCAAGCGGTTGGCAAGGGCCGAGGAGGGCAGCAGGAACGCCGTCACCGAGATCACGTAGGCCGAGATGGCGTAGGTGATGTACTCGGGGTTTACGGAAAACTCCCGCGAGATCGCGTCGACCGCGATGTTGAGCGAGCTCGACATGAACGAGCTTGAAAACGAGGTGAGGCAGACTGATGCCAGCAGGAAGAAGCGCGTGTCCATGGATGGCATTGTAGCCTTTCATCCCCCAGGGCGCATGCGACCGGCCGTCCGCGCCGCGCGAGGAAATTGTAAGATTGATGCAGGAAAAACACCGGCGCTTTAAGGGGGAACATGAGATGCGCTACCTGATACTCTCCGACATCCACGGCGGCAATTACGAGCTCAAGGAGGCTTTGAGCTACTTTGGAAAGCTCAAGTGCGACTTCCTGATCCTGCTTGGGGATCTCCTAAACCACGGGCCGCGCAACCGCGTCCCGGGCGACTACGATCCGATGGAGGTGGCCCCGCAGCTTGAGCAGTACAAGGAGAGGATCATCGCGGTGCGCGGCAACTGCGACAGCGAGGTTGACCAGATGGTCTTCCCGTTCCCTTGCACCGCGCCCTACGGCTGGGTGCTCGTCCCGTTCGAGGACCGGGTGATCAGGGTGCTCCTGACCCACGGGCACCTCTACCGCTATTCATCTGACGACGAGCGCGAGCGCATGGGGCTGCGCCGCGGCGACATCGTGCTCTCCGGGCACACCCACGTAAGCGGAATCTTCACGATGCCAAGCGGCGTGGTGAACGTGAACCCAGGCTCCACCACCATCCCCAAGGGCGGGACCAAGGCCGGGTTCGGGTTCATGGATGAGCGCGGGATCCAGCTCTTCGCGCTGGACGGATCGAGCGTCGCGGAGCTTGCGTTCTCATCGCTGCCCAGGCCTTGAGCGCGCAATGGGCCTCCAGATGAGAGGTCTGGCACAGATTGGACAATGCAGATTGGGTGAAGAGATCTGATCTCTGCTAAGATTCCTGCAGTCAAACTGCTTTTGGAGATACAAACACATGTTCGCATCATCAATCGATCTCGCCGAGAAGTACGACTACCTCGATCCGAAGTTCAAGGCCGCCTACAAGTGGCTCAAGGACAACGACGTCACCAAGATGAAGGATGGCCGCTACGACATCGTCGACGGCGTGTTCGCCCTGGTCCAGCGCTACAAGACCGTGCCGCTTGCCAAGGCGAGGTTCGAGGCACACAAGGACTACTTCGACATCCAGTACCTCGCCGAGGGCGAGGAGACCTTCGGGGTCGCGCTGCTCAAGGACGCCAAGCTCAACGAGTCCAAGCCCGAGAACGACGTCTGGTTCTACGACACCCCTGCCTTCTACACTCCTGTGAACCTCAAGAAGGGAGACTTCGTGGTCGTACCGCCTGAGGAGATCCACATGCCCCGCGCCGCTTACAACGGCAAGGAGATGGACGTGGTGAAAGTCGTGGTCAAGGTCAAGCTCTGATCCAAGACCATTTCAGTCTTAGAAGAAGGCAGCCGCAAGGCTGCCTTCGTCGTAGATGGGGCAGGGTGATTGCGCGGCGCAATCTAGGATCAGCGGTTTTGAAGCACCGCCTGGCACTTCTCGGAGAAGCTTTTCACATCCTCGAGATCGGAGCGCGAGAGATCGGATTTCTCCTCGGCCTGCTTGACGCGCGAGAGCACCTGATCGAGCACGGCCGTGTCAGAGCAGTTCTTCAAGGTGACGTCGGGCACCGTGAAGCTTGAGGCTGCGGGGGATGCGGCGGCATCCTTGGATTGCGCGGCTGAGGCATCCTTTGGCGCGGCGCTGCCCTGCGCTGAAGCTGCGCCTTGGGCAGCGCTTTTCCCGCCTGCATCTGCCACACTCTGCGCTGGGGACCCTTGATCTTCTGCAAGGCAGGGCAGGGCGGCGCAGCAGAGCGCGGCTGCTGCGGCAAGGGCAAGGAATGAATGGTTCATCGTTTCCTCCTCTTGGTGATGAGAGGATCTTAGCCCCGTCTTAATCGCGCGAGAAGAGCTGCCTGATGGCTGCGATTTTTGAGTAGAAGACATCCGCAGGAAGACTCTGCAGGTAGGCAGGCTTCTCCTGTAAGGGCATTGGACTTTCAGATTGTCCATTGCGCAAAGCTTCGATCCTGTCATGCGTCCAGCTGCGGCGCGCGCTGTCCACTGCATAGGCGTCTGCTAAGGCGGAGGCAATTCCCGTCAGGATGCCGGCGGCTGCAGAGGGGATCGAGGCGATGCCAAACCCGCTTGCAAAACCGGCCAGTGCCCCTGCCACCGCGACGCCGGCCATGTAGCCTGGGTTTTCCGAGGCAGGCTCGGCAAGATCGGCGCAAAAGCCGCCTGCAGCCCTTGCCAAAATAAGGATCCCGGTCCTGCGTGTGTCCTGTCCGTCGCAGACGCGGCTTCTCATCAAGCCGGCTTGCTAATAAGCGCGTCAGCCTCCCGGGGGACTTATTCTCCCGTTCCAAAGCTCCAGCTCGGATGAGCGTACAGACTGCTCGTAGTAAAAGCCGCGCCTTAGGGCGCCGCCGATCCCGTCGAGGCCGCGTGAGCGCTCCTCGCGCATCTTGCCGCGCTTTAAAAACTCGCGTGTGCACCAGGAGAGGCCTTTTGGACTTGTGGATCGTAGAAAAGCGCATCCTCGAGGGTTACGTAGTTGTTGAGCAATGACGTAGCGGCTTGAAGAGGCTATCTGCTGCAGGCTTGCCTGGTTTGCAACCTGGGCCGTGTCGTACTCGGGCAGAACGAAGAGATTTGCCGTTTCATTGGAAAAGCCGGAATTTGGCGACGGTCCTGAATGATGCTGTCCGTGCGGCAATGCCAAGGCGCACTGCCAGAGCAGCAGCAATGCTGCTGCGGCGGCTTTCGCGATGGCTGGCAGTTTCATCAAAAGAGGCATCCCTTCGTCCAATTAGTTGGATGATACGGTGCCATCAAAATTTTTTTTCAAAATTTTAATCACATTTATTTAATAAAGATCAAAATGTTGGGTGCTATTGCAAAGACTTCTGTCAAAAAAAGTTAAAAAACCTTTGACAGTGGGAATTAAATCTCTATAATGCATTTCCGTTGTCGCAAGACACCGCCACCGCGAGCCGGTGGGTGGAAAAAGTTCTTTGAAA
>CACYPI010000016.1 GCA_902776275.1 uncultured Aeromonadales bacterium
CCTGCTGCCATGTGCTGCGTTCCTCCTGTGCTTGTGAACATGGCCGCATCGTATCGGCAGAGGTCAGTTTTGGGAAATAGCGAAAACTATACAGTCACGTTGCAAAGCAGCAGCCACGCTATCTTGCGGACGGAATCTTCGGTCCGTGCCAGATACGCCCGCACGGCGGCGCCTCAAGTGATTGAAGCCTTGATGCGCGCAGCAGGCGGATGCCCTCTGGTCAATCGCGGGGGTTGAGGATCTTGAAGGCGGAGCTGCCGTTGGAGTCGCAGAGCTCCTTGCCAAGCACGGCCGTGGTGGCTTTCAGAGGCTCGACGAGGGCGTAGGGATAGTTGAGCACCAGCATCCCCGATCCGCACATGCCGATCTCCTCTTCCTGCTTCTTCACGCGCAGCTCTGCCTGGAGCAGCGGGTGGCCCAGGTGCTTTATCTCCTGCACGAGGTTCTTGGAGTGGTCGGCCATGCGCGAGAGCACCGGGTACCAGATGGCGTAGATGCCGGTGTTCCACTTGGAGAGGGCTTTCTTCAGGGCCTTGACCATGGCCTCGAAGTCCCCCTTCTCCTCATACGAGGGATCGATGAAGCACAGCCCGCGGCGCGGAGTGGGAGGCAGCACGGCGCACATTGCCTCCATGGCGTCGCGCTTTTGCACGTTGATCCTGTGGTCGCGGTGGAAGACCTCCTTCAAGGTGTCTATCTCCGAGGGGTGCAGGTCGATGAGCGTGATGCGGTCGCAGTCACGCGTGAGCTCGGACTCGAACCATGGGGAGCCTGGGATGGCCTTGGGATCCTCCTTGGCAAGATCGTCGAGCACCTTGAAGTACTCGGGGACGATCGCGCGCAGCTTCTCCGACTTGCGGATCTTCTCAATGCCGGACATGTACTCGCGGTTCTTGCTGGCAAAGACCGAGTCCTCGGAGTAGAGGCCGCCGCCAGCGTGCGTGTCCACCACCGAATATGGCTTCTCCTTCATCTCAAGGCTGCGCATGAGCAGGCAGAGAGTCATGTGTTTGATTACGTCGGCGTGGTTTCCGGCGTGGTAGCCGTGGCGGTAGGAGAGCAAAACGAGAAACCTGATTTAAAGTCCAGCAATTCAGCAAGCAGAAAGCCTTGCAAATCAAGACCCTGCACCTGTTTGGAGCCTCGCGGCTCCAGTTACATGGTAGCGCTTTTTCAAGAGCCGGCTCAATCCCCATGCGCACGCGGTGCAGAACCGCATGGGGGCCGCATGGGCCGCAGGAAGCCAGTCAAAGAGGGCAGCTTTTCATAACATGCTGATGGAAAAAGAAAAAAAACGTTACACTCGGGCTTAAAAAAAATCACTATGGATCATTAAGTTCTGCAAATCGCCATCCAATACCTTGCAGTTCAACGACTTTCCAGAAATGATTCGCTACACTTTAATAAAATGACGCAAGATCATGCTGTTGCCGAGGTGGAAAAAAGCTGGATTAGAAAACGTCTTTGAATCAGCGAATTGCCGATGAACATCTGCACGCTAAAAAGTCACAATAAATCAAAAAGTTCTAAAAAAAACCATCCAAAACCTTGCAGATCAATGCAATTTTGCGTTTTACATTCCAAAATTTTTATTTATTCCTTGAAACAAGGAGTTATGGAATAGCCCGTCCAAAACCTGAAAAATCAGGCATATGGCAAAAACGGATCGCTAACATTGCAAAAAGCCAATCTAAATCAAAATGAAATTTTCTGGAATAAAAGTTGTTTGGAATTTCCTTTTGCCATCAAAAAGTTAAAGGCGCACATTGTACAAGAAAAAAGATCTGCAAATCCAAATAGATCTGCAAACTCCCATCCAATGTTAGAAAAATCAAATGCTGCTTGCCTTTGCACATGTTTTAAGGCGATTTTCTTAAAAATCAGCATGTTAAAAAATGAGTTTTCCATGGGGGCGCATGGGGGGATAAACCCCTCAATTCAATAATGAGGGCGGGCCTTCCCTTTTTTAACTCCCCTGCCCCTGGCTTATACTGGGGCCATCTCCCGGATTGGCTGCTGCCGCAGGGGCGTGTCCAAAGGAGGCTTTCATGCGATGGTGGCTGGCACCAGCGCACAGGGTTTCCTGAAGACAGTCCACATTGCTCTGAATGAGGCGGCTTTAAATGGAAGGAAAGAAAAACGCTTTTGCTGAAACCCAGGATCAATTCAATGAACTTTATTCACGGCTAAAGGCTGTAGGAACGGATCTTCTCCTGAAAAGGGCAAGGAATATTCCGCTGCATTTGAACGAAAGGCTGAATGACAATTTCTTTGCAGAGCTTTTCAATTGCTTTGCTGAATTGAACGGATCGGCTTCAACGGACAAATACCGTTTCGCAGTCTTTGTATGGGCTAAATACCTTCACGAAAGATATATCCAGATCTTCTCCCAGCGCGTAATTGGCCTGCCTAAATACAACTATTGGATCATGAGCATCAAATGGAAATGGCACCCGCAAATGCGCGTCCTTTCTGAAGCCCAAAAGGAGGAATTGATCCAGGAGCGCCCTGAATCGACCGGCTACATTGACTCAATCGAATGGAAGCAAAGGATCATCCGGGGCGGCCGAATTTACTACGTCATGCCGGAAAGCAGGAAAAAGTATTCCCGCCCGGCCTTTGACGCGGAAAGGCAGACCTATTCAATGTCAAGGCTCTTTACGGACGAGCCAAATTGGCAGCGCGAATTGATGAGCGAATACGAAAAGAAGTTTGCTTTGATCCGCCGCGCCAAGAACCATATTGGAGATGCGAACCGCGAATTTTATCAGGCGACCGCCTGCATTGCCCCATTCATTTCCGAGATCAGGGCCAATTCCGAAAAAGCGGCTGCCGAATTGGAAAAAAGCCAGCAAAGGCAAAAGCGGAAATGAGACGGAATGACAAGCCGCCATTGCCGTAATGAATTGCCGGGGCATTGCCGGAAATGAACCGCTTGCAACGGAATGGAAATGCAAAGCCCCTGCTTTTAATTCAATGGCTGATAGCCATTGCAATTCCACAAAAGCCAAAAGACCAATTCGACGCTCCTTTATGAAAACGGGAAAAGCCAATAAAAAGCGCCGTTCATTGGCGGGAATTGGCAATGAATTGATGCCTGCTGCTTTGGCAATTCCGCAATGATTGCCCCTGCCATTCTGCCGGGGCTTCTTTTTCCGTCCTTTTCAGGCTGCCTTTCTGGCTTCCATTCCCGAATTGAAAATGCAATTGAAAAATTCAATTCCCTTTTTAGGCTGAATTGATCCTGATTGCAGTCTAATTGCAGTCCAATTCCAGTCCAATTCAAATCAGATTCATTCCCAATTCCATTTGCGTCCTTGAAACGGAAATTGGAACAAGCCTCAATTCCAATTCGGAAAGCCAAACCGGAATTGAAGCGACAATTCCCCGCGCCTCAAATCCGCCCGCCTCCGTTTTGAAGCCCCCGGCCTTCCCGCAATTCCCCAGATCCAGGCTGTGAAAAAGGCGTTCCCATTCTTACTGCTTTTCTGAAAGCGCTTTTCCTTCCTCTGCCATGGGGCCTTGACGCCCGCGCTGGAGCCGTTCTGAAAAACTGCCCCGTATCCAGCCATGGGCCGGAGGCCCGTCCAGCCAAAATGCTGGGCAATGGTAATTCTGGGAGGGCTTATGAAGCCGCAAACGATACCGACGCGGCAGGACGATCCTGCGTGGTTCATGTTCTTCCGCCTCGACGAGGTCACTCCGTTCCTTGTGCTCCTCGTGATCGGGATCATCACCCGCCACGTCATGCCGTGCATCTTCGCCGGTTGGGTGTTCTCGTACCTGTACAAGCGCTTCAATGCGAGGTTCCCGAGGGGGTTCGTCCTCCATTGGTGCTATGGCCACGGCCTGTGGTTCGGCATGTCGAAGACGCTCCGCGATCCGTTCAACCGCCGCTACCTTCCGGCGCTCGTCAAGCCGCGCCTGAGCCTCGACGCTTTCAAGAAGGGGGAGTGACATGGACTACACGTTCCTGAGATCAACCTTCCGCGGGCTCAAGAAGGAGTCCTCGATCTCGCGCATGACGATCTTCATCGAGGGCGCCGCCATCTTCCTGCTTGCTGTCGTGATCCTGACCCGCGACCGCGTGACGACGATCATCCCCTGGACGATGCAGCACTCCGGCTACGTGTCCGAGGACATGGCCTCGGAGTCGTACAAGACAGCCTGGGGCATGGCGCTGGCGATGCTGCTTGGCAACTGCAACTACGGCTCGGTGGACACCATCGAGAAGCGCATCGCCCCGCTGCTTCCGAATGACATTTACCAATCGACCATGACGGCCCTCCGCGCCCAGGCCATGCAGTTCAAGGAGAACCGCATAACGGTGCGCTTTGAGATCACGAAGTACATCTACGAGCCGGCCACCGACAAGGTCTTCGTAGAAGGCGACTACTACATCAAGGCCCCCGGCCTTGCGGAGAAGAAGGAGAAGCGCAGTTACGAGTTCATCATCGGGATGGAGTCGTACATGCCGCAGATCTTGTACATGAACACCTACGCTGACGTGGCTAGGACGCAGCAGCGCCTCAAGCAGCTCGAGGATCAGAAGAGGAGCGTGAAGCATGATTAAGCAATGCACTCTGGCTGCGGCCCTGTGCGCCGCCCTTGGGATGGCGGCGGATGCCGCCCCGGTCGGGGCCGACCCCGGCATTTCCCAGCCGAAGGCCGAGCAGACCGTGTTCTCAAAGGAGGCGGCCGAGCGGATCAAGTCCGAATCGGCAGGCGCCCCCGCCGGATCATCCTCGGCACTGGCCGAGGCCGAGCAGGGCCAGAACGTGAACTTCGCCAACTCGAACACCAGGAGCTCGAACCGCATCTTCCAGCAGAGGCTTGGCGAGTACAGCGGGCCGGTGCCCGCGCCGCTGCCTGCCTCGGGCTCCGAAGCGGCCCAGGCGTCCTCGGCGGCTCCATCCATCACGGCAGGCTCCGCTTCCGGGGACGGGCAGGAAATAGCGAAGCTCCGCAAGGAGCTTGCTGACGCGAAGAAGCAAGTCAAGGATATCGAGGACACATACGGCACGATGCCCTCCGGCGCAGACGGCAAGCCGCTGCCCGAGAGCCAGGGCTCGCTGGTGCCTTCCGTGCCTGCCGCCGTGCTTTCCCGCACCCTCGGCGGCACCGAGGCCACGAACATGATCGTGACGCCGGGCGTGAACGCGATCATCACGATCTCAAGCGACCAGCCAAACCGCATCGTGACCCCGTTCAACCACCCCCAGATCCTGAGCTCCGCATTGCAGGGCGGCTCCGGGGACAAGTGCGGCGAGGTCTGCGTGAAAGGCAGCGTGATCTATGTCTCGACGAAGAAGGACTATCCGCTCGGCATGTTCGTGACGGAGAAAGGAAACGAGCAGACCGCCGTCTCCCTGACGCTCGTCCCGCGCCGCATCCCGCCGCGCGAGGTGAGGCTCCAGCTTGCGGACAGCGCCGCTGCCGTCATGCAGGGATCGGACGAGGCGAAGGCCTGGGAGACCCAGCAGCCGTTCGTCTCCGGGCTCAAGAAGGCCATGAAGGACATAGCGCTAGGCCAGGTGCCCAGCGGCTACCACCTCCAGAAGATCCCCTCCGGCTACTCGCTGCCGACGTGCACCCAGCCCGGACTGAGCTTCGACTTCCACAAGGGCGAGCTAATTTCGGGGGCGAACCTGAACTACATCGTAGGCAAGATCACGAACGTCGGCCAGAAGGAGATCGAGTTCGTCGAGTCCTCATGCGGCGGCTACGACGTTGCCGCGGTCGCGGCTTATCCGTACAACCTCCTCCGCCCCGGAGAGAGCACCGAGGTGTACGTCGTGCAGCGCACCGGGACAAAGCAGGCGGCGGCGAAGCGCCGCCCGCTGGTGCAGGCAAGGTGACGCGGGAGGCCGTGGATGGTGGACGAATACAACCACGAGATGCTTGAGAGGCAGGCGATGCTGAACTCAATCCGCCGCGCCCTGCTCTGGCGCCTCGATTCAGTCAGCGACGAGGACGGCGGCAGGCGCGAGGCCTGCGCCGAGCGTGCAAGGCGCCTGGGCGAGAACTTCGGCTACGCGCTTGAGGAGGCCCAGGTGGCGCTCAACGCCGCCGCCCCGCTGGTCTGCGTTCCGGGCGACGCCGGGAAGGCCGCGCGCAGGCGCATTGGGCGGATTGACGAGATGTTCTACGAATTGCGGGCGCTGTTTGACGGGCTCGCAGCAGACGTGGAGGCGAACTGATGCCTGAGACCAAGCAGGAAGCCGGGGCGGCAGGCTCCGGGCAGCAGAAGAGGCGCGGCTTCTGGGACAAGCTCACGCCGGGCCAGAAGAAGATGGCGATGATCGCCGGAGCGGCAGGCGTCGTGCTGGTGTTCTTCTCGTTCATGAACGGGAACGCGACATTCTCGCGCACGCGCGCGAAGCCCATCGAGAACGTGCTGACCGACCGCAGCTCGCGCGAGCTCGGCCTCGACTCGCTGACCGCGCAGATCAAGCTCGCCAACGACAACCTGACGGCGATGCGCGCCGAGAACCGCCAGCTCAAGAAGGAGGTGGACAACCTCCGCAACCAGGTTGACGGCACGCGCAACGCCCGCCAGAGCACCGCCGAGCTCCAGCGTCAGCTCCAATCCTTGCAGGATCAGATGAGCCAGAGCCAGAGCGAGCTTTCAGACCAGGTCGCGAAGGTGAGCGCCGAGAACGAGCGCCTCAACAAGATCGTGAGCGCGGCTCCCGCCATCAGCGGCGGTGCTGACGGCGCACGCGGCAGGGGCCGGGCGCAGGACGGGCAGGCAGCCCAGGGCGACCAGCAGAGCCGCCAGGGGCGCCAGACTTCCGCGGGCAGGCAGGAACAGCAGGACGGAACGCCTGAGATCACTCCGGGCCAGAAGGTTCCGCAGGGCGGATCTGGCAGCTCTTCGTCCTCGCTCTCCAGCAAGCCGTTCCTTGACCGCCCGGTGAACACGCGCGATCCATACGCGCTGTACGCGCAGGAGCGCAAGCCTGCTGACGAGGTGCCCGTTGAAGGCGCCGACGCTGCCGCATCCGGGAACACCATCTCGGTGATTGCCGAGGCGGCGAAGCCCGAGGAGGCCGCAGCGGCGAAGAAGAAAAAGCCCGACCTCTTCCTGCCGACCGGAACAATGCTCCACGGCGTCCTGCTGTCGGGCCTCTACGCCCCGACGGGCGTGAACGCGCGCAAGGATCCGTTCCCGGTCGTGCTCCGCGTCCAGGACGAGGCCATCATGCCGAACCTCCGCAGGGCCGATCTCCGCGAGTGCTTCCTCACGCTGTCAGGCTATGGCGACCTGTCCTCCGAGCGCGCCCTGCTGCGCGGCGAGACCATGAGCTGCATCGCGAATGACAACTCGGTGATCGAGGCGAAGTTCCCCGGCTACGCCGTGGGCGAGGACGGCAAGGCCGGCATCCGCGGCAAGCTCATAACGAGGAACGGCAGGACGCTGCGCAACGCGATGCTCGCCGGCTTCGCCAGCGGAATTGGCGAGGCATTCCAGTCCAACGCGGTGCCGAAGCTCGACATTTCGTCCGACGGATCGACCACCTACCAGGCCGCCTTCTCAAGCAGGACGATCAACAACGGCCTGTTCAACGGCGCGTCCGAGGCCCTCAACCGCCTCGCGGACTACTACATGAGCCTTGCCGAGCAGACCTTCCCGGTCATTGAGGTGAACGCCGGGCGCGACGTGACAGTGACGCTCACGCAAGGCACGGAGCTATCGACCGTGCGCGGCCCTGACGGGAACGCGCCGGAGCACGGGAGCAGCGGCGGCGGTGCCGCTGCGCCTTCTTCCAAGGGCACGCCCGCATACGAGCACCAGCCCACCCCTGAACTCGACTAGACATGGAGGCACGAATGGAAAAGAGACTCTGCCCTGCTTTTGCGCGCGGGCCGCTGGCCCTGGCAATGCTCGCGGCGCTTGCAGCCGCCGCCTTGCAGGGCTGCGGATCGCTGGGCATCGGCGAGGACGAATTTACTTGCAAGACGACAGGCGACGGGCAGCCCTGCGCTTCGTCGTGGGACGTTTACAAGGACACCGACAACGGCAGGAATCCAAGCCGCGAGGCACGCCTCAAGCAGCAAGGCAGGGCTTCGGACACGGCAGTCCAGGAGGGCCTGAAGAACGGCAACTCGGACTTCGTGCTCGACAACTACGTGACTGCCCGCCTGCCCGGCGAGCCCATCCCGGTGCGCACGCCGCCCCAGGTCATGCGGATTTGGGTCGCCCCCTACGAGGACGCGGACGGCGACTTCGTGGTGTCAGGATACGTTTACTCGGAAATCTCTCCGCGCCGCTGGACGCTCGGCGTAAACGATCAGTCGTCCGAACAAAACCTCTATCAGCCGCTGGCTAAGGACAAGTGAAATGATGAACGAACAAAGGACTGCCGCCGCTGGCGGCTTCAACAACGCGGCATGGCTCAGGCCCGCAGCCGCAGCCGCACTGGTGCTGCTTGCCGTCGCAGCAGGGGCCGCTTTCGCGGCGAACGGCGGCGGCAGCGACACTGACGTGAACTCGTCGTTCACGGAACTGCGCGACATGCTGGTGGGCCTCATGCAAGGAACCCTGGGCAGCGTGATCGCGCTGGCCCTGATCCTCTGCGGCGGCTTCATTTCAGTCCGCACGCAGTCGCTGTGGGGCTTCGTGATCGGCATCGCGATGGCCCTGGGCATGATCTACTCGCCCGACATTGTGACGAGCCTCGCCTCCGCCACCGGCGCAGCCGATCCGTCGATGGCCGCGCCGTTCGACCCCGCGTCGTTCGATCCCAGGAGCCTCCTCTGAGGAGGCTCACGCCCCTGCCCTTGGCGGGGGCTTTGGGCTGGGCGCCTGGGCGCGGCAGCAATCCGGAGAGAAAACTTCTGCCCCTGCCCCAGGTGTCCAGCCCAAAGTTCAAGAAGGAAGCCTGAAATCTGAAATGCGCATGATGAGAACCGCCATCCTGGCAGCCGCTGTCGCGGCGGCCACCCTTCCGGCGCTTGCCTCGGGCGCCGGGCAGGATCCGTCGCCTGTTTTCGTCGAGGTCCCCAATTCCGCCCTCCCGCCTGAAACCAAGCCGGTGTTCACCGGGGAAAAAACAGGGGCTGATCCCAGTCCCCATGCGGGATCAGGGCCGCAGGAGGAAATGGATCCAGGCGGGATCAAGCTGCCGCCGGACGTGACCCCGGAGGAGCGCCAGGAGCTCCGCGAGCTGTACGACGACAAGTCGCTCACGGAGGGCGAGAAGCGCTCCGCGGCCGAGTTCTGGCTGCGCCACCGCAATGATCCGATGGAGCCGCCCAAGCCCGAGGAAGTAGGATCGCGCTCGAAAAAGATCTTCGAGGGGACGATGGCAGAGCTCAAGGACACGCGGCAGACCGTGGCGTCCCTGCTCGGCCTGCCCGCGCAGGCAGGCGGCAAGCCCGAACCGCTGCGCCCGGGAGCCGTGAAGGATCTCGTTGACAGGCTCAAGGGCATGATCCAGGTGACGGCCCCGCTGAAGATGCGCTACATGGTCGCGGTCGAGGCCACGCCGGGGAACATGATCTGGATGAGCGACAACGGGCGCTTCGTGTTCAAGGGGTCGATGTACGACACCTACAACGGCATGAGGGAGCTGCGCGACATCAACGACGTGCAGCGCTACGCCATGAGGGTTGACTACCGCATGCTCAAGCTCGATCCCGACTCGCTCTCCTCCACCCGCCTCGGGGACGGCAGGAGGTCGGTCGTGATCTACGTCGATCCGGCCTCGAACCTCACTTCGCAAGTCCTCGCCGAAATAATGAAGTACCCCGACCGCAAGGACTTCACCTTCTGGTTCGTCGTGATGCCGTCCGACGCCGGCAAGTCGCAGGATCTCGCCATGAGGTTCTATTGCGCGAGGCAGCAAGGCAGGGCGGACATAGGAAACCTCCTCGTGCAGGGCAGGCTCGACAAGCTGCCCGAGCCCGACTCGCACTGCCACATGGACAACTGGGAGAAGACGCTGACGGCTGCTTACTACACGGGCGTTGACGTGCTGCCGTTCTTCGTGGGTTATGACGGCTCGATCTCGCGCGGCATCCCCTCGCAGGGGATCTTCAACTGGCTGGCCCGCCAGAGCATCGCCGACACCGACTCTCCGCAGGGGATCGCCGGGCAGGCCGAGGCCGCGAGGGCCAAGGCTAAGATCTCCGAGGCCCTGACCTTGCAGCAGGCCACGCTCGAGCAGCGCGACGCCGCCCTCAAGAATTACAAGGCGCCCTCCTCGCAGTCTTCCGCCGCCCCCTCGGACGAGGAGGAGGAGGAAGAGGACGTGCCGACGCTCGACGCGGAGGACGGCTCGATCCCTGATCCGGACGCCGCCCCCGTTGACAGCCCCGAGTCCGAGTCGGCCCCCGGGCAGATCCCCGATCCGGCGCCCGTGACGGCAGAGGAGAAGAAGGAGCTCATCGACGGGGTCAACCGCGAGTATTCGGAGCGGCACAAGTTCGTCTCCGGCGGGCATGACATGTCGGGGTTCGACATGCGCGACTCAATAGACCGCTACAAGCGCGACGCCGCGCCCGCAACTTCCGATCCGCTCACGGTGAACGGCAACGACCAGTTCACCGAGGGCTACGCCGAGGGCGACCAGGCCGGCACGCAGAGGGCGCTGCGCGGCTACAAGCCGCTGGACAGCAACTTCGCCCGCAAGGCCAGGGGCGCCAACCGCAGCCTCGTGCAGTCGATAGTCGAGCTCCAGACCCAGATCGAGAAGACCCGCAATGAGTTCCGTCGCCGCCGCGAGAAGGTCAAGGACAACTACGACAAGTCATTCCAATGGCTTGAGACCCAGTACGGCTGGGCGATGCGCTATGACAACGAAAAGCGCCTGAAGGTGCAGGCGGGGATCAGGCAGAAGCAGGCGGAGCTCAACCCGCGCTTCCGAAAGCAAATCGACGATCTGAACAAGGCCGAGAACGAGAAGCTGCGCGAGCTCAACAAGGAGATCGCGTTCCTCAAGTCCGGGCTGGCCAACTACAAGGAGTGACGGATGTACGAAGGCAACCTACCAATGTCGGATCTGAGCCCGGTGATCGGGTTTGATCCGAAGGACAAGATCTTCTTCAACGACGACCGCACGCTGGGCTTCGGCTTCGTGTGCACGCCCCTGCCCTACGCCAACGCCGAGCTCATGGATCAGTTCAAGACCTTCCTGGGTCTCGAGTTCCCAGAAGGCACGACCATCAGCTTCATGCTCTACCGCTCGCCCGACATAGACCAGTTCCTCGACAGGATGATCCTGCTGCGCAACTTCTACCGCGACGAGCTGCTGACCCCGATGCTGCTCGACCGCGCGCAGTTCCTCCGGGAGCACACGGACAAGCCGCTGGTGACGGATTACAACGGGCAGCATTACGACTGCGGCCGCATCGTGGACGTGAAGCTCGTGATCACCGTCAAGATCCCCGCGGGCAACGGAATAGATCCAAAGCCAAAGGATCTGGACAAGGCCCGCGACATGCAGCGCCGCTCGCTGGCGTCGCTGCGCGAGTGCCGCTTCGCGCCGCAGGAGATGCGCGATCAGGACTTCGTGAGGATCATGTCAACGCTCGTCAACTGGGGCCCGGGCGCCTCGTGGAAGGGCAGCGCCACGGTTGCCGATCCCTACACCGCGCTCAACGAGCAGTTCTACGACACGGACACCGATCTTGACGACTCCGATCCGACCCGCTCGTACATCTCGCTCCACGAGCGCGTGGACGCCAAGGAAGGCGATCCGGAGAACAAGTACGAGTGCTACGTCCAGGTGCTCTCGCCGCGCGAGCTGCCGCCCTCCTGCTTTTTCGGCGACGCCGTGCTCTACGCCGGCGACCTGACCGGAAAAGGGAAGTCCGCGAACATCTCCGGCAACTATGCCGTGGTCTCGACCATCCACTACATCAACCACACCCGCGTGTTCGACCACATCAAGCGCAAGCGCTCGCTGACCTCGAAGGCCGCGTTCGCGCCGGTGCTGCTGAAGGCCCGCCCGGAGATGGCGGACGCCATCTCGGACTACGACGAGATCTACCGCTCGGTCAACGGCGGTGCGCAGCTCGTCCAGATGACCTTCGAGATCGTGATCTTCGCGCCGACGCGCAGCCTGCTCACGCAGACCTCCCAGGCCATGCAGCAGTACTTCTCCACGCTGAAGTTCAAGCTCATGGTGGACCGCTACATCCAGCGCGAGCTCTTCATGAACTGCCTGCCGTTCTCGTGCGACCGCAAATTCATGTTCGGGATGGAGTCGAGGCGCTTCCACACCGTGACGACGGACGTGGCGCTCGTGCTCCTGCCGGTGTTCTCCGAGTGGAAGGGAACCGGGACGGGCCACGTCGCGCTCATCTCGCGCACCGGGCAGATCATGTCGGTGTCGCTCAACGACTCGAGCACGAACAACAACGCCCTGATCGCCGCCGAGTCCGGCTCGGGCAAGTCCTTCTACACCAACGAGGTCCTCGCCATGTACATGAGCGAGGGCGCGAAGGTGTGGATCATCGACATTGGCCGCTCGTACCAGAAGCTGTGCAACATCCTGCATGGCGAGTTCATCAACTTCAGGCTCGAGGATCTGCCGTGCATGAACCCCTTCAAGATGGTGCGCAACATCGAGGAGGAGCACGACAGCGTGATCTCCGTGCTCGAGGCCATGATCTCGCCGCGCGGGGAGCTCTCGCCCACGCAGGAGTCGATCCTCACCCGCATCTTCGACGAGCTCTGGGAGCAGCACGAGAACGATCTGACCGTGGACATGATCGAGCAGGCCCTCTACAAGTACGCCCGGGAGAAGAACGACAAGCGCGTGGAGGACATGGCAGTCCAGATCTACGACTACACGACGCGCGGGCAGTACGGCAAGGTGTTCAACGAGGGAACGCCCAAGACCTTCAACAACCGCATGACGGTGCTGGAGCTAGAGGAGCTGACCGCCTACCCCAACCTGAGAAGAGTGATCCTGTTGCAGCTGATCTTCCAGATCCAGCAGGCCATTTACCTCTCGCCTGACAGGTCGCAGCGCAAGCTCGTCATGATCGACGAGGCATGGGATCTCCTCAAGGAAGGCGAGACCGCGAAGTTCATGGAGGGCGCGTACCGCAAGTTCAGAAAGTACGGCGCCTCGGCAATCATCGCCACCCAGGCCATCTCCGACCTCTACAACGGCGCCGGGAACAACGTCGGCCAGGCAATCGCCAACAACTCCGCCTTCTACTTCCTGCTAGGCCAGAAGCCCGCCACGGTCGAGCAAGTGAAGGAGCACAAGTACCTGGACATATCCGACGGCGGCTACGAGCTGCTCAAGACCGTGCACACCGAGAAGGGCGTGTACTCGGAGATCTTCATCAATTCCAACGCCGGAACGGGAATAGGGCGGCTCATCGTGTCCGACTTCGAGAAGCTCATGTTCTCGACCGACGCCAGGGACATTGCCGCGCTCAACCAGTATGTCAACAAGGGCGCGACGTACTCCGAGGCCATCAACCAGGTGCTCATCGACCAGCGCAAGCTGGACGCGGTGAGGTTCACGAAGGACGAGAAGCAGCCGCTCGGGAGGCTCCTGGGCGAGGACGAGCTCAAGCGCTACATGGAGAGGCGGCACGTCCCGGTGACTGACGAGACGGTAGTGAAGTACGAAAACGCGTTCTGGGATCCGGATCTGGGGAGGCTGGTGTTCGCCGACGGGTCGAACCTCCGCAACCCGGCCTACGCCCGCCCGGTCTACAGGCCGGTTGAAGATGGGGAGGCCAGGAAATGATCACATTCAGGAACATCGTGCTCTTCCTGCTGTGCGGCATGACCGCGTTCCTCGCGTGGCGCGTCCACGAGCTGGAGGGAATGGTGGCGGGCGCGCCGCCGGTGGCGGTCATGGACTGGGGCGGGATCACGAACCCGCTGAACTACCAGCCCTCCGACGGCGTGGCTCCGGCGGCTGCCGCCGCTGCCGCCAAGGCGATCGCGCGAGGCCTCGCCGACTCCGGCTGGCTCGTGCTCGACCGAGGGGCGGTGGTCTACGCCGGCTCGGCACAGGTGGTGTCGGTCAGAGAGGTCAAGCAGTATTTGCAGGCGCACCCCGGCATCGCCATGGCCGCGCCTGCTGGCGCAGGGGCCGCCGCCGGAAGCGGCCCGACAGACGGAAAGCAGGAAGGGGGAACCCGATGAATAGGATAAATGAGCTGTTGAAGGAGCTGGGAAGCAAGCAATGGCTCCTCAACTGGTTTTACTTCGCGTTCTTCGTGTGCGGCATAGCGGCGCTGATCTTCATCAACCGCTCGCTGGCGGTGAACACGACGGTGCTCTACCAGCTCACCGAGCACGCACAGTCCATGGACGCGAAGGCGAAGGATCTGGAGGCGAGGATCGCGGCGCTTGAGAAGGCCGCGGCGGATCAGGCAAGGTGAGAAATCAGCGCGGGATCCAACGCTCACAGCGTTGGAAAATGCGGTAGGATCAGATCGGCGGCGAGAGAAACGCTGTCCCGCCCGAACCGGGATCAAAGCGCCTCCACGACCCGCGGCAATGCCAATGCTCAAGCATTGGAACTCCGCTTTCCTCCTCCAAGGGAAGGCAAAAAATTCCGGGGCCAGCCCCGGAGTCCAGCACCAGGGCCGCCCCCGCGCAGCAATGCACGGGGGCGTTCCTCTTTCCAGGGGGCACCCTGCCCCGTTCCCGCCGCCTAGGCGGCATCCGCCAAAGTAGCCTTGCAATGGGGCGCCATGCGCCCGCGATCTTGTCTTGTCCGGGCCGGAGGGCGGAAATGCGTCATTTCAACGGGAAGGCGCTCGGGACGCTCGCTGCGGGGGCGCTTGCCGCGCTGCTGCTTGCGGGGATCGCCGCCGTCTTCCTGTCGCGCTACGAGGTGGTGATCCCGCGCTACCGAACGTCCTGCATCGACGTGCCGTTCAACCTCGGGCTCGTGGACAAGTGGGATCGCCGCCCAAGGCGCCGGGGCGTGCTCTACGCGTTCCGCACGAGGCATGTCATGGGCCGCAGGGACGGGCAGCTCTTCGGGAAGTACATCGAGGCGCTGCCGCTTGACCTTGCGGAGGTGACTTCCTCGCGCCGGGTGGAAGTGAACGGCGCGGAGAAGGCCCGCGGGCTGCCCGTCGCCAGGGATCTCAAGCTGCCGCCGGAGGCGTTCGTGCGCCGCCAGGTGCTCGGGTTCGGGCAGTACTGGGCGCTGGGCCGGTCTTTTGACAGCTATGACAGCCGCTACTGGGGGGCGTTGGATGAAAGCCAGATTGAAGGCCGCTTCTACGTGCTTTTTTAGCGCGCTGGCGCTGTGCGCCGGCATTGCGCAGGCCGCTCCGGCGGGCGGGGGCTTCTCGGAGTCCGACGCCGCGCTGCTCAAGTCGCTTGAGGAGGCGGCCGAGGGCCGCGCCGAGGCCGATGGCGCAATGCAGCAGGCGGCCTCGCAGGCGCTCAAGCAGTCGGCGGCGCTTGCAAAGCCCGAGGAGGGCGGGATCGGCAAGGCCCTGGAGTCCGTGCAAAGCCTCGCCGAGAACGGCGGCGGCCTGATCTTCTCGGACGAGTCCGTGAAGGCGCTTGAGGAGAAGGGCCGCGCGGCGAGGCTGGAGCGCGAGAAGCAGCAGGCGGCCCTAGCCGCCGGAACGGCGTCTCCTTCCGCCTCCGGCCCGGAATACGACACGCTGATCTTCATCAGCTACAGCCTCGACGAGGCCACGATCCGGCAGCTCTACGAGATCAACGCCGGAAGCGCCCGCACGGCGCTGGTCGTGCGCGGCCTGCCCAAGGGCACGGCCACCATCACGCAGGCTACCGTGGAGATCCAGAGGCTCGCGCGCGAGATGAAGCTCGAACCGCCGCCCAACGTCGTCATAAACCCCGTGTGGTTCCAGCAGTACCGCATTTCCAAAGTCCCGACCGTAGTGGCGCTCAAGTCGCCCACGCCGCCGCAGAGCGGCGACCAGTCCACGCTTGCCGCGAGGAAGGCGCCGGAGGAGATCGCCCGTGCCGAGGGCATCATCGATCCTGAGTGGCTCCGGCGCCGGATCACGCTCGGCGAACGCGGGGATCTCGGGGTGCGCGGCCCCGTGGCCGAAATCGAGGAGCGCGATCTCATCGAGGAGATGAAGGAGCGCGCCGCGAGGATCGACTGGAGCAAGAAGCGCCAGCAGGCCCTCGCCCGCGCCTGGAGGAACATCCCGGTGGAGCCTTTGGAGAAGGCCCGCGAATACCGCCTGCGCGTGATCGACCCGACATTCACCGTGCTCAAGGACATAACGGCGCCTGATCCGCACCATCCCGGGAAGGAGCTGGTGGTGGCCCGCCGCGGGCAGAAGGTCAACCCGCTTGAGGCCAAGCCGTTCACCCGGCTGCTCGTGGTGTTCGACCCCACGGACGGGAAGGAGGCCGAGTTCGTGCGCAGGCGCCTGCCCAAGTGGGAGGAGGAGCACGGCACCGGCTACGCCGGGACGAGGCTCCTCATGACTTCGTTCAGCAGGGACGAGGGCTGGGACGGCTACAACCGCCTTGTGCAGTCCTTCGGCAGCCGCCCGCTCTACGCCCTCCAGAAGGAGCTGCGCAGCGCCTTCGCGCTGGAGCGGCACCCGTGCATCGCGTATGCGGTCGGCACCCGCTTCATTGTGGAGGAGTTCGATGACCGCTCGGAAAAATGACGGCAGGAAGAGGCTCTGCGCCGCCGTGTTCATGGCGCTGGCGGCCTCGCTGCCATTGCGCCCGGCGCTCGCCGTCTACGACGCGACTGGCGGGTACAGCAACGTGACCACGACTGATCCGACGACCGGGCAGTCGAGCATCGTCGGATCGGACATGACCGATCCGAACCTCGGCGGCGCGACGCAGGGCCATGGCCTCGGCACCTCGACGGGCGACAGCTCGCTCGACGACTCGAAGAACAACGTGGTCTGCCCGAACACCCGGCTGGTGTCGGGAAAGATCTTCAGCGCGACGTGCTGGGCCTGCCTGTTCCCCATCGTCTCCATGGGGATCAAGGTGCCGTTCGGCGGCGGCGAGGACGAGCTGCCGGAGGATCGCTCGCGCAAGTTCATCTGCGTCTGCCGCGACAAGATGAACGTGCCCTATTTCGGGATGCTCTGGGGAAACTGGCAGCCCACGCGCGTCGTGGAGTTCGTCCGCAAGCCGGGGTGCCTGGCGTTCCTCGACGGCATGAAGCTCAAGATCTCCTCGGCCGCGTTCGGCGAGATGGAGTCGGAGACGGGCGAGAACGCCTCCTCCGGCGCGCAGGGCAACTACCACATCTACGCATACCCGCTGCTCATCATGCTCAACATGATGGAGACGACCTCGAACTGCATCAAGGATTCGTACATGGACATAGACATACTGTTCATGTCGGAGGTCGATCCGACCTGGAACGACGACGAGCTTGCCTTCTTCAGCTCGCCCGAGGCGGCGCTGGTGAACAACCCGGTGGGCCAGCTCGCGTGCATCGGCGACGCGGTGTCGTCCACGGTGCTCAAGCGCCCGGTGAACTCGCTCTTCTGGTGCGCCGGGAGCTGGGGCGTCATGTACCCGCTGGCGGGATCTCCCGTCGGCGACGACGGGGCGCTCGACTTCAGCTCGCTGATGCTCGACCGCGTGCTGTTCGCGCTGCACCGCAGGGGCTTCCTGCAAGTGACCTACGGCGACGCGGCGCTGTGCAAGGGCAACTACAGCCCGCACATGCCGAAGACCCAGTACAAGTTCACGATGCTCTACCCGGTGCCCGAGACGCACACGTCCCACGTGTCCGGGGAGGCCACGCTGCGCTGGGGCACGGGCCGCATGGTGCCGGTCACCGGCGAGGACTACGTGTACCTAGTCTGGGCGTGGAACGACTGCTGCATGCCCTTATCCATTGGAATGTGACCGGGAGGCAAGGAGGAGCGCATGGATTTCCCGTTCCGAAAGACGGTGAGCGCGATCTGCATCGCCGGCCAGTTCTCGCTGATGTTCTACAACATCAGCGCCTACGCGTACTCCTACAAGGACGAGCCGGCGTGCCACGACGCGGCGTCGTGCAAGCTCGCGGGCCACAACTTCGGCTACGACCGCGTGGCCGCCTCGCAGAACGACATGAACCACACCGACGTGTCGGGCAGCACGGTGAACTTCGGCAACTCCAAGGTGCAGAAGGCCATGGAGGACACGGGCGGGACGCTCAAGAAGGCCGATCTCACCCCGGCGACCTCCGGCGCGGTCTCGTCCTCGCGCTACTACACGACTGGCAAGGCCCCTGCCATCACGGACATGCAGTCGCTCCAGTCGGCCTCGGACGACGAGATCACGGAGCGCTCGCAGGCGAACCTCGACAACATGGACGCGGATCTGGCCGCCGAGCGCGACGGCACGAAGAGCGCGGCCTCCATCGAGGCGCAGGCGTACTCCACCGTGCGCGGGACGGCCTCGCGCTCGCGCACGATCTCCGCGTCCGATCCGATCTTCACGAGCATGAAGGAGGTCGAGTCCGGCCTGACCTCCAATCCCTTCGGGGACTGCGAAATAGACAAGAAGCTCATCTCGAAGAAGCGCAAGGTGCATACCCCCGTCTACAAGTCCTGCTCCGACGTTGCCTCGAACGGCTGCACGCTGACGCACCACATGAACCCGTCGGTCGCGGCGTACATGAACGGCGCGGCGAAGTGGGGCGTCTGCTCCGGCAGCGACTGCGTCTCGATGCACCTTGGCAAGTACTACGCCCGCGGCGAGGGCTTCGACCTCAACTCCTGCGGCGAGGGGTACGTCACCGAGACCATCAAGATCACGAACCCAGGCGCGATCACGTGGGCGAGGATCTCCACGGTGCGCTACCGCGGATCGGTCATAGTCACGCTGCCCAAGAGCAGCGACAAGGTGGGCCAGAAGGTGCTGTTCGCCGGGGCTGACGGATCAACGCCCTCGGTCTCGAAGTCCACGGACATATCGGGGCTGTCCTGCTCGGCCTCCTCGACCGTGCGCAACGGGCACTCGGGCGAGGATCTCACCGAGATGTTCAAGTCCGTCAAGCGCGGAGCCACCATCACCTTCCAGATCTCCTACAAGGGCGCGGTGCCCGACGTGGAGCTCCAGATCGGCTACGACGCCAATTCGGTGGTGCTCAACGACGAGCTCAACGAGCCGTGCGCCACCTACGCGCGGGCCATCGAGTCCGGCGAGCTCAAGGGGACGGTCACGTGCAACGCGTCTATCAGCAACTGCTCGGGCGGCTACTGCTCGATGAACGGCGTGACGATCCCGGAGTCGAAGATCCAGCACATCCCGACCCAGCCCCACACTTGCACCACGGCCACGGTCAAGGTCGATCCCTCCGCGCTGTCCGGCGACAGCAGCGGAAGCGCCTCAAGCTCGGACAGCAAGATCTACTCGTGCTCGGAGCTGAAGGCGCAGGGGTGCGGCCTGTCCTCGACGCGCTGCGCGCTCTACGACAAGGATCAGCAGTGCGTGATCGAGAAGGCCACCTACGACTGCGGGTATTCGGGCGACCATGAGGAGACCGTCACCGCCTCCGCCAGCAGCTACAAGTGCCCGGGCGCGATCTCGTGCATGGGCATAGACTGCGTCGATATCATGGTCGGCGACGCGACCAAGGACTTCAACAAGGCCCTGGCGCTGATGCAGGAGTCCCAGCAGGGGCTCAACGACGTGGACTGCACGGCCACCAGCACCTCGGCCGCCCCGATCGATCCGTCCAAGTCGCTTGCCGAACAAGGCGCGTCCGTGAGCTGCACGTTCTTCAAGCCGACAAAGGAGGAGTGCAAGGACTACACCCATGGCACCGGCAAGTTCCTGAGCGCGAACAACTGCTGCAAGGAGCCGGGATCGCAGATCGACACGTCGCAGTACGTCAGGCAGATCGCGCACGTCTGGAAGATGAAGGGCGTGGGCGAGTCGATCCAGAACGGCAACTTCGCGACGTTCGAGCAGGGCTTCAACATCGAGGGCGACTACTCCCAGCTCTACGGCGTGGGCTGGGACATGTTCAAGAACTTCACCGGGGTCGGGCAGGCCTACGCGCAGATCGAGGACAAGATCCTCTCGCCCATCACGAACGCGCTCAACAACATAATCCCGTATGCCGGCGACGTGTTCAAGGGCCTCACCTACTACGCGGAGGATCAGATCATCGCGGGGCTCATGAACGAGGTCGTGCTGCCCGCGATCACAAACCTCGTCTACCAGATCGGCTCGGCGATCACCGGGACGGCGGTCGGATCGGGAACTGTGATCAGCAACGGCACCTCGATGGGCGAGTGGCTCCAGTCGAAGCTGGCCTCGATGATCGGGGAGGAGGCCGCGAACATGGTGGCAAGCGTGATCTCCTTCGTCGGCTGGGCCTACGCGATCTACTCGGCGGCGAAGATGCTCGCCCAGATGTGGTCGAAGTGCAGGAACGAGGAGGTGGCCTTGCAGCAGAAGATCCGCGAGAAGAACTGCGGCTACGCCGGGCGCTGGAGGGAGAAGCCCAAGCTCAAGCACTTCGCCAAGGGCGGCATCATCCCGGTGCACTACGTCTACTGCTGTTTCGAGTCGCCGCTCTCGCGCATCCTCAACAAGCAGATCAAGTATGCGCTCAAGGGCTGCTACAACGTCTACCCCGACGACGACGAGACTTGCGCGTTCGGCCCGGCGAAGAGCCCGGACTGCTCCGGCGTCACGATGGAGCAGATGGAGGCCGTGGACTGGACGAAGGTGGATCTCACCGAGTGGCTCACGCTGCTGTCCACTTCGGGCTCGCTTGACGACACCACGAGCGCCGTCCAGGCGTCGGCGACTGACTGGCTGCCCATCGGCGGATACGACGATCAGGGCAACAAGCACGGCATCACGCAGCAGGTGTCTCCGTACCGCTGAGTTCCGGACGCCAAACGGAACAGCAGAATGGGGCTGATCCCGCATGAAGCCTGGGATCGGCCCCCTTTTTTTCCCCGGTAGACAGGAGCAGGATCAGGGCATGAAAAAGATGCTTTTCCTGGCCGCGGCGGCGGCCCTCGCGGCAGCGCTCAATCTCGAAGGCTGCTCGCACGCAACCACGGGGCGTGGGCTGTGGACTTACGTGGACGTTCCTGACAGCAGGCGGCCGGTGCAGGCCAGCCCCGCCTTCGGGGAGGAGCGCTTTACAAGGCCCGGCGGGCTCCTGATGGAGGAGGGATCGTGGATCCCCGCGCGCTTCATCCGCATCGCGGAGGATCGGGATCTCGGCATGTACGTCTGGCCCGCGGGCGACTACGAGGTGATCGGATCGTCGCCTGACGACATGATCGGGTGGCGGCGGGTGCTTGCCGTGTCGGCGGTCGGAACTGGCGGACAGCGCATCATGACGCGAGATCCAAGGCGCTTCCCGCTGCCGGAGGACGGCAAGATCGCCATCACCTACTCCGCCGGATTGCCGTTTGCAAGGCAGGAGGGCGGGATCTTCTGCCCGAGCCGGAACTTCCTCGCCTCATGGGGCGGGAAGATCGCGTTCGGCAAGGCGCTGCATGAGGGCAGGCTGCCCGATCCCAGAGGGAGCCTGCGCAGGCTCGAGTACCTCGGCAGGGAGGGCGCTGGCGTGCACGTGCGCTTTTCCGAGCGGATCGGGCGCGGCCCCGAGGTGAGCGAGGAGGCCGTGCTCAAGCCCGATGCGGCGGGGATCTGCTCGTTCCATGGCGCAAGATTCAGGATCCTGGGCTTCGTCGGCGGCGGGATGCAGTTCGTGCCGCTCCGCGGCACAGGCGGGGCCTGACATGCCTCCTGCCCCCTTGGGGCCCGCCCGGGCGCGCTGTCCGGCGCAAGATCCTGGAAAAAGCAGGCGGAAGCCGGGGAGGCCCGATGGCGGGAAAAGGCGGCAATCAGAAGCAGGAATGGCTGGATGCCATGAAGAAGATCCTCATGATCACGATCGCGTGCGCCGTTCTGGTGCTGTGCGTGGCGATCCTCTCGTCGTGCAGCTCCGGCGGGGACGGCGAATACGGCTGGGCCGAAGGGCACGGGCCCTCGTGCCAGCAGGCGGAGGGCGCGGAATGGGCAGCCAGACGCTGATCCCGTCAGTCCTGCGCTTTCGGGGATCGCGGGCGCCCGTGCTGCGCGAGCTGGTGCCCCTGCTGCCCAAGGGGATCCGCACGTTCGCGGATCTCATGTGCGGCGGCGGGGACGTGTTCGCCAATTCGCGCGCGGAGCGCTACATAGTGAACGACCGCAACCCGGCGGTGGCGGGCATGTACTCATGGCTCAAGGAGCGCCAGTGGCAGGGGCTCTCGGACGAGCTTGAGGAGCTCTCTGATGCTTACTCGCTTGCCGATCCGTCCGCGAGGATCGACGGGAGGCGGCGGCTCATGGAGGAGCAGCGGCGCGACGGCTCGCCGCTCAAGCTCCTGCTGCTGTCGTTCGCCTCGGAGCCTGGGTTCCGCTTCGGCCCTGACGGCGCGTTCAACGCTCCGCCGGGGAAGATGAGGAAGCCCATCACCGGCGAGGCCCTGAGGAGGCTCAAGAGTTTCATGATGCGCCTGCGCCTCAAGGATCCCACGATCCGCTGCGGCGACTTCGCCGAGGGCGGCTGGCTTGACTCGCTGGGCGAGGGCGACTTCGCCTATGCCGATCCGCCGTTTCTCGCCGACGGGGGCAAGGACGGCTGGACGGAGGCCGACGACCGTAGGCTCATGGAAGCGCTCTCGCTCCTTTCCCTGCGCGGCGTCAGGTTCGCGCTCTCGCAGAAGGTCTCGGGCAGGGACGGCACGAATTATGCCGTGCTCGAATGGGCGCGCCGCAGCCGACTGCACCTCCATGCGCTCGGCGCGGATCACAGCGTGAACGGCCTCAAGTGCAGCCGCACGGAGCCCGAGCTGCTCATCACCAACTACTGAACCTCTTTCAGAATACCCTCCAATCTGTTCCAGAACGCCCTGCAAGGGCCTTTCCCAGTCTCAAGCGGGCACCCCTATTGCCAACGGCTCGGAAGGCCGCTTTGCGGGCAAAAAAAAGGCCGCCGGTTAAGGAAAAAGAACCCGGCGGCAACGCGGGGCCGGACAGGGCCCCGCCCATCAGGCATCGGGCGTTCAGCCCTGCTGCGAACCTTCAGGCGCTTGTTCCGGTGCCTGCGCGGAAGAAGGCCCATCCTGGCGAGCCTGCGTTCCGGCGGGCTTGCTCGCGGCCTCCTGCGGCGCATCGCCCTGCGCCTCCTGCTGCGGCTTGCCCTCCTGGGCGCCGCCTTCCGGTTTTCTGCCACCCCCCTCCTGCGGCGCGGGCGCGTTGCGCTCGTCGCGGATGCGGTTGCGGAAGCGGCGGACGAGCTGGAAGATCACCGAGGTGTAGTTCCGCACGGCGGACAGGAGCGCGTTCTGATCGTGGATCTCCTCCTCCTCGGGGTAGATCCCCATCATGACGAGGTAGTGCTCGGCGCAGATCGCGGTGTCGGCCTTCTCTAGCTCGGCGAGGAAGCGCGGGGTGCCCGGCTCTGAGAACTTGAACTGGAACTCCCGGGGCGGGGTGTCCATCTGGAGCTTCGAGTCAGGATCGCCCACGGCCTTGAGGCTGATGGCGTTCTGCTTGTAGAGCGCGATCGACTTCTCGCGCAGGGCCTGCACATGGGCTGAGAGCTCCGAGAAGCGGGTGTTGGCGAGCGCTGCGGCAGCCGAGACGATCTTGCGGTCGGAGATCATGGCGGGCAGCTCCGCGAAGATTAGGCGGTAGCCGTCGTCGAGCTGGTTGAAGTTTGACAGCGCGGCGGTGAGCACGCGGTTGTTCGAGAAGGCGAACACGCGGCTGTAGAAGTTGCGCATGTGGCGCAGGCGGCTTGGAACAAGAGAGGGCTCCTGGGCGACGATGGTCTCCGGGATCTCCTGCTCCTTCTCCTTCTGCCTTCTTAGCGCGGCCTCGCGGCGGCGCTCGATGAACTCGCGGGTCTCCTTGGGATCGCGGTAGCGCAGCGATCCGCGCTGGACGCGCGCGACCACGCTGTCTATGTCCGAGCTGGCGCGGCGGCGCTGCGCGTTGGCGGTGCGCGGCCTAGTGACGGTGCGCTCGGGGCGCGAGGTGCCCTGATCCTGCGCTGCGGCCTGTGGCTGCCGCGCGGCGTTCTGGTTTTCTTCCGGCATTGAATCCTCCATCAAGAGTTGCCAGGCTGGGCCTGGAAAGGCAATGTTGCATGGTGGATCTTCGCCGCGCCGCGCGGGGGCCGGCACCTTTGAAGGGGGCAGAAAAAAAGCGCCGGGAAAAGGCTTTCCGGCGCAACGGAGGCAAAACTTGTCGGTTCCGGGCGTTCAGCCCTGCCACGTTCTCCGCTGGGGCCTGGGGAACTGGTAGGCGGTGCCGTCGGGCAGCCTGAGCCCCGCTGAGGAGGCGGCCTGCTGCATGTCGTTCCAGACGGCCTGGATCTTCCCTTCCTCGACCGTCCACATCCTTGCGGCGAAGCTGTCGCGCATCTGCCCGTTCATGTCCGGGATCTGCACCTTCGCTCCTTTGTAAAATTCGGCGCCGTACTTGTCGCGGATGTAGTCGCTGAATGACTGGCTAGGATCGTATGGAAAGCGCAGGAAGTAGACGCCGCCGAAACGGCAGCATGAGATCCTCACGCGCTTGTCGCGGCAGTCCTGGGCCATGCCGGCGCGGATCTGGCCGAACACGGCGGGATCCTGGGCGTCGAACTCCTTGAACTTCCTCAAGAGGAACTGGTTTTTGCGGCGCTGGGGCCTTGCGGCCTGCGCCTGCCCGCCGCCCTGCGGCATGCCGAACCCGAACTGCGGCGCGGGGGCCTGCTGGGCCTGCGGCTGTGCGGGAGCCTGCGCGTACTGCATCAGGGCCGGAGCGCATTGCATCTGGACTGGCTGCCCTGCCGGGGCCTGCGCGCACTGGGGGGCCGGAACAGGGGCTGGGGCGCGCTGGGGCGCGCTCTGGCCCTGATACGCCTGGTACTGCGGCGCGGGGGCCGGTGCCGGAGCCGCGGCCTGCGGGGCCATGGACGCGGCGTACTGCGGGCGCTGAGGCGCCTGCTGGATCACGGGCTGCCTGGGCGCCATGCCCTGTCCTGCCGCCTGGGGCGGCGGGAAGGCTCCAAGGTTGGGGTTTGAAGCGGCGCGGCGCATGTTGTTCTGGTACATCATCCTGCAATCCTCCTGGCCTCGATCACGGCGTCGCAGACCGCATTACGGAGCGCGTCATTCATGTCCACGCAGTCGGCGGCGTTCCTTGCGATCTCCATGGGCTCGACGCCGAGCCTGCGGAGCTTGTCCTCGCCCATGAACGACTGGATCGCGGCCTCGGCGTCCTCCGGCATGATCATGGCGCAGGCGCAGTCCCTTCCGTCCCTCCACGCCTTGTCTTCTGCGCCGCCACTGGGATCGCCGTGCCTTCCGTCCATGCGGGCCGACTGCACGAAGTTCAGGATCTCTTCATTGGACAAGTCCAAATCCGTATCAATGATGTAGCGCATGGCTGCTCCTCCTCAACTTTCAATGCCCTTATTATATCACATTTGTTGCAATATTGAAACAAATGCTAAAAATAATTTGGGCCGCTTCATCTCACGCCTGCCTGCGGCGGCTGATCTCCGCAAGCAGATCCGGAAGGCTTCCGGCGTCCGACGCGAAGTAGCCGAGCAGCGCCGCGAGCGCCGACTGCCTGAAGCTGAGGCTTCCGCGCTGCTTCTCCGCCCTGGCGTAGAGCTCTGCCGCTGCCGCGGCAAGCCCCTCAAGCCCCTGCCTGCCGCTGCGCTCCATTTCGGCGGCCAGCAGCGAGCACGCCTGTTCCCTCAATCCGCACATTTCAAATTCCTCCAATGAACTGCAATTCACTTTCCCTCCCGGATCACGGGTTGAATCCGTACCCGGTCTGGCCCGCGATGAACCGGTCGAGCTCGTCGTCCAGCGGCTCATCGCATGAGGCTTGGCCTTCAGGATCGCGCCTGTCCACGGCGTCATATTCCGAGGCAACCGTCCTGCCGCCGAGCGTCACGAGCATGCGCCAGCGCCTGCCGAAGCCGCCGCACGAGGTGTCGAACACCTCAACCTCCAGCGGCAGGCCGCGCCATTCTCCGCGCCAGACGCGGTGCGGCTGGGCGTACCCGCCTCCGTCGTGCGCCTTCGCCGGATCCGCAAACGTATTGGTCTCCTCGTCGAGGACGAGATCCAGGAACCCGTCCTCCCTGCCATTCATTCCTTCTTCCATTTCGCAGCCTCCTCCTCCGTCACGAGCGGCAGATCGCCGTTCTCCACATAGCGCAGCTCCGACGCCTGCCCGGTCGCCGCGAAGTCCATCGCGGCAAGCGAGCGCAGCCCGGCAAAAAGCGCTTCCCTTCCGGGCGGCAGCGTGTACAGCCCGCCGCACGCGCACCACTTGAACTTCCCAAAGTCCGCGCCGGGGCGCAGCAGGACGATGCGGCGCCTCGAAAGCTCCCTGAAGCCCTCCGTCCTGCCGTCATTCCATTCCCCCTCGCCTGTTCCGGCTTCCACGCGGAGCACGTCGTCCTCCGGCGCCCCCGGCACCCAGATCTGGCGATCCGCGCCGAAGGAGCACAGGCACCCCTTGCCCTCAATCTGCTCGGGCCTCTCAAAGAAAAAGAACTTCATTTGCCATTCCTCCTGTTTCCAGATCAGATCTCCACTGCGCGCCGTTCAAGCGCTTTTATGATCCCGTCCTCCGAGAGCCCGGAAAGCGCCTTGCCGCCAAGCGTCCAGCGGATCTCGCGGTCTGCCTCCATGGCCAAGTCCTGCGCCCAGTCCCACGCCTTCCACGCCGCCCAGCGGAACACGCGGCGCATTTCCCCTCGCCTGCCCGAGCGCTCAAGCTCCTGAAGGCGGCTCCTTGCTGTCTCCGTCCTGAGAGCGACGCGGAGCGCGTCGTCAAGATCAATGTCAACCAGCTTCATGCCGCCTTCGTCGGAAGAATTGGCCGCAAGCTCCATCACTCTTCCCCCTCTCCGATTTCCTCGCAAATGCAGTACTCGATGTTCTCGTCAACGTCCGCATCATCCGTCATGTTCATGGCCTCGGAAAGATCACGAAGCGCATTGCTTTCCTCCTTAAAGGTTGTCAAAGAGGCCTTCAGCGGCATCTTCCTTCAACCCTGACCAGAACACGTCGGCGAAAGCCCCCTCATACTCGTCCTGCATGTACTCGCACAGCTTCTTGTCGTCCAGCTTGCGCACCGCATCCTCGTCCGGCCCGCAGCCGTCCCTGCCGAGTTCCTTGAGCTCGTCGCGGAGATGGTCGGCAAGCAGGAAGAACACTGCGGCGTCCTCGCCCTGCACGAGCACTTCCGCGCCCGGAAGGGCCTTCTTGATTGCTGCGACTTCAGTGCTGTCCTTGCCAGCACCGCATACACAAACCGTAACCATTTAGGACTCCTTTTCCTTCTGAAGATGGCTTCATTATATCACACTTGTTGCAAAAATGCAATAAAAGTACACAGAATGGGAGAAGATGAGGATAATAAGCCTCCAACCCTGCGGGGGCATTGGGCAAGCGTCCTGTTCTGCGGGGCGGCGGGAAGATCGGAAAGCAGGAACGGAAAAGGCGGGCATCTGCCCGGCTCCGAAGCTCCGCCCGTGAAGCGGAGGCCCTGCTGTCTTGGGCCTAGAGGCCCCTGCCATCAGTGAACTTGTCAGCGGTGGCGTTCATCTCCTCCAGCAGGCCCTTGAGATCGGGAATGGCCGACACGCGCAAGCCCATGGCGCAGGCTTTCATGATCACGTCGTCCGCGCTTTTGGCGTCCGCCCTGCGTTCAAAGCGCGCCTGCGCGATGATGAGCGCCGTCAGGCAGCTTGCAGAGGCCAGCCATTCCGGCAGGATGGCCGAGTCCGTGCAGACGGCCCCGTCGCCGTGCGTCCACTCCCACGACAGCGCTTTTTCCGCGCCGCCGCTTGAAAAGGACTCGACCACGGGCAGCGGCCCCCAGCCGGAGCTAAACCTGAGACGCTCCACAAGGCGGGGCGCGCACAGGCGGAAGCGGATGCAGCCCGCCACCCCGCGCTGCAAGCCGCCCAAGATCCTGCCCATGGCGAGCACGGCCTTGTCAGAGCTGGACGAGGCAAGGCGCTCCCACGCGGCAAGCCTGTCCTCCGGCCCTGGATCGGGCTTTCCCGCCCTTGCGATCTCCTCGATCTCGGGGCATCTCCCGCGCATGATCAGATCTGCCGCCGCCATCGCGAATGACGATGTGATGAACTTGCAATGCACCTTCGCCTCCCCCTTTCCTGTTTCCGCACGCCTGCCCGGATTGCCGCCCGGGTCAGAGCCCGGCGCGCCGCGCAAAGTCTTCCATCCTCGATATGTATTCCTTGAGCCTCGGCTGATCCGCCAGGAGCTGGCGCATGATCTCGGCGCAGTCGCCGGGGCCGAGGCTTGCAGGCCTTCCATCCGCGCCAGCGGACGAAAAAGCGATTGCCCCGCAGAGCACAATCGGCAGGCCGCCCTCAAAATCCGCCGGAATGATTGCAGTCGGCACGATCGGGCCGTCGCGCAGCGCCGCGTCCAGATCATGCCAGCAGCAGTATTCGGCGCCGCCTGCCGCATACGGGACGCACCCAAGCGTCATGGCCCCGATGAGGCGGCCGGCTTCGCCTGCGAAGCCGTCTTCCGGGATCTCGGCCCAATGCTGGAGCATGATCCTGCGCTGGTGATCCGGCTCCACCCAGAGCACTTTGATCTTCCCTTTGCCACAGTCCATTGTTCTTTCCTCCATCAGCACTGCTCCATGCCCTCCCAGCCGTCGGGATCAAGCCCGCACAGCCGCCTGATCTCGCCGCGCCAGCCCCCGGCCCATTCGGTGGTGTCGCCGTTGCGCTCGGTCTCGAGATCGCGCTTGATGAGGTCGGCCTCGCGCATCGGATCGGCGTTCTTGAGGAACGTCTTGCGGGCCTTTTCCGGCAGCGAGTTTGAATACCCGGCAAGGATGTTGTAGGCGATCGTTCCGCGGTTCCAGTCGAGCGCGTGCGCAGCCGAGATCTGGTAGCCAGCCAGAAGCAGAACGTCAGCCGCGCTGTGCAGCGGGAACTCGGGACTTAGCAGATCGCCAGGCAGCAGGAAGCCGGACTCCATGGCCTCGCTTCCGCGCTCAAGCATGATCTCGAGCAATGCCGGATCGTGCAGGCCGTCCCTGCCAAGCGCGTCGCGGGGGCGCGAGCAGGCGAAGCCGCCAGCCAGGGCGTCGTACTCCTCCATGCAGTCCACCGCCTCGAACTTCGCCTCCCAGCCCTTGCCAAGGCGTGCCGGGAAGGCGTTGAGCACGGAGTCCCACCACTTCTCCTCGTCGCCGTGCGTGTACGGGTGGATCCAAGGTTCAAGCGGCAGGATCTGCCCTCTTGACGGCTCCGGGGCCTTCTCGCCCTGCATGGGCTTGTTGAAGCACAATCTCCACGCTTCGCGCATGATCTCCTCCTTTTGCTGTCTTGATGGCATCATTATATCACAAAAGTAGCATTATTGCAACAAATGAAGAGTGATACAGGCAGTCCCTTGCCCGCATCCTGCTCCAGAAAGCGGCTGGCAAGCCTCATGCACGGGGCGTATTCGCCCGCCCTGCCGGAACAACCTGGCGGCCAAAAAAAAGCGCGGGCGATGCCCGCGCCACGCCCACGCGTCCAGTCAGGACTTGCCTATTCCGGCTGCCTCCGAGATCATGTTCTTCAGCTTCAGCACGGCAAGCTGTATGTTCATGATCCTATTTTCAACTGAAGAGATCCCTTCTGTGGTGGCGCTATTTTCAAGGCGCTCCAGCACTTCCATTGCCGCCTCGCCCCCTGGGGATTTTTCCAGGCCGCGCAAGGCTCCCATAGCTTCGCGCAGTTCCTTACTTGACTGGATCAGGCTCTTGTTTGCCCGGTCAATCAGCTCCATGACGCTAGGCTGCTCCGCGTTTCCGTTTTTGGCTTCCATCTTCCTGTCTCCTATGTGAACATTCGTTCGATTAATGTGCCACCCCTCTGGCGCGGCGCTCGGCGCAGGCGGGGCGCATGCAGTTTTCGGCGGCGTCAAGCCTCTTCGCCAGCTTCTTCATGCCTCGTTCTCCCCTGCCTTCTCCTTGGCAAAATCGGAGAACACCCCCGTGCTCTCCTCAAGGCCAGCGACGCAGAGATCCTTATCGTGCCTGTAGCGAAGCACATCCGGCAGCCACACGAACACCGCCGCGTCCTTGCCGTCTGCGAGCACCTCCGCGCCCGGGTCCGCCTGCTTGCAGAGCCTTCCAAGCTCTTCTTCCGAGAGCCGACCGGAATTGACAACAAACGTGCTCATGCCTGCGCCTCCCTGCCAAACCTGGCCTCGACGAACTCCCCCACAGCCCTGCTGAAGGACTCCTCGGACTGTGCCGCTTTGCGCATCTCCACGGCCCTCTCCGCCACGGCCTCCGCCAGCTCCTCGCGGCTCCCGAACCTTGAGGCGGGGATCTTCGCTCCGCCCAGCAGCAGCTTGGTATTGGCGGGCACCCCGCCATCGCCGAAGGCGTTGCACAGGACGTAGTTCTCCGCGAAGTCAGCAAAGCGCTCTTTCCCATCATCGCCGTCCGGGAAATAGGCCGAGTCGATCGATTGATCCATGAGGCCGTCCCAGATGATCTGATCCAAGTCAATTTTCATGAGGCTTTCCTCCCCTTGCTTGATGAGGCTATTATATCACGTTTGTTTCATTAATGCAACAAACGTAACCAATAAGGAGTTGATGCCAATACACGATGAAAGGGCGCAGGGATATGCAAAAGGCCTGCACGAACAAGAAAAGCCGGGCCATTCCCGGTAGGCGCCCGGAACGCTGCCGCACGGAAGCTCCGCCGAAAAAGCAGGATACGGCCGCTCTGTGGCTGCTTTTCTTCCACTCTCCCGCAGGGCCGCGCCACTTGCGGTGCAGCCCCTGTCCGGCTCCCCTCCCGGTACACGCCCTCCTCGCCCCCCAAAAAAAAGGGCGCCCGGTAAGCTCCTGCTCCTGCCGTGCGCCCGCAAGCCGCCCCAGTGCGGGGCTTTTCAGGCAGCCATCTCCATTGGGATCAGCGCCTTTTCAAACATCTTGAACACCGCGCCCAAAAGCTCGGACGGATCCTCGATCACAACGCTGTTGGGGATCAGGGACTTGATGAACTCAAGGCTGATCCCTATGCCAAACATTTCTATGCCGCGAGACTGTGCGGCGGCAATCGCTGTGCGCGCCTGCTCCACGCTGTCGGGGATCCCGTCCGAAATGACGATCACGATGTGGCGCTGGGCTTCGGTGCGCTCCGCGCTGCCTATGGCGTGCCAGATAGCCTGCGCAAGCGGGGTCGATCCGCGCGGCACCTGGTCAAAATAGGCCGCGCGTTCAGTCGCGCGCTGTCCGTCGCGGAGGCACACGTCCACCTCGTGCTCGGAGCCAGGAAAGAACGAGCACATGGAGTGGATCCCGCTTATGCCCTCTAGCGCGAGCGCCAGCGAGAGCGCGCAGCGGCAAGCCGCCTCGCAGCGCGTGAGCTGGCGCTTGTCGTCGAAAGTGAGCATCGAGCCTGACGAGTCCACGAGCAGATGCACCGAGGTCGAGTTGTCGCGCTGGATGATCCTGTCCCTGAAAACGCGCGTCTCGCCGATGGGCGCAAGCGCTAGGCGATAGGGATTGATGCGGTTGCCGCGTGCGCAGGAGCTGCCGTAATTCTCGACAAAGGCGCGAACCCTTGCTGAAAGCTCCCTGCGAAGTCGGGCGCTCGAGGCTACGCTTTCGATGAAGTTCGGGCGCCCTTGATGGCACTCGCCAGACTCGAAAACCCCCAGGTCGTCGCGGGCGCACATCTCTTCCTTGCAAAGTGCCGAGATCGCCCAAGCGTGATCGGCGCCAGGGGCGATTTTCGACACATCGCCGTCCGTGCTTGCCTTGAGCCTCTTCTCGGCATCAGAAAGCTCCTCGCAATATCTGCGGAGCAATACCTTTTTAAGCCCTTGCCCTTGCCCCTGCGCCTTGCCTTTTGACTTGCCCTTGCCCTTGCCCGCATTAGCATTAGGCTTGCCGAAATCGCCCTTCGCGCCTTTGGACAGCACGCCCTCGACGTTGATGGTGTTGATGATGCTCTTTGCGATTGAGATCGCGTCCTCTGTGCTCTTGGCATCGAGCACCATCAGGCTCAGATCGCAGATCCTGGCAACCGTGGCGTGATCCATCTTTTGGCGCAGCAGGCGCAGCATGAAAGCCGCGCGGGGACGCAGCACTTTGAAGCGCTGGCAGTATGCCCCGGTGTAGAAGAGCAACATCGCGAGCACCTGCTGGAGCGTGTCCATGAGGGGCGCCTTGAGACGAAACTCCTCGAAGCCCGAGTTCGGGTTCGAGCGCAGAAGCTCAAGGTTCTCCCACACCCCGATGAACTGCCTGCCTATGAGGCGCTCGATCCTCGCGTCCTCGATGATGTTCACGAGCGTGTGCAGCAGGAACTGGCGCTTCACCCTGCCGACGGCCACGAAATCCGAATAGCGGACGTGCGCCGCCTCGTGGGCGAGGTAGCCGTAGGCCATGCGCGAGATGACGGGATCGGAAAGGTCGAGCCTCGGAATGGTGATGGTCCTCCCGTTGGTGTAGGCGGTGCACCCCTGCATGCGCACCTTCACCCCGAAGGCCCTTGCGTAGTTCGTGACGATGATGGGCAGCGCGCCCTCAACAACCTTGCCGTTGCACTTGGCCATGTAGCACCTCTCTTGTTCCTTTTGATGCCACTATTATATCACATTTGTTGCATTATGGCAACAAATGATGCAAATATTGAGGTGTTCATGGCAGGGCGCTGTCCGGCGCGGGAAAAGGAAAGCCGCCATGCTTGCGCATGGCGGCCATGCGCCATTGTCAGCAAGCCATTAGATGATCGCCGCCATTCTCCTCATTCCCATGCTCGCCGCCCTCTTCCTGATCCTGCCCGTCCTCTTCCTGATTGTGGCGCGGTGCGCTCTTGCCCATCGAGCCACTGCCGTCCGAGCCGCCGTTGCCGAAAATGTCGGCGCAAAGCCTTGCGACGTACTCGCGCTCGGTGTCAGGCAGCCTGAGCGAATAGCCCATCTCAATCGCCTTATGCAACGGCAGGATCGGGCAAGCCTGTTTGAGCGAGGCAACGCGCAGCAGGACGCGGGTTGAGAACGGCGCCGACAGCGCCGCCATGTTCTGGTCAGAGCCAGCGTGGCGCAGCTCGCCGGCTAGACGCACGAGGTTTGAGATCAGATCCTTGCCAAGCTCCGGGCAGGCTGTCGAGACGATCGCGGTCTCGGTACGCTCGTCGGGATAGCCCACCTCGACAAATCTGAAGCGGTCGAGGAAAGCCTGGTTCATGACGCGTGCGCCGCTGTAGAAGCCCATTTGATCGCCGAGGCCGTTGGTATTGGCCGTGGCAATGACGCGGAAGCCGGGTGCCGGGGTGATGATCTCGCCGCAGTTCTGGGCTATGACCAGCGGCTTGCCCTCAAGCACGTCGTTGAGCGCGGCGAGATCCGACGGCGGCATGAGGTCGATCTCGTTGAGCAGCAGGATCTCGCCCTGGCGCATTGCGCGCACCAGCGGGCCGTACTCGTAGACGAGCTCGCCCTTGCGCAGCGCGGCGTGGCCTATGAGGTCGGCGCTCTCGCTCTTACCGCAGAGCGTGATCTGCTCGACGCCCCAGCCGAGCCTTGCGGCGATTTGCAGCGCCATAGTGGTCTTGCCGCACCCGGAGGGACCGGAGATGTAGAGGCAGTCGTGCAGCGGGCAGGCAAGGTAGAGCAGCACCTGGTTCAGGAACGGCAGCGGGAAAACGTAGTTCGGGTCGATCGCCGGGACGCGGGCCGGATCCTGCCAGTCGGGCACTTCAATGCTCTTCACGGCTATCTGATTTGACTGGAAGAGGCTATCGAGGGATACGGTTAAAATGTTATCGGCGTTCTTCATGGGGCTTTCTCCTTTTCTTTAAGATGGCTCTATTATATCACTTTTGTTGCAATAGTGCAACAAATGATACATAAAAGAACGCATGGAATTGAGTATTGGGAATGGCAGGAAATAAAGCCGTGTGCGGGACGGCGGTCGGAATTGGGCCGCGCTCCCGCCGGCCTGCTAGAACGGGCACTCCCCCATCTTCTTCTGCTCTTCCTGGCGGCGGCGCTCCGCCTCCAGCTCCGCCGCCTTGCGCCGCCAAGCCTCCAGCGCCTCCGGCCCGTCGAGCATTTCAAGCAGCGCAAGCCCCTCCGGCAAAGGCTCCTCGTTTCCAGCCGCACACGCGAACTCATGCAGGGCCGCCGCCACCCCTTCCGGCGGCAGCTTGCCTGTGATCGAGCGGAGCCTTTCAGCAAACGGGCCGCTGGCGAAGCCGGGGATCGACGCAGCCTCCGCGATCGTGTTCCACTGCCATCTGAGATCATCCTCGCGCCATCGCGCGAGCTGCGCCTCGTCCCCAGCGCGGCTTTCAGGCCAGATTTCCACCGCCAGGCCAAGCGTCCACTTCCCCCTTTCCAGCACCCGGCCTTCCGTGCCGCATCCCTCCTGCCTTTCCGTCATGCCGCGCTCCTTGCGCTTGCGCAAAGCTCGGCTGGAATGACCTCGGCACCCGCTTCCTCGGCAGCCGCCTGCGCCACTTTCGAGAGGCAGCCGCCGGGCAGGGCGTTGTCAGATACCAAGTGCCTCACCTTGTATTCGCCGAAGCGGATCAGCATCTCGCGCCTTATTCCGGCCGGGAGCGCGTTGTACGCGCGGTAGCACGGCAGCTTCAGCAGCTTCTTGGAGCACTCGCCGCCCGACATGAGGATCCTGCGGCAGTCCTCGATCACATCTCTGGCGAAGGCCTTAGCGCACCCGAGCACCAGTGAGCGCGAAAAGCTCCAAGACACAGAACCGGCCGCCGGCCCCTCAACGAGCCTGCCGTTCCAAGCCTTGTCTGCGTAGGCGGAGATGAGCCAGCCAAGGGACTGCGCATGAGCCTCGCATTTGGGCGGGAAGCGGAGCGAGCCTCCATCAGCGATGCTCTCCTCCGCAAGCGCATCCGGATCAAGCTCGATGCGCGATGAGGCGGCGACGCTCTCCACGGCTGCATCGCGGATCTTTTTCACGAAGTCATAGATGCAAGTGCAGAACCCGAAGAACCCGAAGAGGCGATCATGTTCCTTTTCAAGTTCGCTTTCGATGTCCCAATGGATTGACGGCTCCTCCAGCGGGGCCGGATCCAAGCTGTCGCTCATGCCTTGGTAGTCCGGGCAATCCTCCGCACCGCTCCACCCTGCGCTATCCAGCGCGGCGGCAAGGCCGCTCCAATCCATGCCTGCCAGCTCGTCCTCGTCAAGCGAGCGCGGCCCCTTGACGGGATCCATGATCCAGAACGGCTTTTGCAGCGAGAAGGCGCCGCCGCTCATTGAGCAGCACCTAGTAAGCGCGCTGTTCGCATCTCCGCTGCCGCCGCCGCACTTCTCGACAAGCCAGCGGCGCAGGGCCAAGGCTGGCGCGCAAAAAAAGCTGGCATCCACGCCCTCCCCCAGGCGAACAACTGCATCCGCAATCTGCTTCCACGAGGCAGGAAGGTGCGGGCAGATGATCCCCGCCCCCATGCCGTGGTGCCTGGACTGCGCCCAGCGCCCTATGGTGTCGAAATACCAGGCGGGACAGGCTGCTGCGCCGCCTGCTATGTGCTTCTTCAGGATCGTGCGGTTGAGGCCGCGCACGAAGGCGTCCGACTGGTCAGCGCACTCGCGGACGTTGATAACCACATCCATCTTGTCGCATCCCGGCCCGAGTTCCGGCACCATGGATTTGAGGCAAGAGCCGTCATTGAGCACGGCGGCGCGGGTGCCGCAGGAAAGCAGGCCGTCGAACCTGGCGCTCGCGCCGTAGATCGAGGCCTTGCAGCCGCCTTCAGGCGAGAACGACACCGGCCCGCGCCTCACCGCGTCCTTGTCGAGGATCCACCCCCTTGACGCGAGGGACGAGTCCAGGGCGCGGACTGCCGCGGCGAACTCCGCCGCCTTCCTTGCCTTCTCGTTCAGCACGCCGGCTATTGCGGCCCCGAGCGCCGGATCGCCCGGCTCGAACACCCAGACCGCAGTTCCCGATGCAGTAGCTTCAGGCTCGTATGCAACCATCTTCCTCATGGCCTTCACCTCTCTCCGCAATTGATGGGAGTATTATATCACATTTAGTGCGATAATGCAACAAACGTACACAAAGTAGGATAAGCCTAAAAAGGGCAAGGCGCATCGCCCTGCTCCAATCCGGGCGGGAGGCAGGAATTGAAAAGGAAAGGTTGGAAAAGCAGGAAGGAACTAGAAGGCGGGGCGCGGAGCCCCGCCCTCCGGCGTCAGGCTTGGTCGATGCCCTGCTGCCTGCAATGCTCCGCGAAGGCCTCTGAGTCCATCCAGTAGCGGTAGGCTTCCGCCGCGCCGCCTGGAATGAGGCGCGCCACCCTGCCGCCTGACGCGTCGAGCCTGTCCTTGAGCCTTGAGAGATCGCCGCCGCACAGTTCCATGAGGCAGCGGCACCAGGGCAGGAACTCCTCCCAGCCGGAGGCGCCCAGCTCCACGAACTGCTCCCATGTCCCGGTGAACGCGCCGGGCTCGAAGATCCTCGATCCGTCGGAGAACACGTCGTCCACAAGGACGCGCCTTGTTCCGCCTGCCAAGGCGTACTCCGGCCCGTCCTGCATGGAGAGCCATCCGAGGAAGCCCTCGGCGCTGAACCATTCGGGATCCGACGGGCCGCGCAGGGCCTGCGGGCGGTGCGCCGCCTGCAAGTCGATCCTGTAGCTGCCGGGCACCGACGAGAGCAGCTCGCCGGCAGGGGGAATGGAAAAGCCGTGTTCTCCGCGCATGGCGCGTTCCTCCGTGCTGTCATTGGAATTGGAATGGGGAATTGAAGGCGCCGCAGGGGCGGCGCGAAGGAATTGTGGCACCGCCGCAGGAAGGCATCAAGCGCGGCGGGCCTTTGCACCAGATCAGGCGCCCGTGTCAGGCGCGGCCTTGCGGGCCTCGGCAATCACCCTGCGGTTGCGTATCTCTTCCAAGAGCCTGTCCTCTGCGTGGCAGAGCCGATCAAGCATGGAAGGAGAAAAGACGGCGCTTGAAAGGAAGCCTCCCTTCTGTCCTTCCGATGAAAAGTCAAAAACAACGCAACCTTCCGGACAATCCGGAAATATCCGGCCAGAGGATTGGAAAATCCCACGAACCTCGACCGATAATCTCACGCGGCTCGACCGCTGATCCCAGCAAGATCGACCGCAATTCTCAAGGTTCCCAAGGCCGCCGCC